>JAILPR010000122.1 GCA_024699355.1 Lachnospiraceae bacterium
TCTAAGAACCATACGCCAAAGACAACCAAAAGACCTGCTACGGCACCGATCACGATCGCACCGAATGCATCTACGGTATCGCAGGGAGCGGTAATGGCTACCAGACCTGCCAGAGAAGCATTCAGACACATCGATACATCAGGCTTGCCGAACTTGATCCAGGTAAAGATCATGCAGACAACGGTTGCGATCGCCGGAGCGATGGTTGTGGTTACAAAAATATCACCAAGCTGTGCTACAGAAGTTGCCGCAGCACCGTTGAAACCATACCAGCCCAGCCACAGGATGAATACACCAAGTGCACCGATCGGGATGTTATGACCTGGGAATGCATTGACTTTGGTGATCTTGCCGCTCTCATCTTTGGAGAACTTACCGATACGGGGACCCAGCATCCATGCACCTACCAGGGCGCAGATACCGCCGACCATATGGATACAGTTGGAACCTGCAAAATCGTGGAAGCCCATCTGTGCAAGCCAGCCGCCGCCCCAGGTCCAGTGTGCCTCGATCGGGTAGATGATACCGGAAATGACAGCAGAATATACACAGTAAGAGATGAATCTCGTACGCTCTGCCATAGCACCGGATACGATCGTCGCGGTTGTCGCACAGAATACCAGGTTAAATACGAAACCGGACCAATCAAAGTTTGCATAGTTGGTAAAGATGTCCATGTTCGGCATGCCGACCAGACCCATCAGCGTATCTTCACCAAGAAACAGACCGAAACCGATGATGATAAACATCGCGGTACCGATACAGAAGTCCATCAGGTTCTTCATGATGATGTTGCCGGCGTTCTTTGCTCTGGCAAAGCCTGCTTCCACCATTGCAAAGCCTGCCTGCATCCAGAATACCAGTGCGGCACCGATCAGGAACCATACGCCAAATACTTCAGAATTGATTGCAGATAAAATTTCTTCACTCATATTGACTCCTCCTTCTCTTACATGTTGCTGTAGCCCATCAGATACTCATCCACTTCTTTGGCGCACGCTCTGCCTTCCGCGATCGCCCATACGACAAGTGACTGACCTCTATGCATATCCCCTGCGGTAAATACCTTATCCACATTGCTGCGATATTTTTCCGGCGTGGTGGTCGCCACGGTTCCCCGCTGGGTTAATGTAAGTCCAAATTCCTGTGCGACATAATCCTGACAGCCGACAAATCCGGCCGCGACGAGCAGTAAGTCGCACTTGATCACCTGCTCCGTCCCTTTTTGTTCTGTGAGACGTCCGTTTTCAAACTTTACCTGAACGGTTTTGACCCCGGTCAGTTTTCCTTTTTTGGTGATCAGTTCTTTGACCGTCGTCTCATAAATTCTCGGATCATAGCCGAAGACTTCGATGGCCTCCTGCTGACCGTAATCTGTCTTTAATACCTTGGGCCACTGCGGCCAAGGATTACTTGCTGTGCGCTCCTTGGGAGGACACGGCATCATCTCGATCTGTGTCACCGACTTGCAGCCATGCCGGATACAGGTGCCGACACAGTCATTGCCGGTATCACCGCCGCCGACGATCACCACGTTTTTATCCCTGGCATTGATATAGGCATCCGGTACGATATTTTCAAGCGTCACCTTATGCTGCAGCAGTGCGCCGCCCTGAATCAGTGCTTTGGTCGTGGATTTCAAAAAGTCGACTGCGTAGTACACACCCTCTGTCGTTTCAAAATTCTCTACCGCCAGTGCTCTGGCCTTCTTGGCTCCGCAGCACAGCACCACGGCATCAAACTCTTTTAAGAGGTCGCTTGCTTTTTTATCCCTGCCGATGTCCACGGACGTTTGAAAGATAACGCCCTCTTCTTCCATCAGCTGCTGCCTGCGGAAGATCACTTCCTTTTGCAGCTTCATATTCGGAATGCCGTACATCAGCAGTCCGCCGATCCGATCATCCCGCTCAAAGACCGTCACGAGATGTCCTCTGTGATTGAGCTGATCCGCGACTGCAAGGCCCGAGGGGCCACTGCCGATGACCGCCACTTTTTTCCCGCTTCGAACCGCCGGGATCCGCGGCTTCATCTCGCCGTCATGAAATGCTTTTTCGATCAGAAACAGCTCATTGTTGTGGATCGTCACGGAATCTTCGATCGTCCCGCAGATGCAGGCCTTTTCGCAAAGTGCCGGACACACGCGCCCGGTAAATTCCGGGAAATTACTGGTCTTTAAGAGTCTGGTCAGTGCGTGGCTGTAATGCCCGCGATAAATCTCGTCATTCCATTCCGGGATCAGATTGTGCAGCGGACAGCCGGTGACCATCCCGGCCAGTTTGATCGCCGACTGGCACATCGGCACGCCGCAGTTCATGCAGCGTGCGGCCTGATGCTTACGCTCCTCTTCATTCAAGTGCTCATGGAACTCATTAAAGTTGCCGATACGCTCACGAACACCGATACATTCTTCTTCTATTCTTTGATATTCCATAAAACCGGTTGTTTTGCCCATCGTTACGCCCCTTTATGTTCCGCGTGAGTGATCTCGTTAAATGCTTCGAGTACTGCGCTTTCGTGCTTGATTCCCTGCTCCTCGTACTTACTGATCGCCGCCAGGATCTTCTGGTAGTCATTCGGTACGATCTTTTTAAAGTGCGGCAGATATGCATCGAACTGCTCCAGGATCTGTTTGCCGTGGATCGAGCCGGTCTCTTTGACATAGTCTTCCAGGATCGACTTAAGCTCTGTCACATCGTATTTTTCCGTCACTTCATAGAGCGATACCATGTCTTTGTTCAGACGTTTGTACAGGTCATGTCCCTCATCCAGGACATAGGCGATACCGCCGCTCATCCCTGCTGCAAAATTCTTGCCGGTGCTTCCCAGGATGACCGCACATCCGCCGGTCATATACTCGAGCCCATGGTCGCCGCAGCCTTCCGCAACGGCTACCGCACCGGAGTTTCTGACGCAGAAACGCTCTCCCGCGACACCGTTGATGTATGCCTTGCCGGCCGTTGCACCGTAGAGTGCCACGTTACCGATGATGATGTTCTGCGCTGCTTCAAATGTCGCCTGCGCAGGTGGCACGACCACGAGCTTACCGCCCGATAAGCCTTTGCCGAAGCCATCGTTTGCATCACCTGTCAGGTGCATCGTCACACCCTTTGGCAAAAATGCGCCAAAGGACTGTCCGCCGCCGCCCTCGCAGTTTACCGTAAAGGTATCTTCCGCCAGGCGATCCCCGAAGATCTCGGTGACCTCCGAGCCAAAGATGGTACCGACCGTTCTGTTGGTACAGTTCACATCGATCTTGCAGGAGGTCTTTTCTCCGGTCTTTAACGCTTCCGCAAATGCCGGAAGCAGGACTGCCTCATCGATCGTCTTTTCCAGTTCAAAGTCATATGCATTCTTTGGTTTAAAGTGTCTGTGCGCGCTCTTTGCATAGCTGCGATCCAGCAGCATGGAAAGGTCTACCGTCTCCGCACGCTCCGTCACCTGATGATCTTTCATTCTCAGGCAATCGGTTCTGCCGACCATATCATCGATGGTATGGAAACCGAGCTCCGCCATGATCTCCCGCAACTGCTGTGCGATGAAGGTCATGAAGTTCATGACGTACTCCGGTTTTCCTTTAAATCTCTTACGAAGTTCCGCATTCTGTGTCGCAATACCAAAAGGACAGGTATCCTGATTACATACGCGCATCATCATGCAGCCCATGGTCACGAGCGGAGCGGTTGCAAAGCCGAATTCCTCGGCACCGAGCAGTGCTGCGATCGCAACGTCCCGGCCGCTCATCAGCTTACCGTCGGTCTCCAGGATGACCTTATCCCGCAGGCCGTTCTCGATCAGCGTATGATGTGCCTCTGCCAGTCCCAGTTCCCACGGAAGCCCCGCATGATGGATGGAACTCTGCGGTGCCGCACCGGTACCACCGTCATAACCCGAGATCAAAATAACCTGTGCGCCGGCTTTGGCTACACCGGAACTGATCGTCCCGACGCCTGCTTCCGACACCAGTTTGACAGAGATCCTTGCCTTTCTGTTGGCATTCTTTAAATCAAAGATCAGCTGTGCCAGATCTTCGATCGAGTAGATATCATGATGCGGTGGCGGCGAGATCAATGCCACCCCCGGGGTCGAATAACGTCTCGTTGCGATCCACGGATATACCTTCTTACCGGGCAGGTGTCCGCCTTCGCCGGGCTTTGCGCCCTGCGCCATCTTGATCTGGATCTCCTTGGCATTGACCAGATATTCGCTGGTCACACCGAATCGTCCGGATGCCACCTGCTTGATCGCACTGCACTTCTCCGTACCGAAACGCTCCGGATTCTCACCGCCTTCACCGGTGTTGGACTTGCCGCCCAGCCGGTTCATGGCGATCGCCAGGGTTTCGTGTGCTTCCTGTGAGATCGAACCATACGACATCGCACCTGTTTTAAAGCGCTTGACGATTTCGGATACCGGCTCGACCTGGGAGATCGGGATCGGTTTATTCTGCGGATCGAAGGTCAAGAGACCGCGCAGCGTGTGCGGGATCTCCGAATCCACCAGATCCGTGTATTCTTTAAATTTCTCGTAATCCCCGCTCTGTGTCGCCTGCTGAAGCATGACGATCGTCTTGGGGTTATAGAGGTGATCTTCTGTCTGATCACCGCTGCGAAGCTTATGGAAGCCGATGCTGTCCAGACTCGTGTCTGTCCCCAGTCCCAGCGGATCAAAAGCATGATCGTGGCGCTGTGCGACTTCTTTATCCAGCTCTTCGATCCCGATGCCGCCGACTCTGCTGACGGTGCCGGTGAAGTATTCATCGATCAGTTCTTTGCTTAAGCCGATCGCTTCAAAGATGCGGGCCGACTGATACGATTGAAGGGTTGAAATACCCATCTTGGCTGCGATCTTGACGATGCCGTGCAGGATCGCGAAGTTATAATCCGCGATCGCGGTATGATAATCCTTATCCAGGATCGCCAGGTCGATCAGTTCCGCGATGCATTCATGTGCCAGATACGGGTTGATCGCTCTGGCACCAAAGCCGAGGAGTGTCGCCATCTGATGGACATCACGCGGCTCTGCGCTCTCTAAGATGATGGATACCGCCGTGCGCTTCTTGGTCGCTACCAGATGCTGCTCCACTGCGGAGACTGCCAGGAGCGAAGGGATCGGCACGTGGTTTTCATCGACGCCTCTGTCGGAGAGGATCACGATGTTAAAGCCCTTGGCGTAAGCACGATCCACGCTGACCAGCAGCTGATCCAGTGCTTTTTTAAGTGACGTGTTCTTGTAATACAGGAGCGAGATCACCGTGGACTTTAAGCCAGGCTGGTTTAAATGTTTGATCTTCATCAGATCCACGCCCGTCAGGATCGGATTGTCGATCTCGAGAACGCGGCAGTTGTCGGCACCGGGCGTTAGGAGATTGCCATCGGATCCTACGTAGACCGTGGTGTCCGTCACGATTTCTTCTCTCAGAGAGTCGATCGGCGGGTTGGTCACCTGTGCGAATAACTGCTTAAAGTAGTAAAAGAGCGGCTGATTCCGTTCGGAAAGTACAGCAAGCGGCACATCATGTCCCATGGACGCCGTCGCTTCGATGCCGTTCTCCGCCATCGGAAGGATCCCTCCCTTGACGTCTTCGTAGCTGTAACCAAAGACCTTGTACAGCTGATCTCTCATCTGCTGCGTATGCGTCGGAATCTTCTTGTTCGGGATCTCGAGGTCACGCAGATGGATGAGGTTGCGGTCGATCCATTCGCCGTACGGATGCTGGTTTGCATAGTATTCTTTGCACTCTTCATCCGTGATCATGCGCTTCTTGACGGTGTCGACCAGAAGGATCTTACCTGGCTGCAGACGCGATTTTTCGACGATGTGCTCCGCCTCGATGTCCAGGACACCGACCTCCGATGAGAGGATCAGGCGATGATCATCCGTAATATAGTAGCGGCTCGGACGCAGGCCGTTTCGATCCAGTGTCGCACCAACGACATCACCGTCGGTAAAGAGGATCGCTGCCGGTCCGTCCCACGGCTCCATCATCGTCGCATAGTAGTGATAGAATTCTTTTTTATCCTCTTCCATGAAATG
>JAILPR010000143.1 GCA_024699355.1 Lachnospiraceae bacterium
ACCCTGTTCTTACCCAGTTCTGTAAAGATATTGGTAAGTCTCTTCATCATAACCCCCATGTTACGTTGAACTTGTAAACTGACACAATCCATGATTACTTCGCAGCACAGCTTCCCCTTCGCCTGTGCCGTTCTCATAAGATGCACTGTTTACGTTATCTATGCTATCGAATTGACATGGCAGGAACAATAGCCTATGATGTGAACAACTGACCTAATCTGCTTTCATGGTTTGCGCCGCTTTGGGCGCCGCGGCGCGGTCAAAGCGCCGCGCGGCGGCCGGCAGGCTATGAACGCATCAAAAAGCGCGCCACCGCGCGCTGAAAGGAACGCTATGATCATCATCCGTGGATGCGGCCACGACTCGCATCATAAGAAACCCTGTAACATCAAATATCACGAGATCCCGTCCGACTACCTCTTTTTGCTCATCAAAAAAACCGCCTGGGTATACCTGGACGGTTCCAAAGAGGTCCTTCCGGAGAATAGCTGTATCTGCTTTCCTCCCGGCAGTACCATTCATTATGGATGTGACACACCGGATTATAATGACGACTGGATCCATGTGCTCTTTACCGAAGAATCCGCGCACCTCTTAGAGGAGCTGCAGATCCCGCTTTATCGGCCCATGGTCCCGCGAAATCTCCACAAACTCTCGGATCATGTGCGGCTCATGTCCGACATCTATTTAACGGGCGCTTCCTACAAAGAACAGATCCTCGACCACATGGCGCAGGCCTTTCTTTACACCCTGAGTGAAGAACTGCAGGCCTCCGTGGAAGATGATCCGACGCAGAAATACTACGCCTCCTTCTCTTCGCTCCGGACCGGGATCTATAACAATCCGTCGATCCGCCACAGCGTCGCGGAACTGGCGGAGTCCATGTGGCTGAGCATCTCCCATTTCCAGCACCTCTACAAACAGTTCTTCGGGTGCTCCTGCCAGCAGGACATGATCAATGCCCGCCTCACGCAGGCGAAGTACTACCTCACCCAAAGTGAGATGAGCATCCGCGCGATCTCGGCCGTCTGCGGATATGAGAACGAACTGCACTTCATGCGCCAGTTCAAGAAATTCGAAGGCGTCACGCCCAGCGAATACCGCAAGCAGACAAACTAGCCGATCACGGCCAGCACCGCAAAGCCTGCGATGGAGACCAGTGTCGAGAGTGACAGTGCCGAAGAAACGTACACTCTCTGCGCTTCATCATCCGCAAAGACCGGCAGCACATACGGCGGCGGCAGGATGAACATCACGTTGATCGCCTGCCTAAGGCCGCTCTCCGGCCACACGATATTTAAGATCACCAGCACCACGGCGCGCAACACCATCATGATCGCAAAGCGCAGCGCCACGACCTTGCCCGCCTGCAGCCACGGAATGTCCGCAAAGACCAGATCGTAGCCGATCGTTAAGAGGATGATCGCACTGGTCGGCGCCGCGATAAAGTCCGTACACGCTGTCAGCACGCCGCTGATCCCCGATGGCACAAGCGCCGCATACAGCCCACTTGCCCCGAGCAATACGCCCACGATGATTGCGATGATGATCGGCGAAAGGATCATTTCTTTGAGGAGCACCTTCGTCTCTTTCCGCTCCGCATCTCCGAGCCCGAGCAGCATCTTATATACGGTAAAGACAAAGAGCACCTGCCCTAAGTCGATCCTGGCAAAATCTGCCGTCCGCTCCGCCCCATATAACATCTGGAACAGTGCATACCCCAGCATTCCCGCTTCGAATCCGGTCGTCAGAAATGGCACAAAACGCGAGGACATATGAAAGGCCTTCATCGCCGCTACGCCCAGCGCCCATGCTGCAAAGCAGACCACAAAGATCATCAGCGGCACCACGATGTCCATCAGGGTATAGCTTGTCGTCGCAAACGCGCCGATCAGCACCGCTGGCAACGTGATATTGACCACCACGCTCTTAAGCGCATTGATCCCCTCTCTGGATAAAATCTGTTTACTTCTGCAGATCATCCCGACCGCCAGCATCAGTACCACCGGCAGGATCGTCTGCACGACTTCGATCGTTCGATTCATAAAGCCCCCAATCCGGCGCGCTGCGCGCACCTCTCTCCCGGCGCACCACGCTCGCCTCTCTCCCGGCACGCCCCCGCGCCGGATCTTCTCTGCGCGCCTTCTCCTGCGCGCCTCTCCCTCTATCTTCACATACCCTGCCCCTGCGCGCAATCAGAACTTTCGATTTGCTTTTTTCCTACATCTGACGTATAATTTCTCGCGTTATGATTCAAATTTTTTAAGGAGATAGATTATGAGAAAATTTGTTGCATTCAGTTTGGCAGGAATCCTGTCCTTATCCATGATCGGCTGCGGCGAAGCTGCTGCGGAGCCGGCAGAGAGCACTACGGAAGCTGTCGTAGAGAGTGCTGCCGAAGCTGCCGGCGATGCCGCTGCCGAAGCTGCCGAAACCGAAACCGCAGTTGAAACCGAAACTGCTGCAGAGACCGAAGCTGCTGCAGATACAGCATCCATGGGTGCGATCACCGAAGAGATGTCCGCAGAGGATGTTCTTGCGATCATCTGTCCGGAAAGCACACACGAAGCACGTGACATCAGCGGCTGTGATACCTTTACCCAGATCGTTGATACCTTAGAAGAGAAAAACGGCTATGCCAATGTCGTCCTCGGCGAGACCGATGTCCTGCTCGTTGCAGATGCCATCGCTCCGGCGATCGGTGCAGAAGCAGGCACCTACGGATCCGACAGTTCTGAGATCTATTATTACGCAGATACCATCCCGACCTACCTCGGCTATGTCACAGCAAACGGCATGGCCTACCCGATGGCGGTTGCAGATGGCTGCCTCTTTGTCGCAGACAGCACATCTGTCCTGAAGTACACCGTAGCAGACGGTGCTCTGACTCTGGTCGAAGCCTTCTATACCGATGCGGCGACCAAGACAAAGTACTACTACGGCGGTGCAAACGGTGAGAACGGCATCGTCGAAGATGACCTGAAAATGGCATCTCTGATGAGCCAGTACAGCGAAGCTGAAGTGGTATCCTTCTTTAAAGGAAAATAAGAGCGCGCCGCGCAAAGTTTTTTTGCGCAGGTCGCAAGATAACGAGCGATCGAGAACGTCAAAGAGCGCCGGTTACTTCCGAAAAGTAACCGACGCTCTGTTTTTATTCCGCGACAAACAATACCCCGAGGGTTCCCGGGCCACAGTGCGATGAGATGACCGCGCCTGCGTTGGTCTCAAGGATCGCATCAAAGTGATGCAGGGATTCCAAATATCGCTGCACTTCTTCGACGACTTCCGCTCTGCAGGTGGAATGCGTGATAAAGACTCTCTCCGGGCGCGCATTTTGAAGTGCTTCTTCCATATCTTTTACATAGGCCATGACATAGGCTTTGTCTTTGCCGCGGTATTTCTTTTCCGGATGCATCGCACCCTCTGCCACAGCGATCCTCGGATGCAGTTTTAGCGCAGAGCCGATGAGCGCTGCCATGCCGGAGCATCTGCCGCCGCGGTGTAGATAGGTCAGCGTGTCGATGACAAAGCTGGCACGAACCTTTTCCCGCATCGAAAGGATCTCTGCTTCGATCTCTTTTCCGCTTTTGCCTTCTTTTGCAAGCTCTGCGGCACGCAGGATCTGCAGGCCGATCCCGGTCGAGAGGTTCTGTGAGTCGATCACAAAGACGCGATCTTCCATCCCCAGGTCTTCGGCAGCAAGTCTGCAGTTGTTAAAACAGGCGGACATCGATGCTGAGATGGTAAAGATGACATATTCGTCGCCACTTGCTTTGTCCAGATACTGCTGCACATCCTGAACGCTCGGTGCTGCGGTCTTGGGTGTCTCTCCGTGTGCATCGGACCAGGCAAAGAGTTCCTCCGGTTGGATGTTAATGCCATCCTGATACTCCTCTTCTCCGAGTCGTACATAAAGCGGGATGATCCGGATCTGATACTCCTCGATCAGGTCCTTTGTCAGATCACAAGTGCTGTCTGCGATAATGCGTACCATGGTGTAGTCCTTTCTGTAATTACTTCAAATACTTTAATTAGTTTACTCTTTCCCACACTTCTTGTCACCTCTCATCGATCATTTTTTCGAAACTTTCGTCCGATTAAGCGTTTCGCAAACTCCCCTTAAACCTTTGTAAATACTGATATCTTTAAGTTAGTTATCGCTATACTGATAGCATATTGTGGCAGGAATAAACGCGTCTTCAAAAGTCTCAACGTTTCGTCGGCCTTTTTATTTTTTTTCAAAAAAGTGTTGACATTTTCTTTTAACTGTATGATTATATTATTGTACTAGTTGACTAGTACAGAAATACAAAGGAACACCACCTACGAACTGTAGGGTAACCACCCTTACCATCTAAGAAAGGAGGAGCGTAAATGTCATGGAATCTTGACAACGACCGTCCCATCTTCCTTCAGATCGTCGAGCATCTGCAAAACGACATCGTCTCCGGCACTTATCAGCCGGGTGAAAAGGTGCCGAGTGTCCGCGAGCTCGCATCGCAGGCTTCGGTCAATCCGAACACGATGCAGCGCGCACTCAGCGAACTGGAGAGAACAGGTCTGGTCCATTCCGAGCGGACCAGCGGTCGCTTTATTACGGAGGATACGAGCATGATCGAAGGACTGAAAGAAGAATTGGCAACTGAGCAGATCAAAGCATTCATCGAACGGATGAAACAGCTTGGCTTATCCGGCGCGGAGATCGTCAAGCTGGTTGAGAAGTACACTGAGAAATACACAGACAAGTAACAGATACATCTACCCCACATGGATGTAACAGACGGGTACCCCACATACCCTAAAATAAGGAGCAGAGATTATGAGTGAATTATTAGAGCTTCATCAGCTCACCAAGATTTATGATCCCAAGGATCAGCCGGCACTCTCCCAGATCGATCTGACATTGACCGGGGGACACATCATCGGCCTGCTTGGACCAAACGGTAGCGGCAAGACGACGCTGATCAAGATCGTCTGCGGTCTCCTGCAGCCCACATCGGGAGACGTGCTGATCGACGGCAATAAGGTTGGTCCCAAATCCAAAAGCATCATCGCTTACCTGCCGGATCGCACCTATTTAAATGACTATATGACCATTCGCGAGAGCATCGAGATGTTCATGGACTTCTATGCGGACTTCGATCCGACGCGTGCCTATGAGATGCTTGCAAACCTCGGGATCCGCCCGGATGTCCGCTTAAAGACGCTCTCGAAAGGCAATAAGGAAAAGGTTCAGCTCATCCTCGTGATGAGTCGCCGTGCCAAGCTCTACATCTTAGATGAGCCCATCGCCGGTGTCGATCCCGCTGCCAGAGATTATATTTTACGAACCATCATCAGCAACTACGATCCGGAAGCATCCATCCTGATCTCCACCCACCTGATCGCGGATGTAGAGCCGGTGCTCGATGAAGTCATCTTCTTAAAGAACGGTACGATCAATCTCCACACTTCCGTGGATGCGATCCGCGAAACAGAAGGTAAATCCGTAGATGCATTATTCAGGGAGGTATTCAGATGTTAGGGAAATTAATCAAACATGATTTTATCGCGACCTGGAAAGTCATCGTCGGGATCACGGCACTTTTGGTCGTGATCGGCTCGGCCGCATCCTGCTTTCTCCGTTTCTTTCCGTTGGATCAGGAATTAAACGATATCCAGCAGGTCACACTGATCTTCCTGGCCATGGGCTATATTGTCGCTTTGGTCGCACTTTCGGTGATCGGCTTTGTCTATCTGGTCATACATTACTATCGTAACTTATATACCACGCAGGGATACTTATCCTTTACCCTGCCGGCGAGCATCACACAGGTGGTCACCTCCCGTATGATCGTCGGGATCGTCTGGATGTTCGTACTGCTGCTCGGCGCATGTGCTGCCGTGCTTCTGCCAAGTGCAGGCTTTTTCGGTGCCATCACCGCGGAAGCAAACATTACCATGGAGGAGTTCTTTGCAGATCTTGCGGAAGTGATCAATGATTATCAGTTAAACGGGCTTTCGTCGTTCCTGGTCCGCACGGTCCTGGCATCCGCTCTGGATGCGATCGCATCACTGATGATGATCTACTTTGCGATCAGTGTCGGTCAGCTCTGGGAAAAGCACAAGATCATCGGCTCGATCCTTTGCTACTTTGGTGCAGCCTTTGTGGCAGGCCTTGTCGAAACGATCGTTGCGGTAGGTTCCTCTCCGTTTAACCTCTTTGAGACACAGGCCGTGCTCTCCGATATAGAAGTCGCAGGCTACATTAATCAGCAGTTTATCTACAATGCGCTCCTCTCCATTGTATGGATCGCAGTATACTATGGCATCTCGATTCTGGTTTCCAACAGGAAACTGAACCTGGATTAACAAGCCCCAAAACAAAGAGCTTCGCACGGTTG
>JAILPR010000159.1 GCA_024699355.1 Lachnospiraceae bacterium
TTGGTATCGGTTACCACGGCAACCTTGCTCATAAGTAATATCCTCCATTGATCTACAATATAACAATGTTACAAAATTTCCGGCAAAGTTTCCATATACAAATTGCCCATTTTGCTTTTTTCCATCATCCCGGCCGCCTCATCTGCCATCAGCAGCAAGTCTTTGTCCTGATAAATATCCGCCAGATGAAAATTCATCTCACCGCTCTGCCGTACTCCGAATAAGTCTCCCGGCCCGCGCAGACGCAAGTCTTCTTCCGCGATATGAAACCCGTCATTGGAAGACTTTAAGACATTCAAACGCTCTTTGGAATGATCGTCCTTTGCACAATTGACAAAAATACAATAAGATTGCAGATCACCTCTGCCGACGCGTCCTCGCAACTGATGGAGCTGCGCCAGACCGAAACGCTCGGCATTTTCGATCATCATGATCGTTGCATTCGGAACATTGATCCCGACCTCAATCACGGTCGTGGAAACCAGCACATCGATCTCTCCGCGTGCAAATCGATTCATGATCGCACTCTTTTCCTTAGGTTTCATCTGCCCGTGCAGGATCTCCACCGTCAGATTCGGCAACGTTTTCCGCAAGTTTTGTCCGTAATGTTTGACATCAGTCAGTTTGGGATCATCTTCTTCATCCGTTTCGATCATTGGACAAATGACAAAGCTCTGATGTCCCTGTGCGGCTTCTTTTTCGATAAACCGGTACAGCCGCTCTCTCATCGAAGGGTCGACCACATAGTTTAGGATCGGCAAACGCTTGGCCGGCAACTGATGGATCGCGGAGATATGCAGATCTCCGTAAAGAATCATCGCAAGCGTCCGCGGGATCGGCGTTGCACTCATGACGCAAACATTCGGTGTTTTGCCTTTTTTCGAAAACGTCTCCCGCTGTTTCACGCCAAAACGGTGCTGCTCATCCGTGATGACCAGCGCCAGATTGTGATACTCGACCGGATCCTGGATCAACGCATGCGTCCCAATGATGCAGTTCACATCCCCCCGGGCGATCAGTTCATACGCCTGCTTCTTTTCTTTGGCCGTCAGCGATCCGGTCAAAAGAATCGGCATCAGCGGCAAATGATGCGTTCTGGACAGTTCCCGAATGCTTTCAAAATGCTGCAGCGCGAGAACTTCCGTCGGTGCCATCAGTGCTCCCTGATAGCCATTGGCAACGGTTTTTAACAGGGCAAGCGTTGCAAGAATCGTTTTGCCGGAGCCCACGTCACCCTGTACCAGACGATTCATCCGCACCTTGCCGGAGAGATCTGCTTCGATCTGTTGCCATACCTTCTTTTGATCCTCTGTCAGCTGATACGGCAAAGCTTCCAACAAACGATGCGTATCCGCGACATCGATCATCGGAAACGCATTCTCCTGTTCCTGTTCATGATCTTTCATCCGGCGTACCGCCAGAATAAATTCCAGAAACTCCTGAAACGCCAAACGGTCATGCGCTTTACGATAAGATGGCTCATCGTCCGGAAAATGGATCTGCGCCAGCGCTTCCTGATATCCCATCAGAGAAAACTGCCCGATGATCTCCTCCGGCAGGATCTCTGCAAACGTCACTTCCCGCAAGACCTGTTCCACCGCTTTTCGCATCAGCGATTGATGAATACCAAAGGTCAGCGGATACATCGGCAACAAACTTTTCGAAAGCTTATCGTATTCCGCCTGCGTCATCATTTTGGCCTGTTCCATGACCGGCGTTTTCCCGTGAAAAGAAACCTTCCCGCGAAACAGCGCAACAGAACCGGCCGGCATACTTTTCGCCACATACGGCATATTGAAAAACGTCAGTTGCAGTTTTCCTGTGCCATCCGAAACATTCATGGTCGTGATCGAAAGAGCACGCACTTTCCTCGTCGAAGGATATCCGACCACCTGTGCACGAACGATCGCACGCTCACCCTCCTGCAGATCGGAAATCTGCGAAATTTCTTCCAAACGGTCATAATCTCTGGGATAGGTCCGGATCAGATCCTGCACCGTTTCGATATGTAATTTGGTCAGTGCCTTAGCACTTTTATCACCGATGCCCTTGACCGCGGTGATCGGATCTGACAGTTTCATCTTGCCCCCATAGACAGAAAAAGCCCTTCAAACAACCGTTTGAAGGGCCCATCATGCTGCTTATTCTGCAGAAACGATATAATAATAGATCGGCTGACCGCCATACTGTAATTCCACATCGCAATCTGCGAAGGTCTGACGGATCACATCTGCCAATTTCTCTGCATCTTCTTCGGAAACATCCGAGCCGTAATAAATACTGATCAGCTCCGTATCATCTGAGATCATTGCTTCCAGCATCTTCAGCGTGGTGTTATCGCGATTGTCGGTCACGGAAAGGATTCCGCTGTCACCGATGCCCATAAAATCGCCCTGCTTGATGACCTTATCTTCGATCTGCGTATCACGAACGGCATATGTGACCTCGCCGCTCTTGACATTTCTGATCTCCTCGGTCATGGCATCTACATTTTCCTGTGCACCAAGATCTGCAACGTAGTTGATCACTGCCGTGATTCCCTGCGGGATCGTCTTGGTCGGTACGACAAAGATCTTTTTATTCTCTACCAGGGACTGTGCCTGATTGGCTGCCAGGATGATATTTTTGTTATTCGGAAGGATGATGACATTGTCTGCATTGACTTTGTCAATGGCATTGAGCATATCCTCCGTACTCGGATTCATGGTCTGGCCGCCTTCGATGACATAATCCACGCCAAGGCCACGGAAGATCTCCGCCAAACCATCGCCTGCACAAACCGCAATAAAGGCGGTATCTTTGTGTTCCATAACAGGTGCTGCTTCTTCCTGCTCTTTGGCTGCCTTCTCAGCTTCCTGTTTCTTAAATATGGTCTCCTGATGCTCAAGACGCATGTTGTCGATCTTCATGTTGGAAAGCTGACCGTATTTTAAAGCACGCTGGATCGCAAAACCGGGATCATTGGTGTGTACATGAACCTTTACGACCTCATCGTCCGCAACCAGAACAATGGAATCACCGATGGACTCTAAGAAGGTCTTAAAATCCTTTTCCGTCTTTGCATTAAACTCTTTATTCAGCAGAATGATAAACTCTGTGCAATAGCCATATTTGATATTGACATCGGCCTGTGCATCGTAGCTCTTCTTCTCGGATGCTTTGGTCTCAGCTGCAGGGATCGTCAGATCCAGTTCTTTTCCAAGGAATGCATCCTGCGCACCCTTGAGCACCTGCATCAGACCCTGACCGCCGGAATCCACAACACCCGCCTGCTTTAACACCGGCAGCATCTCCGGAGTCTGCTCCAGCACGCTGTCCATATGCTTGATCACTTCTTCGATAAACACTTCCAGAGAAACATTCTGTTCGGCCAGATCTTTGGCTTTCACGGCGCCGCCCTTGGCAACTGTCAGGATCGTACCTTCCTTCGGCTTCATGACAGCTTTGTAAGCAGTCTCGACAGCCTTATCAAACGCAACGGAAAGATCCTGTACATTCAATTCGCTCTTATCAGCGACAGACTTGGTAAAGCCACGTAACAGCTGCGATAAGATAACGCCGGAGTTACCTCTTGCACCGCGCAATGAACCGGATGATACTGCCTTGCAAACCGCAGCCATATTCGCCTGGTCTACCTGTGAAAGTTCACGGGATGCGGACATAATGGTCATGGTCATATTCGTACCGGTATCGCCGTCCGGAACCGGGAATACATTTAACTCATTGATCCATTCTTTTTTTGCATTTAAATTATTTGCACCTGCTAAGAACATCTTAGAAAGCATCTTAGCGTCGATTGTTGTTACTGCCACAACAAAAATCCTCCTTAATCAATCACTTTAACGCCTTCTACGTAGATGTTAACCTTATCTACTTCAAGTCCGGTGAATTCCTCGACTCTGTATTTGACGGTTTCAATCAGATTATCGGCTACGGTCAGAATATTAACACCATAGGCAACAATGATATGAAAACTGAGCGTCAGTTTATTGCCTTTCTTTGATACAGAAATGCCTCTGGTCAGATTCTCTTTCTTTAATAACGAAACCAATCCGTCCTTTACATTAATGCCGGCCATCCCAACGACACCGGAACTTTCCATCGCCACAGTACCGGCGTACTGTGCAATGACGTCGTTATCGATGACAATATTACCAAGTGAAGTATTCATAGTAGAATCTTTCATCGAAGTCCTCCTTGCCTTTATAAGCATCAATATCTAGACTATTGTAGCCTTTTTTTCGGAAAAATGGAAGATACAAAAAGGGAGCGATATCTCGCTCCCTTTGATATACTTTTATGGAAAGTGCTTATACACGCTCAACAGCGCCAGATCTCAAGCATCTTGTGCATACATGTAAAGTTTTAGAACCGCCATTGACTTTGCACTTAACGGACTTCACATTTGAGTTCCAAATTCTGTTGGATCTTCTATGAGAATGGCTGACATTATTTCCAAAATGAGCACCCTTACCACAAATATCACATTTAGCCATCTTCGCACCTCCTAACGATTATTCGTATGAATACGATTATTTGTCAAACTTTATCGTCGCAAAATTTGCAACATTAGTATATTATCAGAAAGATCGTGCGAATGCAAGCATAAAATTTGAAAGCCGTCAAATTACATTTGTCTGCTGCGGCGTTCATACTCCTGCGTGATATATAACAAGACATTCTGATCTCCGGTCGCATTGTCCGGATGGTAGATCTTTAACAGATCCCGATATCGTTTCTTTAAAGCAAATGAAGAATTCCCGACGCCGGCAAATAAAATATCTTTTTCGGATGTCTCGATCATCAGGCGCTCCTGGCGCTGTTTTTCGAGGCTGGCCCGCTCTGCCTGAATCGTTGCTTTCTCACGTTCCATGGACTTACGATCAAGTTCGAGTTCCATGAAGCCGTTTTGCAGGATCTGCATTTTTTTACTGAAAAACTGTTCTTCCTGCTTTAATTTCTGCCGTTGTGTCAGGATCGTGGAGTTTAACGTATTCATCTCCTGCTGGAACTGTTCCCGCTCGAGATTGAATTTATCTTTCATCTCCTGCAAGCGTTTTTTCTCATTTTCCACACGGATATTCTCGGTGAAAAGCCAGACCTTTAACTGATGAAGCTTTTCTTCCGTCAGGACATCCTTTTGCGGCTTGGCTTCTTTATTTTCCGTCGCTTCTACCTGCGCTTCGCCGGCGATGATCGAATCCGCTTCTTTGGCAGTCTCCGTCTCTTCTTCATAATCCGCCTTTGTCACGCCGGTCACTTCTTTTGCCGTATCGATCAGCTCGGAAGTCAGTTCCGGTGAAACCAATGTCACATTTTCATCCATCAACGAGGATTCGAGTTCAGTTTGTTGTATCTCCTGATTCATCCTTCGCCTCCTTGGGGAAAGCTGTTTGAATCGCTTCCGACTCTGTCACATCCATGCCACCTTTGGGCTCGGTGAACCGATCTACCAGATCCGGAACCATATCCAAAATCTTGGTCATGGAATCCTGCTTCTTCACATTCACAAGTTTCACATAACCGTCTTTAATAACCAAAACCGCGCTCGGTGTTACCTTACCGCCAAAACCGCCGCCGGTACCGTTCTTTTTCACGGCATCGGTTGCTCCGGCAGCCGCGCCGAACGACACATCCACCAAAGGTACGATCGTTGTATCCCCAATCTGTGTCGGTTCTCCGACCACAGACTTTGCGGACAATACAGAATTCATTCCCTTCATAAGCGCTTCCATCGCAGATGGAAAACTGTTATTCATACACTTCTTCTCCTCTATCCTGTGGCTCCTGTGGCTGCGGTGCGGATTGCTTCCAGAGTGAAACCACCGTCAATAGTTTTCCGCGGATCAGTAGATTTAACGCTGTAAACAGAAGTCGGATCAGACGTATCCGCCCCCGGATGCAAAGATCCACATCCAAACGTTCCTGCTCAAAATCCGCAACAAAATCAAAGCTTCTCTGATGCAGCGGCAACAGCATCGAATAAACGCCAAGCACTTCTCCGGTAATCGCCGGATCCGCATTTCCGTAAGTCAAACTTCCCGAAATACGCGGTGCTGCATAGCAAAGTAAGGACCAAAGCTCAACTTTCAGCAGTTCGATCAGCGTCGAAACCTCTTCTTCGGAGAGAAACGTACGGATCTGTCCGATCTGCTCAAAACCTTGCCTCATTTTATCACAAAGCACCTGAAAAGTGAACTTCTCTTTTGGCGGCGCATCCGGTGCCTCCCCCGGCTCTTCCTCCACGGTTTTTCTGCTGTCAAACGCCGTAAACATCAGGATCTTGACCAGCAGATAAGGCTGCGTTGGCTGTGCATACATGACCCGGATCAGGGGCTTTAAAACGCTGATCAGCACGGCAATATGCAGATCCTCTTTGGTGCCTTTCACATCGATCCGATAGCGAATTGGAATCAAGAGCAGCAACAGGATGAGGGCAAGACAGATAGCGATAATGATCCCTATGATTTTCAAGCTCAGCAATACGATACTCATGATAATGTCCCCAAATAAGCCAGCATATCGGCTGCACCGGTCTGTGATACACACTCCTGCATCATCTCACGCACCAGTTCAAACGCACCGTCTTTACTGCGTGCGATCCCGACCACAAACGGCGGATTTTTCCGATAATACGACTCATGCAAAAACAGGGAATTGACGATATCAAGCTGATCGCTTCCCTGCGGCAGTGTGACAAGATACACCGGATAGGACGGTTTGTACACCTTCAGGCGCCATTTGATCTGCAGTTGGTCTTTCTCCGGGATGTCTTTCCCCCAGTATAAATGCGCAAAGAATCGCAATCGTCCCATAAGTTCCCTCTAAATCCGAAAAAGATTCTGAACTGTAGCATTCAGAATCTTTCGCTCGTTCTTATTGCGGCTTCATCCATTTTCCCGCTTTTTTTAAATCCGTGTATTTCTGATATGCTTCTTCCAGGATCTGCTTTTCATTTGGAAATTTCAGCAGATGATATGCTTCATGGTATTTATAGAAGCCGGAATCTACGAAATATTCTTCTCGCTGTGGTTTGCTGTAATAACTGTCTGCCATCATCAGATACCAGTGTACTTCTTTTTCGACCACATCTTCCGGTACATTAAAAGAGTATTCGCTCTTTCCGACATACTGAATGATCACGCCCTTGGCACCGGTCTCCTCCCGCACTTCTCTCAGGGCCGTCTCTTCATGCGTTTCGCCTTCTTCAACCGTTCCCTTCGGCAGGACCCATCCTTCATACCGGTTCCGATAATTCTTATACAGCAGCAAAATTTTGCCTCGAAAAATTACCACACCACCACAGCTGGTTGCCTCAATCATTGCAATACCTCCGATCAGTGTGATAGATCCCTGTCACGACAGGTGTTCTCTTGCTACAAGTATACGGCAATCGGAAAAGTGACGCAAGGTTTGCTTACATCCCATACTTGTCAAAATAGGCATCAAATACTCTGCGGGCAACCGGTGCGGCATCATCGCCACCGGATCCGGCGCCCTCCAGGATCACCGTCACGGCGATCTTTGGATCTTCCACCGGTGCAAAACCCGTAAACCAGGCATGCGAATCCCCGTCCGTATTATATTCGGCGGAGCCTGTTTTCCCGGCGACACTGTATGCCCTTCCGGATAATTTGGTTGCTGTTCCCTCTTCGACCACAAGCTGCATCATTTCTTGTAAAATGGCGGCGATCTCCGGATCGATCAGATCTTCTTTTCCCGGAGATGAAAACGTCTCAACCGCATTGCCGTAATGATCTGCAACCCCCGCCAAAAGATAAGGTTTCACCAGTGATCCGTCATTTGCGATCGCACAGGTCAGCAGGTTCAGGTGGAAGGGGGTCATGAGGGTCTTTCCCTGACCGATCCCGGCCTGCAATTTCGCTTCCGGATCACTTTCCGCATCGCCGGGTACCGTACTGATGCCGGTCGATAGTTCAAAGGGGAGCGATCGTCCAAAATACAATTTTTCCGTCAAAAGTTCAAACTGTGCCCAGTTGAGCGTCGATGCGATATTCGCAAAACTGGAGTTGCAGGATTTTGCAAAGCTCTGATACAGATCCACATCTCCATGCTTCGATCCGTGATAGCACGAAATTTTGATGCCTTCGATCGTCACCGATCCGTTGCAATGAAAACTGTAGGCGGAAAAATCCTGGGGATGTTCCGTCAGATACTCGATTGCGGTAACGATCTTAAAGGTGGATCCGGGTGGATAAAGGCCGTTCAAAGCGCGATTGACCAGAACGGAATTGCGATCAAGGCTCGCAGAGGAAACGGTCTCTTTGGCTGCCGCGATCACACTTTCCGGATCATTTGGATCAAAATCCGGCGTGGAAACCATCGCCAACACTTCTCCCGTTGTCACATCGGTAACCACGATCGCACCGTAGTATGCGCCGATCGCATCCAGTGCGGCCTGCTGAACGTCCACATCCAGTGTCGTTAAGAGGCTGTCTCCCGGATTTTTCAGATCCTGTTTGGCATTTTCGATCTGCTCGGCAAGTGAAATGCTTGAGTGCAGCAGATAATAATTGCCCAAGGATTCCAGCCCCGTCACCCCATAGCCGGTATAACCGACAACATGGGCAAATAGCTTGCCGTACGGGTAGTTACGCTCCCCCGTCTCCGGATCACTTTGCGCAAGCACTTCTCCGTCCCTTGAAAGGATCATCCCGCGATCATTATGCGTTAACAGGACTTCTTCACCGGTATTGTAACTGTTGCTCATCAGCTCCACAGCATGGGTATCAATGTAATCATAGGTGTAAATTCCCATGCAAAGAAACAGCAGGACAAAGAGCACCGCACTTACAGCATAAATCCGGACATTCTCATCTTCCGCCCCGTCACGCTCCGGTAAATCGACATTTCGTCTGCGATCACCGACGATTTCGTAACAGCCTTCCAAAAAGCCAAACAGCAACAGCGTTGATAACACGCTGCTCCCGCCGTAGCTTACCAGGGGAAGCGTTACACCGGTCAGCAGCAGGAATTTAACGTTGCCGCCAACGATCAGAAATACCTGGAAGATGTACATCACGGCAAAACCAAAGGCACTGTAACGATAAAACCGATCATGGAGCGATAAAGAAAGACGCAGTGCCATCAAAAATGTCGAAAGGCAGATCAAAAGCAGCGCAAAGGCAAATAACAATCCCAGTTCTTCGCAGATCGCAGAGAACATAAAATCCTGTTCCACATACGGGATCCGGGCGGAATTGCCCTCATACAGGCCCAGTCCGAAGAGACCGCCTCTGCCGATGGCAAACAGTGACTGCGTGATCTGATACCCCTGTCCGTCGATCACACTCCAGGGATCCAAAAATGCCTGAACACGCACCTGCACATGCGGAAACAGGCGATAGGCCACGCCTCCCGCGGCGGCGCCGCCCAGGATCCCCAGCGGCAGGATCCACAGTTTACCGAACTTAAGCAACATCATGAACAGATAAATGACAAAAAAGATCAACGCCCCGCCCAGATCTTTCGAGAATGTCAGCACAAGCACATGCGCCGCAGCGATCATAGAGACATAACAGAATCGCAGAATCGTCATCCGCTTTCTAAGGGCAGATGCCAGAAACAACACAAATAAGAGCTTTACAAACTCCGAAGGTTGAAAGGTCACGCCAAATACGGCAAACGACAGCTTCGATCCGTTGGTAAATGATCCCAGAAGCAGCACCGTAAGCAGTAAAACAAGTCCCAAGGCCGCATATACCGTTTCCCCACGCTTTGCATTCTCATAGGCATCGACCAGGTGTGGCAGACACAGCATGATCGCAAAGGAGATCACGGTAATGATAAACTGTCGCATCGCTTTCTCTTCGTTGAGCCTGGTCAGCATCAGAAAGCCAATGGTCAGAAGCGTACAACTGTTTAACAAAAACAGTCTGCAGCAGCGCGGATAAATGATCAGAAAGAACATGTAAAACGCAAAAAAGCCCAGTTGTATAAATGCATAATAAAACAGATAGGTTGCATCCTGTTTCTGATAATACAGCGTCAGAAATGCGAGCAGCAGTGTCATGGATGCACTGCAAAGCATCACTCCGTACGGCACGCTTCTGCGCTTTTCCTGATCGATCAAAACTGCGATGAGCGATGATACCGCATAGATCAGCAACAGGACCGGTAATATGTATTTGGAAAGCGTAATGACATAAACGCTCATTCGTTATAGCACTCCTCGTTTCAAGTGACCTGATGTCGAATGCTGCAGGATTGCAGCACTGACCGGATCTGTCAGCCGCTCTTTGGATAATCGAAGATCTTTTAAAGCTTTTCTGCCTGCATTTACCGCAAGCTGCAGGTTTCGCAATGCCTGAATGTAGGTTATGGTCAGACATTTCACCTCTTCTGCATTTTCCAGTGTAAAGTCCATACGAAAATGACGAATCCCATCATCCACCAGCAAATTCAGATCTTCGTAAATTGCAGTCGGAAGCGAGTTATAGAGGATATTAAAACACTGCCTGCAATTGGTGTAGACCGGAAATGAAATGCCTTTTCGATCGGTTAACATCACCGGATCTTGAATGGAATGATCGCTCTTTCCTTTACAGGTCCCATCCGTCAGCCGGATGCAATTGGCACTCACCATTAACGGTGCACGACCATACACGACTGCTTCGCTGTGACGCACGCCTGCCTCTGTTACCGATCGCATCAGCAAACGAAGCTGTGTGGAATTGAGCTCCAGCGGAAGGACGACGCCGGATACCGCCTCTCCGGTCAAAAGAAGCGCCTCTTTATTCCAATGATACAGCGATGGATCCGCGATGATGCGGACCGGCATATGCTCCGGATATTGCATGGCATATGCATCCCGGTATTTCAGCGCATACCCAAGGCTATCTAAGTTGGAAACGATCAAAGAATTCACGTTTGCAGACAACATTGTCTCAAATAATTTTGCCAGATAGTTCTGATCTTTCCCGCGAAGGATACGGGGCAGACGCACCGAACAGAGCATTTGATGTTGATCCGGTTGCGAAATCTTCCCTGCACAGCACAATCGCATCACTTCGGTAACCTCTGCGCGATGCTCCATGAACAACCGATCATCCAGGATCACCTCGGTAAGTTCCGACATCGTCAGCGGAAGCGCACGAAGCTGCTCGAGTGTCATCACCGATGCCGAAAGGGCCAGGAAAGAAGAACCGGATTCATCAACGCCATGCGTGGATGCAGAAGCAGCCAATGTATGCTGCAATGCGGAAGGCTTTAAAGTATCGGCCTCGGCATTCCACTTAGCCGAAAGTTCCTCCAATACCTCACGCCGAAGGGCATTGATCCACTTCACCGGAATGAAGCACCCCTCTCCAAGTGCGATGTCGATGTTTCCTGCCGTAAAAGGCGTATCCCCCAGTTTCATCAGGTGTTCTTTGATCGATGCTTCGGTTGCGGCAGCCTTTTGTGCTTCTGGAATGACTTCTCCGGTCAACGATGTGCAAAGGTCTGTTCCGTTGACTGTCGCAGTCAGCATCATTGGTTCCCCAATCTGTGCATACAGGAACAGATCGACGATCGCTTCTCTCCCATCCGCGATCTTTGTAAGCGGATGCACAAAACGCTGATGCAGTTCTTGCAGTAAGGTATCCGGTGTTTCCGTATACGCAGGATTATGGAGCGAGACCATATCTTTTCCGTGCGTTTTATGATAATATCCGTCTCCTGTTTCAGATCGAATATATAAGGTGGATAAAAGTTTCTCATCCTCGGGATCGATCCGATACTTCTCCGGATGCTGCAGATACAGATCAATATATTTCCGGTAAATAGATATCACGCCGCCGACATATTCCGGTCGTTTCATTCTTCCTTCCACTTTGAAGGAATCAATCCCGGCATCGATCAGTTCCGGAAGCATCTGCAGAGTATTCATATCCTTGAGGGAAAGAAAATAGGCATCTTTTCCGTCGGTATGATACGGAAGTCTGCAGGGCTGTGCGCAACGGCCACGATTACCGCTTCTGCCGCCAAGAAAGGAACTCATCAGGCACTGACCGGAATAGCAATAACACATCGCACCGTGGATAAAGGTCTCAAGTTCCAATCCGGTCTGTGCTTTCAGTTCTTTGATCTCCGTCAGCGACAACTCTCTGGACGGTACCACACGCTCTGCACCAATGTGCTTTGCAAACAATGCTCCATCCACCGAACTGACGGACATTTGCGTACTGATGTGCAGGGAAAGAGAAGGAAAGCAGTCCTTTACCACCTTGCAGACGCCAAGATCCTGCACGATGATCCCGTCCAGTCCGGCTTCCACGAGAGGTGATAAATATCCCTCCACTTCCAGCAGTTCCTCATCCCGAAGCAATGTATTTAACGTCAGATATACTTTGACATTGCGATCATGTGCCTGAGAAATGACTTCGATCAGTTTCTTCGTTGTGAAATTTTCCGCATAAGCTCTTGCGCCAAATTTTTCTCCGGCCAGATAAACGGCATCCGCGCCGGCATTGACCGCAGCCAGGAACGCATCATAGCTGCCGCATGGTGCAAGTAATTCCGTGTTGCCCATAATTCTCCTTTGATAAAGAAAACACTCGAGTACAAAATACCCGAGTGTGTTTACCTCTGTCTTATGAAGTTTTTTTCGATGAGGCTTTGGTCGAAGCCAGCGCCTGTAATCGAATGATTTCTTTTTCTTTTTCGTTTGCGGAGTCAGTTGCTTTTTTCAACGCTTTCTCCGTATTTTCCTGCTTGATCTGATAGGAGATCAATTCATGCTTGAGATCGTACAGCTCTTTCTCTCTCGCTTTCATTTCCTCTTCCATCATCTCAATCTGCTTTTTTGCTTTAAAATAATCATCCGCAATGTTTAACTCCATTAAGATACTCTGATAATCCATAGGAAGTTTTTTGAACGTTTCCATTTTGGCGAATTCTCCGAGTTTTCCGTTAATGTAGTTGGCAATGCGCTGATAATACTCCTCGTTCTCGTAACCGCTGATCGTATAGACCTTACCACCGATTACAACCTCACCCTCAATTTTCGAATCCATACATAACTCCCCTGCAAGCATTACGGTCTACAGAAGTTATTATAAATGGATTAATTAGGCATTTCAAGCCCAAAATGGCGATAGGCAAGCTCGGTAACGACACGTCCTCTCGGTGTCCTGTTCAAAAATCCGTTTTTGATCAGATACGGTTCATAGACATCTTCAATCGTCCCGGAATCCTCTCCGATCGCAGCAGCCAGGGTATCCAGACCCACAGGACCACCTGCGAATTTCTCCATCATGGTGTAAAGCATGTTCCGGTCAATGTGATCAAGTCCCATCGGATCCACATCCATCAGATCCAGCGCCGTCTTGGCCACTTCTCCGGTAATCACGCCATCGTAGCGGACCTGCGCAAAGTCGCGAACCCGCTTAAGCATACGATTGGCCAGTCGCGGTGTTCCTCTGCTGCGTTTCGCCATTTCGATCGCGCCTTCTTCTTTGATCGGCACATCGAGTACCCGTGCAGAATGCATGATGATCGAAGTCAATTCTTTGACCGTATAAAATTCCAGATGATGAATGACACCGAAACGGTCACGAAGCGGTGCCGAAAGCATGCCGGCTCTTGTCGTCGCGCCTACCAGAGTAAATTTCGGCAATTCCAGACGAATCGATCTGGCAGAAGGACCTTTTCCCAGCATGATATCGATCACATAATCTTCCATTGCAGGATATAAAACTTCTTCCACCTGTCGGTTAAGGCGATGGATCTCATCGATGAACAGCAGATCTCCGTCCTGCAGATTGTTCAGAATAGCTGCCATATCACCGGGCTTTTCGATCGCAGGACCGCTGGTCACCTTCATATGAACACCCATCTCATTTGCAATGACGCCGGCCAGTGTCGTTTTTCCAAGTCCCGGAGGGCCGTAAAACAAAATATGATCCAGGGCATCCCCACGCTGCTTTGCGGCATCGATATAAACCTTTAAATTGGCCTTGGCCTTTTCCTGTCCGATATAATCCGCCAGCGTCTGCGGACGGAGAGATCCTTCGATCTTCACATCTTCTTCTGTAAAAGTTGTTTCAATTGAACGAGGCATACGTGTCCATCCTTATGCAAACATAAATTTCAGTGCAGCCTTTAAGATTGCCTCAGAATCCATGCTTTCCGTCTGTTCTACTTTGGAGACTGCTTTGGTGGCATCCGTTGCGGAATAGCCCAGTGCGACCAAAGCTTCAATGGCATCCTGAGACGCCGCTGTGGTCACAGGAACATGCGATGCCGGATATTCGTCAAATCCATGCGGCAGCGTATCTTCGATCGAAATCTTATCTTTCAGATCCAGAATGATGCGCTGTGCGATCTTGGCACCGATCCCCGGTGCTTTGGAGATGGTCTTGGCATCTCCGGAAAAAACAGCAAACCGGAGCGCATCCGGCGTCAGGGCGGACAAAATATTCTGTCCCGCTTTGGGTCCGACACCGTTCACGCTGATCAGCAGTTTGAAAAATTCAAGTTCTTCTTTGGATAAAAAGCCGTATAAGCTGATATCGTCTTCGCGAACGGAGGTATACGTATAAAGCCGTATACGCTCTCCGATCTGCGGCAGATATGATGCGGTACCGGTCGAAATTTTAATCAGATAGCCGATGTCACGTACATTCAAAACGACATACTCCGGCCCCTTTTCATCGATCTCACCTTCAAAAAATGCGTACATACAAACCCCTTGCAACAACAATAGCTGTTATATTTCTATAACAGCTATTGTAACATGAATCTTATGAGAAGTCGAACATTTATTCTATCAGCCGATCGTCCGTACAAAATCAATGATCAGCTCGATATCGATGATCAGTAATAATGCTGCGGAAAAAATATACCCTTTCCGCTTCGGATGATAACCGAAACGATATCCGATGAAGATACCACAGATCACAGCCAGGATCGAACTGATCGCAAAGACCACCAGCTGCAGGATAAGATTGGTGCCGATCAGCCCGAACCCAAAGCCGACCAGAGCACTGGTGATACCGCTTAAACTGGATAATTTAAACGTATCGGACCATTTTAAGATATCATTTCTGACTTCATCCATGAAGTTGTTACGGAACGATCTGACCAGCATCCAAACGCTCAGTGACACAAAGATCAGGATCACGAAAAAGCCTTTTGCAAATTTCCCGATCATGGTCTGATCCCAATTTACCAGCGGATATGCAAACGCATTGCCGATCATCAGTGTCAGAACATTCCATCCGACGACGATCAGTAACATTTTCCCGATCTTATCTTTTGATACTTTGGAAAACATTGCACCTTTGCAGATCACGATCGATGCAATTTCCATCGCACTGGCCAGTGCGATGATCAACACTTCAATAATACTCATTGAACATTCCTAACCGGCGGTACTTTTATTTGACCGCACCTGTTTTATAGATGAATTTTACATCACCGCTTGCGCCATTTGCAAGACCGGAATAGGACTGATAGCTTCTGCCGGCTTCCAGAACGCCGTCCAGGCGATCGGTAAACTCATCCAGATCTCCGCAGCCATCGTTGACGCGCTCTGTCAGTTCCTGAATGCCTTCCTCATCAAAAGTCACCATGCCCTGATGAAGTTCTTCGGTACCATCCTGTAATTTCGCAACGCCTTCCTGCAGTTGCAGCGCACCGTCATCCAACGCAGCACTGCCATCTGCCAGATCTCCGCAGCCTTCCGCAAGCGTGGTGGATCCCTGTGCAAGTTCCTGCGAACCGCTGATCAGATCTGTGGAGGCATCGTGGAGTTTCTGTGCGCCTTCCGTTGCAGTAGCCAGACCCAGATCAAATTCCTGATAATTCGACACAAAAGATGCAATGCCGTCATTTAATGCGGCAGCACCGTTTGCCAGCGCCGGAACACCGCTTTGCTCATCTGCCAGGGCACTGATCGTCTGATCGATAAATACATTATATACCATCGCTGAAATCTCGGCATAAGA
>JAILPR010000197.1 GCA_024699355.1 Lachnospiraceae bacterium
CAGCCATCTGAATCTGGAAATCCATCGAGGCGAAGTTTTCGGATTGCTCGGACCAAACGGTGCCGGCAAGACGACAACGACGTTGATGTTGCAGGGGCTGACGGAGCCGACGGACGGCAAGGCTTATATCAAAGGCATTGATTGTACCAGAGATGCATTAAAGGTCAAACGCATTGTCGGATATTTGCCGGATAATGTTGGCTTCTACAGCGACATGACAGGTCGAGAAAATTTATATTTTACAGGCAGGCTAAACGGTCTTGCGGAGAATGAGATCAAGGCGCGCGCGCAGCACCTCTTAGAGCGTGTCGGGATGAGTGAAGCCGCAGATCGCAAGGCGGGAACGTATTCACGCGGTATGAAACAGCGACTCGGTATTGCAGATGCTTTGATGAAGGATCCGGAGATCATCATCATGGATGAGCCGACGCTGGGAATCGACCCGCAGGGTATGAAAGAGCTTCTCCAGCTGATCCGGGATCTTTCCGAAAAAGACGGCCGGACGATCCTGATCTCCTCACATCAGCTTTATCAGGTACAGCAGGTATGTGACCGGGTAGGTCTCTTCGTCGGCGGTAAGCTGATCGCGGCAGGCACGATCGAAGAACTCGGCAGGCAGATGGAGAGTGCGGGAAAGTATTCTCTGGAGTTGTCCGCAGAGCCGGATGACGGGGTACTCGAGCCGATGCTGAAGAAGATTCCGGGCGTTGAGCAGGTGGAAAAAGAAGGCGATCTGTATATTATTCGCTCCGGCATGGATCTGCGCAGACAGGTCGTGATGCAGCTGGCGGCCAATGGATTTACCATCCTGCAATTACGGCAGAAAGGGGGCGATCTGGATGAAATCTACAGCAGATACTTCGAAGCGGCAGAAGATCAGGAGCATGTGGGAAGAAAAGTTAATAAACTTTTTGCAAAGCAGGCAAAGTGACGGATTGCATGCACTGTATGAAAAGGAGATGCGTGATAATATTACCAGCAAGCGTTTTCTTGTAATTCTTGCACTGATCGTCGTGACGTCTCTGGTCAGCCTTTATGGTGCGGTACAGGGCCTTTCCGATGCCACGAGCAATGAGTACATGTTTCTGGCAATCTATACGACCAGCGGTAACTCGATCCCGTCATTTATGTCTTTCATCGCACTGCTTGGTCCTTTTGTGGGCATCGTTCTCGGGTTTGATGCCATTACCGGTGAAAAATCGGATCGGACACTGTATCGTCTGGCTACCCAGCCGATCTACCGCGACTCGATCATCAACGGAAAGTTCCTTGCGGGAATGAGTATTATTTTTATGATGGTCTATGCTATGGGCGCATTCCTCGGGGCGGCAGGAATCCTGGCACTCGGGATCAGACCGACTTCCGAAGAAGTTTGGCGTGTGATCGTTTTTCTGTTTTTTACCGCCGTCTATATCAGCTTCTGGCTGGCGCTGTCGCTGTGGCTTTCCGTTGTCAGCAAAAATGCTGCAGCCTCAGCGATGACGGCGATCGGCATCTGGTTGTTCTTTAGCCTCTTTATGACGATGGTGGCGCAGATGATCGCCAATGTCGTTTATCCGATGACCACGGAACTGGAAGTGTATCGGAACCAATTGGGCAATTATCAGCTGGATCTGACGCTGAACAGGATCTCACCGTATTATCTTTACAGTGAGGCGGTATCGACGATCATGAATCCTTCGGTCCGCTCCGTCAGCGTCATTACAATGGAGTCACTTTCCGGAGCCATTTCCAGCTACTTAAGTCTCGGACAAAGCCTCTTACTTGTATGGCCGCATCTGGCGGGATTGATCGCACTGATGCTGATCAGCTTTGCAGGCAGTTACATCTGCTTCATGCGTCAGGAGATCCGTGCAAAATAACACATTCCATAAGGCGCGTCGTGCCGCGGACAGTTCGCGGAACCGGCGCGCTTTTTCTTGTCTGAAATCATGTGGTTTCTCTAGGCAAACCAAAAATAATTGTTTACAATGAAACTGGAAGGCAATTGGGGGGCACCCCGTTTAGAGGAAGTACAAAGGAGGACTACATGAACGCAATGGAATTATTTCCCGAGATTCATAAGAAATTTGGTTTCGGTTGTATGCGACTGCCGATGATCGGCGATGAAGTTGATATTGAGCAGTTCAAGAAAATGACCGACCGGTTCATCGAAGAGGGGTTTAACTATTTCGATACCGCGCACGGCTATATCAACGGCAAGAGCGAGCTGGCCATCAAAGAGGCGCTGACCAGCAGATATCCGCGTGATAAATACCTGCTGACGAACAAATTGACCGAATCCTTTTTCGAGTCGGAGGAGGACATCCGCCCGTTCTTCCAGACACAGCTGGAGGCGTGCGGCGTCGAGTATTTTGATTTTTATCTGATGCATGCACAGAAGGCAGCCAACTTCGGCAAATACAAGGCATGCCGTGCGTATGAGACCGCATTTGAACTGAAAAAAGAAGGAAAGGTACGTCATGTCGGCTTATCCTTCCATGATAAGGCTGAGGTACTCGACGAGATCCTGACGACCTATCCGGAGATCGAGATCGTACAGATCCAGTTCAACTATCTGGATTATGACAGCGAATCGGTAGAGAGTAAGAAAGTGTATGATGTCTGCGTAAAGCACAATAAGCCGGTGCTCGTTATGGAGCCTGTCAAGGGCGGTAACCTGGTGAACCTTCCGGCAGATGCACAGGTGATGATCGATGCTTTGCACCAGAACATGTCCAATGCATCTTATGCGATCCGTTTTGCAGCGGGATTTGACAATATGCGTGTGATCCTCTCCGGTATGAGCGACCTTGCGCAGATGGAAGATAACATCAGCTTTATGAAGGACTTTCAGCCGCTCAGTGAGGAAGAGCAGAGTGCACTCCGTAAGGTGGTTGCGGTATTCCATGAGAAGCAGCTCATCCCGTGTACGGCCTGCAGATATTGCGTGGAAGAAAATCACTGTCCGATGAACATCCGGATCCCGGATATCTTCCGTGCCTACAATGATCATGTCGCATTCGCAGACTGGAATGCGGGCATGTATTATCGCAACGTGACAGATCACAGCGGCAAAGCATCCGACTGTATCAAGTGCGGTATGTGCGAGAGCGTCTGTCCGCAGCACTTAACGATCCGCGATTATCTCGAGACCTGTGCGGCAACGTTTGAATAAATCGCGCAGCGGGATTTTCTGAAGAGACAAACGATCCATGGAGATCGAATCCATAAAAAACGGGCTGTCGTCCGGATGATGTTATCATCTAAAGCGACAGCCCGTTTGATGTTTGATCGCTCCATGCAGGAGCGGATCAATTTTTATTTGAAGAATTTCATATCTTCATTCAGGTGATTTGCAATATCTTTCAGATCTGCGGAAGAGTTTGCCAAAGTGGTGATGGTGGATGTTAATTCCTCCATGGAAGCACCGGTTTCTTCACTGGATGCCGCATTTTCTTCGGAGATCGCGGAGAGTGCGCTCATCGTATCGATGACAGCATTCTTGGAATCATCACAAGAACTTGCACCGCGGGAGATATCCTCAACACCGGTGATCGTGGACTCAATGTCGGTGATCATGCCGGCAACGGTGGATAAGGTCTCGCCGAGTGCGGACTGCTGCTCAAGATTCGCATCTTTGACTTCCTTGGCTGCGTGAACAGCGGTGTTACTTTGTGCAAGCAGGATATCCATCTGCTGACGGATCTCATCTGCCATATTCTTGGAGTCTGCGGCCAGTTTGCCGATCTCTTCCGCAACAACCGCGAAGCCTCTGCCGGCTTCTCCTGCTCTGGCTGCCTCGATGGAAGCATTTAAGGAGAGGAGATTGGTCTGTGTTGCGATGGAAGAGATGCCCTCAACCTTCTCGTTGATGTTGGAAACCGCATCCTGTGTTGCGGAAATGGTGGTGGAGATCTCATCGATCTTCTCCGTCATTTCATTGCTGGAGTTCTGCAGGTTCGTAAGTGAAGTCGAAGATGCGGAGGAAGATTCCTGCATTCTGTCGGCCAGTTCTTTTAAGGTCGCGGAAGAGTCTTTCACATCACTGATGGCATCACCGATATAACCGACATTGGTCGTTGCAGTCTGGATCTCTTCTGCCTGCTGGGTTGCACCTGCGGCAATATCCTGTACGGCATTGGAAACATCCTCGGTCGTTTGGGAAATCTGATGCGCCATGCTGCTCAGCTCATCGGAAGAAGTCGCAACGGAGATCGAAGAAGCCTTGATATCTTTGACGATGTCATCCAACGTGGTGATCACGGCGTTGGTGCTCTTTACCATGGAGCCGAATTCATCCTTGCGCGTGCCGTGCTTCTCGACTTTGACAAAGCGTCCGTCAGCCAGTGCTGCAAGAGAAGCGTTGATGTCTTCGATCGGAGCTGTCAGCATATTTGCAATATAGAAGGACAATGCAATCGCAACGATCATCAGGATCAGGCCGATGATGACGACCATGGTTGCGGCAGCTCTGGCGCTGGCCATAACTTCGCTGGAGGTGCTTGCCACACAAACGGTATAACCGGTGGTTTCCTCTTTTCCGTAAGCAATATAAGCGGTATAACCTTTTCCGGTATCGGATTCGTAGAAACCTTCGTCAAGGCCGGAGGTCATGTAAACGGAATTGCTGCGATCTTCCATTTCCTCATTGACATCGATCTCGTGCTGAGAATGTGCCGCAACGATACCGGCGCGGTCTGTGATGAACGCATCCTCCGCCTGCGAAGCCAAAAACTCATGGAACGAAGAAAGAGAGAAGTTACGCTGTACGGTACCGATGACTGCACCGTTTGCATCAAAGATCGGTGCGGTGATCACGGCGATCAGCTCTCCGGTGGAAGATGATACGATCGCATTGGACATATTTGCGACACCGGTCATAGCGGTCTGGAAATATTCACGCTGTGTGATATCGACACAATTGTTGCCGTCGGAGCGCATCCGCTGCATACCGTCGGCACCGGAAATGATGGTGGCATTGCCATCTTCAAAAATAGCATCGATGCTCTTTAACTGGGCGAGCATATCGCCGGCAAGGTTTTCATCACCGCCATTGCTTAAATACATCGTGGTTGCCGGTGAGGATGCCAGTGTTTCGAGTGCGACCAAGTTTCGTTTGACGATGTCGCTAAACTCGGAAGCGATGTAGCGTGCCTGCCACTGCTGGCTGACCTTTGCATCTTCCAAAGCTTTTTTGGTAGATGAATTGTAGCTGATCACCAGCGAGACCAGTACAGGGATCGCAGCAACTGCGATCATGACAGCAATCAGTTTAAATTTAATGCTGTCCTTGAGCTGGATGGAAGAAGCCGAAGCCTTCCGCTCTTTCTTTTGAGATTTACCCATTGATTTACCCCTCCTGTGAGAAACAGATTTTCATAATTGTATTATCACACCTGAATTGTTTGAATTGGATAAAAAAATGGTTAAATTATATTAAAAAACTATAAATAAAGAGATAATTGTGATAGCATTTTATTCTTCTGTGTTGTCCTGATAATCGTCCAGAAAATGATGCCTTACGCCGTCTTTTTTATAGGCGATGATGGTCCGCAGATTGACGTTTTCCACGCTCTTAAAGATATTGCCTTCCACGAACGGATTGGTTTTTTTGAGTTCCGCAATCAGTTTCTTGGTCTCTTTTCGCTTGGACTCCGATTCGTGTTCCATGGTAGAAGTGTGCTCTGTAAAGCGGCAGGCACATTGCAGGAACGTCAAGTTGTTGTAATCACGCCAGCGTAAAATATCCTCTTCGCGGATCAGATACATCGGCCGGATCAGCTCCATGCCGGGAAAGTTTGTGCTGTGAAGCTTGGGCATCATCGTCTGGAACTGACCGCTGTGCAGCATGCCCATCAGGATGGTTTCGATCACATCATCATAGTGGTGACCGAGAGCGATCTTGTTACAGCCGAGTTCCTGTGCCTGTTTGTAGAGATTACCGCGCCGCATTCTGGCACAGAGATAACACGGCGAATCTTTGATGTCGACGACCGAATTGAAAATATCGGTCTCAAAGATGCGGACCGGGACCTCCATGAGGGAAGCATTGTGCTCGATCATTTGACGGTTTGCCGGGGAATATCCGGGATCCATGACCAGGAAGGTAAGTTCAAATGGGAACTTATCATGACGCTTTAATTCCTGGAACAGCTTGGCCATCAGCATCGAATCTTTTCCGCCGGAGATGCAGACGGCGACATGATCTCCCGGAGAGAGCAGGTCATAGGTATTGATCGCTTTTGCAAATTTGGTAAAGAGTTCTTTATGAAATTTCTTCCGGATGCTCAGCTCGATCTCAGCCGCGCTGCGCTCCTGTTTCGATGAATCATTGGCGTTGGTCATGGGAATCCTTCCGATCTGTTTGGTAGCGGTTGACAGAACCTTCAAATAAACTGAACCCATTGTATTGATTTCCCCTAATAAGGTCAAGCGTTATAGGCTGAGCCGATAACGATGGATAGGGAACAACTTATTGATAGCAAATCTGCTTTTGTGCTATGATATTTGCGATATCTGGGTGTGGGACGATGCTTTGGTATCGCGGCATTGCAAGCCGGTGGTCCGGTCCCCGAACATTGCGATACAAGAAGAGAGGCTGATATGAAAAAATTCGGTATTAAAGAAGTGGTAGCGGCCGGCATTGGTACGGCGCTGTTCGTAGCACTGACACAGGTGCAGATTCCGGTTGGTTTTATTCCGAATACGGCACTGCAGCCAAGAGCGGCATTACTTGCGTTTCTGGCAGCGATTTTCGGACCGGTTGTCGGGGGTATCGTAGGACTGCTCGGTCACGCACTCGGAGATGCACTGTTTTATGGAAGTGTATGGTGGAGCTGGGTATTCCCGGATGCACTCTTTGGCATTCTTGTCGGACTGTTCGCAACGAAATTCGCGATCAAAGAAGGCGGATTTGACGCAAAGAAGGTGGTACTTTTCAATGTGGTACAGATCGTAGCCAATGCCCTTGCATGGATCCTTCTGGCACCGGTACTGGATATCCTGATCTATGCGGAGCCGTCAAACAAAGTATTTACACAGGGTGTTACCGCATTTATCGCAAACATTATCATTGTAGCTATTCTGGGCTCTTTGATCGGCATCGCTTATTCACAGATCGGTGCAAAGTCATCCAGCCTGAGTAAGGAAGATTAACAGATGCTCGATCCGATCATCGAATTTCAGGATTTTTCTTTTAAATACAGAGCACAGCAGGAGCCGACGTTAAAGCAGATCTCCCTGACCATCCGTCAGGGAGAGAAGGTGCTGATCGTCGGCCCTTCAGGTTCGGGGAAGTCTACCCTGGCGCACTGCATCAACGGTCTGATCCCCTTTGCATTTCCGGGAGAGATCACCGGAACGTACCGGATCTGCGGACAGGATCCGCAAAAACTCGGGATCTTTGGTTTAAACAAACTGGTCGGTACGGTGCTGCAGGATACGGACGGACAGTTTATCGGGCTGACAGTGGCGGAAGATATCGCCTTTGCGCTGGAAAATGACTGCGTACCGCAGGAGGAGATGATCGCGGGTGTGCGGGAGGTCGCGGGGCAGGTTGCCGTGGAAAAACTCCTACATCATGCGCCCGGAGAATTATCCGGCGGTCAAAAGCAGCGTGTCTCCATGGCCGGTGTCATGGTGGATGATGTGGAGATCTTTTTATTTGACGAACCGCTTGCCAATTTAGACCCTGCAACCGGAAAGCGCGCGATCGATCTGATCGATCAGATCCAAAAAAAGAGAAACGCTACGGTGGTCATCATCGAGCACCGTCTCGAGGATGCACTGTATCGGGATGTTGATCGGATCATCCTGTTTGGCGAAGGGGAGATCCTGGCGGATATGACGCCGGATGAACTCTTATCGACGGACTTGCTTTTGACAAACGGCATCAGAGAACCGTTGTATCTGGCGGCGATCCGTCATGCCGGTGCGAGCGTGGCTCCGCAGGATCATCCGCAGCATGTCGAACAGATGAATCTGGCACCGTACATCGAGCCGGTAAAGGAGTGGTTTTGTCATGTGACTTTGCCGCCCAAAAAGGAGGCGGGTGAAGAACAGCTGCGCATCGAAGATCTGAGCTATGCGTATGATCACGACATCAATGTCCTGCAGCACATCAACTTTGCGCTGCATCGTGGAGAAATGGTATCGCTGGTCGGGAAAAACGGCGCGGGCAAATCCACGCTGGCACGACTGATCTGCGGCTTTATGATGCCGGATCACGGTCGGATCTTATTTCACGAAGAGGACATGGCAAAGCTCTCGGTCAAAGAGAGAGGCGACCGTGTCGGCTATGTGATGCAGAATCCGAACCAGATGATCTCCAAGGCCATGATCTATGATGAGGTGGCACTGGGACTTACCGTGCGAGGTGTTCCGGAAGAGGAGATCAAAGAGCGGGTGTATGAGACCCTGAAGATCTGCGGTTTATATCCGTTCCGCAACTGGCCGATCTCGGCACTGAGCTACGGACAAAAAAAGCGTGTCACGATCGCTTCGATCCTGGTGCTGAAACCGGAGATCATGATCCTGGATGAGGCAACGGCAGGGCAGGATTATCACCACTATACCGAGATCATGGAATTTTTGCGCAGGATCAACCGGGAACTGGGGATCACGATCCTGTTGATCACGCATGATATGCATCTGATGCTGGAATATACCGATCGTGCGATCGTCATCGCAGACGGTGAGATGCTGACGGATTCGACACCGGCAGATGTGCTGACCAGGGAAGAGATTGCCGGGAAGGCCTATCTGAAAAAGACCAGTCTCTACGATCTGGCACTTGCCTGCGGGATCGAAGAGCCGGCAGAGTTTGTCAACCGGTTCATTTATTATGAAAGGGAGCACAGGGAAAACTGAGTATGGCGGGAAGAGTCTTAACCTATGAAGAAAAAAATACGTGGATCCACCGCCTCAGCGGTGTGACCAAGCTGGTATTCTTTCTGCTTTGGTCGATCACCAGCATGCTCTCGTATGATACCCGTGTGCTGATTGTGATGTTTGTCTTAAGTCTTGTGATCCTGCGGGCATCACAGACCAAATGGAAACAGGTCGGCGGTGTCTTTCAGTTTATTCTGATCTTTCTGATCATCAATATTCTGGCGATCTTTTTGTTCTCCCCCGATCAGGGAACGACGATCTACGGAACCCGGACCGTGCTTTGTCATATTGCAGGACCGTATGATCTGACGCTGGAACAATTATTTTATGAAGCCAATATCATCCTGAAATATCTGACGGTCGTTCCGGCGGTCTTTATGTTTATCGTAACGACCAACCCGAGTGAGCTGGCCGCATCGCTTAACAAGATCGGCGTCAGCTATGATATCTGCTATTCGATCGCGATCGCGCTGCGCTATATTCCGGATGTGCAGGATGATTATCACAAGATCCGGAATGCGCAGGAAGCGCGCGGCATCGAAATGTCGAAGAAAGCCTCGCTGACAGAGCGGATCAAAAGTACCTCGGCGATCTTATTTCCGCTGATCTTTTCGAGTATGGACAGGATCGATGTGGTGAGCAACGCCATGCAACTGCGCGGATTTGGAAAAACCAAAAAGCGCACCTGGTATTCGGCCAAAAAGCCGGAGAGAAACGATTATCTGGTGCTGGGATTTATCATTCTTTTTTCAGCGATCGCGCTGATCATTACCTTTCATGACGGGAATCGGTTTTACAATCCGTTTCAATAATCAGTCCAAGTTCGGAGTGCGATATGATCAATACAACTCTGGTTTACATCGAGCAGCGTAGGGCCTACCTGATGCTGCATCGCAATAAAAAAGCAAATGATGTCAATGAAGGCAAATGGATCGGCGTCGGCGGCAAATTCGAACAGGATGAGACCCCGGAAGAATGCATGAAGCGGGAGACGTTCGAAGAGACCGGTCTGGTGGTCAAAGACTATACCTATCGCGGGATCGTGACCTTCATTTCCGATCGGTATGAGACGGAATATATGCACCTGTTTACGGTGGAATCCTTTGAAGGGGCGCTCAAAGCGTGCGACGAAGGAGAACTGGTCTGGGTGGATAAGAGGCGACTGGTGTCGCTGCCGCACTGGGACGGAGATCTGTTGTTTCTGTCCCTGATTTTAAACAGAGAGGTGCCGTTCTTTTCGATGAAACTGTCCTATCAGGGAGATCATCTGATCGAGGCACTGCTGGATGGACGGCCCTGTTTTGTGACAAAGCGTCTGTTGCTTCGCCCCTGGAGAGAAGCAGATGCCAAAGACCTCTACCGGCAGGCCAAAGACAGCTCAATCGGCCCGATGGCAGGCTGGATGCCGCACAAAAACGTGGCAGAGAGCAAAAGGATCATCCGGGACATCCTTTCGGGAGAAGAACAGTATGCGATCCTGCGCCATGAAGGCATGGAATGCATCGGCAGCATCGGCATCACGAAATACCGGCCGGGGGATCACAATTATCAAAAAGACTGCGGCGAGATCGGCTACTGGATCGGCAGGGATCATCAGGGAGAGGGCCTGATGACGGAAGCGGTGCAGTGCCTGCTAAAGCACGCCTTTGAAGATCTGCAGTATACAAAGGTCTGGGGCGGTGTGTACGATGGGAATGAGAGAAGCGAGCGCGTGCTCAAAAAATGCGGCTTCCGCTACGATCATTCTCTTGCGGAAGTACCGCGCAAACAGCTTGGCGACAGCGCCGATGAACATTTCTGCTTTGTCACAAAAAAGATGGCAGCGCAGGCACGAAACAGAGATCATCGATATGAGGAGAAGATATTATGAAAGTTCGTCAGATCTTAGAACAGAAGAAGGTAACGTTATCATTTGAAGTATTTCCACCGAAGAAGGCAGACGGATTTGCGACGATTTCCAGGGCCACACAGGAGATCGCGGCATTGCATCCGGATTTTATGAGTGTCACGTATGGTGCCGGCGGCGGTACCAGTGAATTTACCGTGGATATCGCAAAGAATCTGCAGAATGAGCACGGGGTGACGGTGATCCCGCATCTGACGTGCGTATCATCGAGCAAAGAGCATGTCCATACCATGATCGAGAAGTTCCGCTTAGCGGGTCTTGAGAACATTATGGCACTGCGCGGTGATATCCCGGAAGGCGGCAGCCCGGTCAATGACTATCGCTATGCCTGCGAGCTGATCGAGGATATCAAAGAGCAGCAGGGCGATTTTTGCCTCGGTGGTGCCTGCTATCCGGAAGGTCATCCGGATACCCCGCACAAAGCGGAGGATATTCAGAACCTGAAGCGGAAAGTGGATGCGGGTCTGGACTTTTTGACGACACAGATGTTTTTTGACAACAACATTTTCTATAACTTCTTATACAGAGTACGTGAGGCGGGCATCTATGTACCGATCCTGCCGGGCATCATGCCGATCACCAATGCCAGACAGATCGAGCGCGCCATCAAGCTCTCGGGAACAAATGTCCCGGAGAGATTCCGGGCGATCGTCGATCGCTTTGCGGATCATCCGGAAGCAATGAAGCAGGCCGGGATCATTTATGCCAGTGAGCAGATCATCGATCTGATCGCCAACGGTGTGACGCATATCCATGTCTACTCGATGAACAAGCCGGACGTGGCGGAAGCGATCCAAAAGAACATCAGTGAGATCTTAAAGCAGGAAATCAAATGAGAAAACCATTCAGAGAACGACTCGGGAAAGAGCGATTATATTGCGACGGTGCGACAGGAACGATCCTGCAGCAAAAGGGCTTAAAGGGCGGCGAGCTGCCGGAAACCTGGAACCTGACCAGACCGCAGGACATCGTGGAGATGAACCGCGGCTATTTTGAAGCGGGAAGCGACATCGTCAATACCAATACCTTCGGTGCCAATGCACTGAAGTTTCCGGACAATTTAAAAGACATCGTGGAAGCAGGGGTGAAACTTGCGATGCAGGCCAGAGTAGAGGCCGGCAGAGAAGACGATGCCTATGTGGCGCTTGACATCGGACCGACGGGCAAACTCCTTGCCCCGATGGGAGATCTGCCGTTTGAGAAGGCGGTGGAACTTTTCGCAGAGACCATCCGCTACGGTGCGGCAGCAGGTGCCGATCTGGTGTTGATCGAGACGATGAGCGACAGCCTCGAAGCCAAGGCGGCGGTGCTGGCAGCCAAGGAAAACTGTGACCTGCCGGTACTGGTCACCGTGATCTTTGACGAAGGCGGGAAACTGTTGACCGGCGGCACGCCGGAGACGGTGGTACCGCTTCTGGAAGGGCTGCACGTGGATGCGCTCGGGATCAACTGCGGGCAGGGCCCCAAGCAGATGATCGATATGGCAAAGAAGCTCTGCGAGCTTGCCACGATCCCCGTGATCGTCAATCCCAATGCGGGACTGCCCAGAAGTGAAGGCGGCAGGACCGTGTATGATGTGAGCCCGGAAGAGTTTGCTGAGGATATGGCTAAGATCGCATCACTCGGTGTGCATGTGCTTGGCGGCTGTTGCGGCACGACACCGGAGCATATCCGTGCGGAGATCGCGGCAACAAGAAACATCCCGATGCAGGAGCTCCGGAAACAGCGTACCCACGCGGTGGTCACCAGCTTTGCACAGGCGGTGGAGATCGGCAGGCGGCCGGTGATCATCGGCGAGCGGATCAATCCGACCGGAAAAAAGAAATTCCAGCAGGCACTGCGTGACCATCAGATCGAGTACATCCTGCAGCAGGGAACCGAGCAGGAGGATGCCGGTGCGGACATCCTGGATGTCAATGTCGGCATTCCGGATATCGATGAGCCGGTGCT
>JAILPR010000199.1 GCA_024699355.1 Lachnospiraceae bacterium
TGGGATTACAGGATCTGCAGGAATATCCGGAAGCAAGAGCGCTACTCTCTTCCATCTACTCCTACCTGGACTCACCGGCCTTTGCACCGGCGCAGTCCATGACACCGGAAGAAGTGACGGCACTGTTTACAGAAGCCTGAATAAAATGAGTTTCCGTCAAAAAATGGTTCGCAGAATCTGTTCTGCGAACCATTCATTTTTCTATGCGGTTATAACAGCGGTAGCAGATCCTGCGGTGTCTTGGCGATGTAGGTTGCGCCGGCTTCTGTCAGCTCCGTAAGCGAACCATAGCCGTACAGCACACCGATCGAATCCACTCCTGCGCCCTTTGCGCCCTCGATATCATAGAGCCGGTCACCGATCATGATAACCTGTTGCCTGTCTTTGATGCCATGCTCTGTGATCGCACGCTCGAGAAGTTCCTGTTTCTTCGGACTTCTCTCGGATGCATCCGGTCCGATGATCGCCGTAAAATACCGGTCCAGCCCAAAGTGGCTGATGATCTTTTCCGCCATATTGCCGGGCTTGGATGTCACGACAAACAGCTGCTTTCCCTGCGCATGCAGTTCTTTGAGCACTGCCTCCATTCCCTCATAAACAGGGGCATCATATAAGCCTTTCTCACCATAGTAGGCGCGGTAATGACCAACGGCCTCAAGAGCCTCTTCTTCACTCATCCCGTAAAAGTCATGAAATGAATTGTACAGCGGCGGTCCGATGAATTTAAACATCTCCCGGTCGCTCTCTTTGTCCGCATCATATCCCATCTTTTTAAGCGCAATACGGGCCGATTTGATGATCCCGAATTCCGACTGCACGATGGTCCCGTCCAGATCGAAACATACATACTGATACTGCTTCATGAAACTCCTCCTAACACTTAGGTTCCATAATGCACTATTTTTTGTATTCTTTCAACCTTCGCCATTCCACCGGGCTCATTCCCACGATCTTTCGAAACGAAGATGCAAACTTGCTGGCATTGGCATATCCGCACAAGCCTGCGATCTCCGTAACGGAGCGTGATTCATCCAACAGTAGATTTTTGGCTTCCTGCATGCGGATCTGCATCCGGTACTCCTTGATCGTCATTCCGTACATCTGACGAAATACCTTCTGCAAAGAAGTACGATTCAGTTTGACCGCACCGGCGAGTTCTTCGATCGACTTTGTTTCGGAGAGATCTTCGCTGAGCAGTTTTCTTGCCTCATGCACCTTACTTCCGGTGTCTCCGCTAAAGTAGCCGTCACTCCCCGGTTTTCCATCCTGCACGTTCAGCAATGCGAGGATCGCCTGAAATGTCAGCAGTTTACGATACTGATCCCCGTATTCTTCCGGGACCTGCAACAGTCCGTTAAATGTCCGCCCCAACAGATCATTGGCCGGAAACGCGATGCAGGAATTTGCCTTTTGCACCTCTGCAAAAAGGCGGTCTTTCTCAAAGACAGTGGTTTCAAAAAAGCGATTGAGTTCCTCCGCCAGATCATCGATAAACACAACAAGACTGATGCAACGCATACCGTTTTCGCCGACAAGACATTTCTTAGTCGCAACCTGACTGTGAAACAGCACAACATCTCCCCGATCAGCCGATGCGATCCTGCGATTCTCCATCTCAAAATCCGCATGCCCATCCACCAGATACATGATCTCCAGATATCGGACCATCTGTTTCTGTTCCTGGAAACTGGGCACAAAATGTTCGATCTCGGAGTAAATGAACTCCACGCCACGCGCTATATGATATCTCCGCATAATCCCTTCGCCATACTCGCGTGTCAGATGAAATGTGCTCTCGGAATCTTTTTTGGAGATCAAATGCATATACTCCCCAAAAAGCTCCCGTGAAGGTTTGTTTGGATCAAGCTGTCTTTTGTTCGGCATGTCTTAACAATTCTCTTTCTTCCTGTCTTATGGAATGAAATGCGCTACCAAGCAATATGATCGCAAGCAAAAGTACCGTCAGATCCGTGAACAACTGTGCATAGAAGACACCTTCCACACTTCTGACAAACACTGTCGGTAACAATACGACCAACGGTAAAAACAGCAGAACCTGACGAAGCAATGCCAGCGCTGCTGCCGCACCGCCTTTGCCGACCGCCTGGAAGAATGTGATCGCCAGGATCAACACCCCATACGAGATGTAACTGGAGAACAGCACTCTCAGCATCGGTGCCCCCGTCGCAACGATCGTTTCATCGGTGATGAACATGGAGAGCATCGTCTCCGGCACCAGCATGATCGGAATATAAAAAACAGCCGCCAGAAGCGTTGCCGCGATCATAAAGACTTTCGTAAAGGCACATACGCGATCGAAATTTTTGGCTCCGTAGTTCGTACCGATCGCCGGCTGGAAGCCCTGAGAGATTCCCCACAGTGGAATAAACGCAAATGCCTGCAGACTCAGTGCTGCCCCAAGGATCGTCTGCCAGCTGCCACCGCCGTGACGTTCTACCGTATTGTACATGACCGTCTGCTGTACCATCGTCATCACCTGCATCAGCATGGCAGAAACACCAACGCCCAGTACCGGACCGGTGATCTTACCATGGATGCCGATCCGATGGATCTTTACAGTTTCACTCCTGGTCATAAAGTACCATAAGGTGAAAAGTGCCTGTAACACCTGTGCCGTCACTGTCGCGCATGCTGCGCCCAGGATCCCGTTTCCTTCTCCCATCAGTGTGATCAGGATCGGGTCCAGGATGATGTTTAAGATCGCGCCGGCCGCCATGATCCCCATGGCGATCTTTAATTTGCCTTCGCCTCGCATGACCATGTTGGCCGACTGCGCAAAGTTTACAAACAGCGATCCCAAATACACGATCTTCAAATAACGATCGGCTTCCCCAAGAATCTCTCCCTGTGCTCCGGAAAGCGAGAGCAGATATGGGGTAAATGCGATGCCGATCACGGTGATCGCGATCGACAGGATCAAAATCAAAGCGATCAGATTTCCCATGATCCGGTCTACCGTTTCCTGATCCTTTTTCCCGATCGCCCGGGAGAGCACCGAAGCGGACCCCGTACCGACCAATGTTGCAATTCCGCTGTTTAACAGGGTAAACGGATAAGAGACCTTCACTGCGGTCATCGCCTCCGGACCAACCATCCTGCCGACAAACACCGCATCCATAAAATTATACAGACCGATCACAACCATCCCCAGGATTGCCGGAACACTTAACGAAATCATGGTCCGGGTCACGCTGCCGGACAGGAGCTGTTCTCTGGTATCATGTTGCTTACTCATATAGTATACTTCCTTTCTGTGATTGTTGTTAGTTATTTCTAACCGAAAAGAAGTATAAAAAACGGAGCGGCTGTTACACCACTCCGTTTTGCAACGATTGCTCCATTCTGCAATTTAGATCCGTTTTGCAAACATCCTGCTTGCCAAAAATCCCTAAATACTCTCGGATCTCTCCCAGCCGTCTCCGGCATTGGTTTTATGACGGACAAAGAAAAAGTCGCAAACATCTCCCCCCTGACATAGTGTCTTGGTCCGTTTAAAATCGGTATACGGCAGTTCACCGTAATTGATGATATCCGCATGGCAACACATCGCGCCGAGCTTTAAGAGTCCTCTCCTGCCGAGGATCTGCTCATAAATACAGGCATTACACTCAAAGTGAAACTCCTCTTTTGCATCATCCGCATGCCACGTGTAGCGCCACCCGCTCCCTGACTTTTTGCTGAACCCTGCCGGTACCACTTTTTTCATAAGCGGTAAAAAGAACGGCAGTTTCGCCATCTTTTGCATCGGTGCCGGATTTAAGAATTTCCACATTTCTTCCGAAACGATCCTGTACGCTTCTTCTTCGCTTTTCCCATGCTTTTGCAGCACTTCGTACATCGCGATCGACGTCAGGATCTGCGCCATGTGCTCATAATTTCCCTGATCACAATAGCTTTTCTCTTCTGTTAACAACTCCCGCATCCGGTCATAAATGTCCGTCTGAATCTCTGCGGGCAGCGTCGGAAAAAAATTCTGATAACGACTGATCGCCACCAGATTTTCCGGACGATAAACCTTTTCTTTCATCATGCCTTTCCCTTCATCAAATACAACATTCCCCCGGCATACACATCCTGGATCTCCTGCATCGCCTGCGCGATCTCTTCCCTTGTTTTTCCGGAAAGTGCCGCTTCCCCGAGCAGGGAAAAGTAACTGTTGACCAAAAGTTTCGCCGAAAGCTCGTGCATCGGCAGCTCTCCGCCCGCGATCTCCCGCATGAACTTCAGATCCCGCTCCATCAGCTCTTCCAGGAAATGCTCATACCGTGTCCCCTCCGCGCACTTTAACAGCAGGTGCACCTCTTCGGTATGGGCGAGCAAATAGTCCAACAGCCCGGGAAGCCCATGCGCAAAGACATCGCTCATCTGCGCTTTGCGATCGGCCATCGACAGGCGATCCGCCGCATCTCCCATCCCGGAAATGACTTCGATCAGACCACTTGCCGTATCTCCCACCAGGGCATCAAACAACTCCTCCTTGGAATGGTAATAGCCGTAGAATGCTCCCAGGGTAAATCCCGCCTCCGATACGATCTTTCGAAGCGAGGCTTTTTGAAACCCGTCACGCAGAAAATGTACCCTGGCGACTTCATGAATTTTCTCTTGTGTTTCCGTTAATTGTTTCATCTGTTTCCTCATATAGCACTGATATATATCACTGCTATATTCTAATTCTTCATGCTCTGTTTGTCAATTCGATCGACGTCTTTTTTACGCAGCCAAAGAAACCACAGGATGCACAGCAGGATCTGCAACACCGTAGAGCAAGGCACCGCAAGTCCGATGTGAAACAGTGATACCGGCTCCATCCGGCTCATCAGAAACGATACCGGCACACGGATGAGAAATGCGCCGATGATCCCCTGTACCATCACAAATGTCGTCTGCCC
>JAILPR010000201.1 GCA_024699355.1 Lachnospiraceae bacterium
GTGGTACTCATCTCTTTCGATAGGTCTCCTGAAAGATCGTTTTTTCGATGACATAAATGTCGGTCAGATCATCGACCCGTGTCGCAAGATAATCTCCCGGCTTTCCGTACATATAGTTGTCGCGATCCCATCTGGTAAAGACTTTTACCGCACGCGTCAGCTCGCGCGCATAGATTTCCACATTGCCGACCGTCACACAACCCTGCGCCTTGGGCAAAAGGCTGATACGCGCCCCGTTTTCCTTATTGACCACGATCGGATCATATTCCAGCGTCGGATGATACGGTGTCTCCAGTTTCCGATATCGCTTCTCCATGGCCGATTTGATCGTCGGATAGACCTCTCCGCGGATCCCGATCATCAAATAGCTTTCATCTTCCGCCACCAGATTGATATCCCCTTCCAGCGTTCTGACCAGGATATTCGTCCCGGCTTCCACCAGATCGGTCGCCTTCACAAAGCCAACCTCCACCGGCTGTTTTTCATATAATGCAAATTCATTCAGATCAAGTTTTGCCTTCTCCGCGATAATGATATCCGTACTTTCAAAATACGCACTCATCCGATCCCGCAGAATGGTCGTCAGCACATATTCCCGATGTCTCGTATCCGCCTCGGCATAGTTTGGGTAAGCCGCCTTGAGCAGATCATTTTGTAAAAATCCTCCGGCCTTATCCAAATGTCCGCCGCCGCCACCGAGATCCTCCGCCAGATACGCGGCCAGTTCATTGGCTCTGACTTCGCGGATACAGCTTCTGGTCGAAAACTTCACGCCCTGCGGGGTCATGGAATATACCAGACAGGCATCGATCGCATCCACCGAGAGACAGGTATCACTGATCAGGCCCAGAATATTCGGATCGCAAGGATCTGCTTTAAAGATCGCATAGCGATGCTTCTCATAGTACTCATACTTGAGCATGGCCACACCGGCGATCTGCAATTCCTCCAGCGACAGATTGGAATTGCGCAAGCGCGTGAGCAGATATTTATCGTGATAAACCGTCTCCTGCAGATCCTTGTCCATCGGATGCGACAGTTCCACAAACGCATTGGTATCCGTATACAGTCCGTAGTAGAGCGCCGTTGCGATATCTTCGTGTCGATTCACCGGATATTGCACATCCATGAGCATTGACCATACCACTGTACTGGCACTGCCCAGATTACTTCGCACCTCAGAAAGTTCCGGCAGCTTGCCGGAGACCTGATGATGATCGATCACCGCCAGCGTCTGCATCGGTAGTTTGGTCACGTTGCTTTCCCCATACTGACAATCGGTCAGCAAGAGAAGCTCCGGCGCATGATCCAGGGTTTCCACATACTCAATGGGAATCTGCAGTTCACTGACCAGCAGCACCAGATTGCTTTTGGTGATCCGATTGCGTCCGCCATACACAAAACGTACCTGTTTCCCCTGATCCAGAAAATAACGGTACAGCGCAAAGCCGGAGCCGATCGCATCCGCATCCGGATTGTCATGGCATTGGATCACGATTTCCTGAAATTGTAACAGTTCCGATAACTTCATCTGTGTTTCACCTTTACTCAACATGTAATTGTAACCGTTTCTCTTCGGAAAGTTCCTCTCCGTTCACTTCCCGCCCGGCAAGTGCCAGCAGTTCCTCAAGGTCCAGATACGGATAAGACAGCAGTTCTCCTCGATTGTGTGTCAGCACCAGATCTCTGGCAAAGTTTACCAACACACCTTCCTCGACATAGCTCGTCAGCTCATACGTATCCGCATTTAAGATATAAGAGCGGTCGTACCCGTAAAGAACGACTTTGCCGGCCGTCTCATCAAACTGCGCCCGTAGGATCTGATTGTACTGATTGGCAGCTGCCATCATGACGGATGCACTCTCCAGATCATATACTTTGAAATAATAATCATCCGCCTGTAAGAGCAGGTGCCTGCTATCCGGCGAAAATGCAAGGAAAATCCTGTTTCGCCCAACCGCCGCAAATTTGGCGATCACCGTCTCCTGCGCCATGTCATAGACACGTACAAATCCGTCCATACAGCTCATCGCCAAAAGGGTCCCGTCTGTATTTAAAACCATGCCGTTTTCCGGCGAAAGGTTCTGTAAGACTTTCAGCGTGCCCTCTTCGATCTTTTCCGCTGTTTCTTCGGCAACATTCACCACGTAGAGTTCGTTGTCCATGGTCATGACCAATAGTGTCGTCCCATCCGCACTAAGCGTGACAAACTTGGCATGCAGTCCTTCCCCGGCATACGTAACATACGTCTCTTCCCCTGCGTAAGAATAGACAACGATCCCGCTCGCGCTGTATGCCACCGCACATTGACAGGATGGGTAAAACAGCACATTGTAGCAGCTTTCGATCGGAAGCTCCGTAACGCTCTTACTGCCACTCTTTGGATCGATTCGCCAGAATTCTCCCGGATAGTACACCACGAGATTGCCGTTGTCCATCACATCAAATCCATAGATCGACGATTCCGACAGAAACGTATAAATCTCCTCCATCGTATCTCTGTCAAAAACATGCAGCGCATTCTCACTGTAACATTGGACCACATAGAGATTTTCCGCTTCATTCTCCACAACGCGGCGGATCGAATTCTCCAGCGTAGTCAGACTCTGCTTCCCTTCCCCCGGATGCTTCTTTAAGAGATAGACCTCAGGCGAAGTGCTCTGATAAATTGCCATAACCTCTCCGTTGGAGCGAAGTTTGCTGATCGATAGCCCCAGGCTGGTTGCATTGTCTCGATATTCGGTCGCGGTATCCGCATTAAAATAATCCACGGTGCCGCTGCTCTCATAAACCGCAATAAGACCACTGTCCGGATATCTGCCAACCGCTGCGATCGAAGAGCTGACATAGAAATGACTCTTTTTCCCGCCGCTTTCACAATCCAGTGCTCCCACCTGATTGTCTTTGGTAAACAGCACAGAGCTGATCATCTGTCCGTCTGTATCCGTGTAACTGCGGTGATACAGTTTCAGATAAGTCGAAGTAAACGTATAGACTTCAAAGGTATACGGATAGCTCCAGATCGCCTCTCCGCTCTCCAGATCGATCATCTCGATCATTCCGTCACCATCCGAAATATAATCCTGATCCTCGTCTTTTTCCGACCCCGCTGCCAGGCCGTATTCCGTAAAGCAAAGGCCACTGACATCCCGATAGATCGTTTCA
>JAILPR010000021.1 GCA_024699355.1 Lachnospiraceae bacterium
ATTCACCTTATGATCTTAAATTATTTGCCTGCTGCATCATTTCATCGGAGGTCGTGATCGCCTTGGAGTTTAATTCATAAGCTCTCTGTGCGGTGATCAGGTTGACCATCTCGTTGGCAACTTCGACGTTGGAGCCCTCTAAGTATCCCTGATTGACTCTACTCTTGGTTACCTGATTGTTGGTCGCTTCATTGATCGCTGCGCCCGATGCTGCGGTCTGCTGATACAAGGTATTGCCGACACGCTCTAAGCCGCTCGGATTACGGAACTGCCATAAACCGATCGTGATATTCATCGACTGCGGCACATTTTTTGCATCCGGATAATATAAGGTTCCGTCAGAGCCAACGGTGATCTTGCTGGTCTCATAGGTATTGGCAAGGCTGATGACGTTTCCGGCGGTATTTAGTACCATGTAGCCGTCGGAATTGGTCAGGCTGACACCGCCTGCTGTATTCATCGCCCAATAGAAATTACCGTTTCTGGTGTAATTGATATCGCCACTGCTGTCACGCACCGCAAAGAAGCCTTCTCCCTCGATCGCGAAATCTGTATCGCTCTCGGAATCCAGCATTGATCCCTGAGTAAAGATATTCTGGATCGCTGCGCTGCGAACACCAAGGCCGACCTGTGCAGTCGTCGGTTTGGTCTCGTTATTGGCGGAAGTGGTCTCCGTCTGTAATGTCTGATAAAGCAGCGACTTGAACTGATTTGCCTGCATCTTATAGCCGACGGTCGAAACGTTCGCAAGGTTGTTTGCGATGGTATCGACGTTGGTCTGCTGGGCGATCATGCCGCTGGCGCCTGTCCATAAACTTCTAACTGCCATAAGTACCTCCCTTACAACTTACCGATCTGGTTCGCTGTGATCTGCAGTGAGTCATCGTAGGTCTGGATCAACTTCTGATTCGTCTCGTAGTTACGACTGATGGCGATCAGATTGACCATTTCCGTTACGGTGTTGACATTGGATGTCTCCAGATAGCCTTGCAGGACCTTTGCATCCGCATCCTGCAATGTCGCTCCCTCTACCGGTCGGTAGAAGTTCTCACCGTATTTCTCTAAGTAGTCATAATCCGCAAAATCTGTGATCTGCAGCTGTGCAACTCTCGTTCCGTTCTGGTAGAGCGTGCCGCTGTCATCTATGGAAGTTTCCAAAAGCGGGTTTAACTGGATCGCGTTTCCGTCGGTTCCCAGGACGAAGTCACCGTCCTGTGTTACCAGAAAGCCCGTGCTGGTCAGTTCGAAATTACCGTCGCGCGTGTACATTGTTGATGTCACGCCTTCTTTGTCTGTATAAGAAATCGTGAAAAAGCCTCTGTCTGTCAGCGCAAAGTCATAGACGTTGTTGGTGTTTTTCAGCGGGCCTTCACTCCAGTCCGTGTAGACCTCACCGATCTTCACGCCCAGAGAGACATTGCCGATCCTGTGCGGATCGATGCCCGGGGTACTGAAATCCTTTAAACGATCTGCCATGACCTCATCAAATGCCTGCGCCGTCACGCCCTCTTTTTTGAAGCCGGTCGTGTCGGTGTTTGCCATATTGTTGGTGATGATGTCCATGCGCTTTTGCTCGTTGAGCATGCCCGTATAAGCAGTGTAGAGACCTTTGACCATTCTGTTCTCCTTCGCTTAGTCTTCGCGATAGCCTGCAAGGAATTCGATGTAGCGTCCGGTACCGATGGCAACGACCTTCATCGGGTCCTCTGCCGTCATGGTATTGACGCCGGTCTTACTTGCGATCAGATCTTCCAATCCACGTAAGAGTGCGCCACCGCCGGTCAGTACGATACCGCGGTCTGCGATATCTGCTGCCAGCTCCGGATCGGTCTTCTCGAGAACGCTCTTGATGGCATCCACGATCTGACTGGTCGCTTCCTTGAGGGCTTCTTCGGTTTCTTCGGACGAAATACGGATGGTATCCGGCAGACCGGTTACCAGGTTACGTCCCTTGACATCCATATAATCCGGCTCGGTGCGATGGAATGCGCTACCGATGCGGATCTTGATATCTTCTGCGGTTCTCTCACCGATCAGAAGATTGTGTTTTCTTCTCATGTACTTCACAAGTGCTTCGTCGAAGTCATCGCCTGCGACCTTAACAGACGTGCTGACAACCGTGCCACCCAGAGAGATGACAGCGATGTCGGAAGTACCGCCGCCGATGTCGACGATCATATTGCCGCACGGTTTCGAAATGTCGATTCCTGCACCGATAGCTGCTGCGATCGGCTCTTCGATGATGGCAACTTCTCTGGCTCCTGCCTGATATGCTGCATCCTCTACGGCTTTCTTCTCTACTTCGGTAACACCGCTCGGGACGCAGACTGCGATACGCGGCTTACGAAGCGTTCTTTTCCCGAGTGCTTTCTGGATGAAGTATTTCATCATCTTCTCGGTTACGGTGTAGTCGGAAATAACACCCTGACGCAGCGGTCTGACTGCGACGATGTTTCCCGGTGTTCTACCAAGCATCAGACGAGCATCCTCGCCGATGGCTTTGATCTTGTTTGTATCCTTATCAAAAGCAACAACAGAGGGCTCTTTTAACACAACGCCCTTTCCTCTGATGTATACCAGCACACTGGCTGTTCCTAAATCAATACCAATATCTGTGAACTGCATGTGGTACCCCTTTCTATGGCAGAATAGTCCATAATAGAGATATTATACCGCATGACTGTGTTTTTTCAAAGGTTTTCGCTCACAGATCTTTGTCGTTTCTCCAAAAGAAAAGGACGCGAAATCAGCCTTTCGGCCTCGCGTCCTTGCACTTCTTGTTTACTTAGAGAATCCATCCTCTACATGTTGTATTTCGGCATGCCTGCCCAAATACTTTAGAGGTGATCAAAAAATTTTTACACATTCAGATCCGGTGCCCAGATGATGGCAAACATACGGAACTGATCGGTATCAAAGGTCACCAGAGACTGTACGGAATCCAGATCTTTGATCAGGCTTGCGGAACCATCCGCATTCAGGACAACCACTGCATACTCGCCGTATGCCGGGAAGCTGTACGGAACATCCACTGCGAAGCGTACCTTCTGGTTGGTCTTGGTCACGGTGCCGTTGGTGGTGCTGACAACTGTGTCAACATAGTTGATCTTCTTTGCACCTGCGGTCAAAGCGACCTGATCGATGGCATTCTTTGCATAGATACCCGGTGTGCTGTCTTTCAGAGAAATGCACACGTTGGAAGAACCAAATGCCGCATTGCTGGTCATCTCATCGGAAAGGATCGCTGCTGCATAGATATATGCGGTGCCGATCTCGATGCCGACACTGGACGGAATGCTGGTTAAATAAACACCCTGATCATAAGCGGTCAGAGAAGTGGCACTTGCCACTCTGTACTTGTCGAACTGTCCCTTCGGTCCGGACACCAGTGCCCAGGTCGAAAAACTCTTGGTATCAAAGGTTACGGTTGCCGGATTGGTATCCAGATCGCCCAGGAGCGATGTCGAACCGTCTTCGTTGTAAGTGACGATCGCATAATCCAGTGACTGGCTTAAGCCGGTCGGAAGGCCCAGTGCGATACGCAGTTCGGAATAGGTGGTCTCGATGTCCTGTGTCCAGCCGTCTAAATACTTCTCCAGATCTGCATCAAAATAACGAAGTACCGTGCCGCCTGCTTCCGCAGCCTTTGCGGTCAGCGCGATCTGTCCCGCAGAGCCCGGTGTCGTGTTGCTTAAGTTTAATCTCACGCCGATGTCTTCTTCCATCTGCTGCCAGGTCAGACCCGAGTACGTCAGGATCGAAGATGCCGGAGTTGAAATACTCAAGAAACTGATATCATCAACCGCATTATACACATATGTCGCCCCACCGGTACCGTAGCCGGCTTCTGTTGTCATGGTGGTTTCATAACCGACAACACCAACAATTACCAGTACTGCTGCCAGTGCAGCTGCAATCCATTTTTTCATGTTATCCCTCCATAGAAAGTTATGTAAATCGCTATTTCCACATTATCAAATGCATTTCTATATTGCAAGAAAGTTCAGGAAATTATAAGCAAATTTCACAAAATTTTTACGAGTTGTCGCGACTCTTGGCACGGTCAAGCATTTTCTTCACATAATAGCCCGTATAAGACTTTTTGTTCTTGGCCAGCTCTTCCGGCGTCCCCTGTGCGATCACCGTACCGCCGCCGGCGCCGCCTTCCGGCCCCATATCGATGAGGTAGTCCGCGGTCTTGATGACATCAAGGTTATGCTCAATGACGATCACGGTATTGCCGCCATCTGCCAGGCGATGCAGGATCTCCACGAGTTTATGTACATCCGCGAAGTGCAGTCCGGTCGTCGGCTCATCCAGGATATAGACCGTCTTGCCGGTGCCCCTGCGGCTCAGCTCCGTTGCCAGCTTGATCCGCTGTGCTTCACCGCCGGAAAGTTCCGTCGATGGCTGTCCGAGTTTGATATACCCAAGTCCCACATCGTACAATGTCTGGATCTTGCGTTTCACGCTCGGCACATTTTCAAAGAAGGTCAGTGCCTCCTCCACCGTCATATCGAGCACTTCATAAATATTCTTGCCCTTGTAATGCACATCCAGGGTCTCACGGTTATAGCGCTTGCCTCCGCAAACCTCGCACGGCACGTATACATCCGGTAAAAAGTGCATCTCGATCTTGATGATCCCGTCACCCGAGCAGGCTTCGCACCGTCCGCCCTTAACGTTAAAGCTGAAGCGTCCCTTGCTGTAGCCGCGCTCTTTGGCCTCCGTTGTCCCCGCAAAGAGGTCCCGGATCATATCAAAGACGCCCGTGTAGGTCGCCGGATTGGACCTCGGGGTTCTGCCGATCGGTGACTGGTCGATATTGATGACCTTATCGAGCTGCTCGATGCCTTCGATCGTATCGTGATCGCCCGCGATACAACGCGCGCGATTTAGTTTTGCCGCGAGATGCTTATAGAGGATCTCGTTGACCAGCGAACTTTTGCCGGAGCCCGAGACGCCCGTCACGCAGGTAAAAATACCTGTCGGGAACGATACGTCGATGTTCTTCAGGTTATTTTCCCTTGCGCCTCTGACGGTGATAAATCCCGTTGGCTTCCTGCGCGCCTCCGGCACCGGAATGAACTTCTTTCCGCTTAAATACTGTCCGGTCACGGATTCTTCAACCTTACAGATCTCCTCCGCAGTTCCCTGTGCGATGATCTCACCGCCATGGGATCCTGCGCCCGGTCCGATATCCACGATGTGATCCGCAGCCCACATGGTATCTTCATCATGTTCGACCACCAGCAGAGTATTGCCCAGATCGCGCAGGCGCTTTAACGTCGCCAGGAGCTTATCGTTATCCCGCTGATGCAGACCGATACTTGGCTCATCCAGAATGTAGCAAACGCCCACCAGACCCGATCCGATCTGCGTTGCCAGGCGGATACGCTGTGCTTCGCCGCCGGATAGGGAACTGGTCGCACGGCTTAAGGAGAGATAATCCAGACCCACGTCGATCAGGAAATTCACGCGGTTTCGGATCTCCTTTAAGATCTGCTCACCGATCAGCAGCTGTTGTCTGGTCAGCTCCAGATTTCCCAGAAATTCATGCAGTTCCTTAAGCGGCATGACCGTCATGTCATAAATGTTTTTATCCTGAATCGTCACGCCGAGAGATTCCAGTTTTAATCTGCGACCGCCGCAAAGTTTACACGGCGTCACACGCATGTACTCTTCGTACTCTGCCTTCGCGGTTTCTGAATAGGTCTCGCGATAGCGCTGCTCGACATTGCGTACGATCCCCGGGAACGTCACCGGATAATTTCCCTCACCGCGCTGTCCTTTATAGTGCACGATGATCTCTTTGTCCGTCCCGTGGATCAGCAGGTCTTTGATCTCCTGCGGATAATCCTTGAAAGGTGTATCGAGGTCGAAATGGAATGTTTTGCAGAGTGCCTGCAACGTTGCATTGGTAAAGCTACCCTTTTGATTACAGCTTTGCCACCCCATGACCTGGATCGCGCCTTCATTGATCGAGAGGCTCTCATCCGGGATCATCAGACGCCAGTCAAACTCCATCTTATAGCCCAGACCCGAACATTCCGGGCAGGCCCCAAAGGGATTGTTAAAAGAAAAGCTTCGCGGCTCGATCTCGCTGATACTGATCTCGCAGTCCGGGCAGGCAAAGTTCTGGCTAAACGTCAAAAGCTTTCCGCCGATCACATCAACCTCCGCCAGGCCTTCCGCCAGCTGCAGGACATTTTCCAGAGAATCGGTCAGTCTTCGCTCGATCCCTTCTTTGATCACAAGACGATCGACCACGATCTCGATATTGTGCTTGATGTTCTTATCCAGTTTGATCTCTTCGGAGAGATCATAGGCATTGCCATCGATCCGCACGCGGACATAGCCGCTGCGCTTTGCACGCTCAAGGACCTTGGCATGCTCACCTTTTCTGCCGCGGACCACCGGTGCTAACAGCTGGATCTTGGTGCCCGGCTCCATCGCACAGATGTAGTCGACCATCTGGTCAACGGTCGTACGCTGGATCTCTCTGCCGCACTTCGGACAGTGCGGGATACCGATCCTTGCATAGAGAAGCCTGAAATAGTCATAGATCTCCGTTACCGTACCGACGGTCGAACGGGGATTGCGGTTCGTGGATTTCTGGTCAATGGAAATGGCCGGCGATAAGCCCTCGATCATCTCGACGTTCGGCTTTTCCATCTGTCCGAGGAACATTCTGGCATAGGAGGATAAGGATTCCATATACCGACGCTGTCCCTCTGCATAGATCGTGTCAAAGGCCAGCGAGCTCTTTCCGGAGCCGGAGAGACCTGTCAGCACGACAAATTTGTTTCTCGGGATATCCACATCCACATTCTTTAAATTGTGCTCTTTGGCACCGCGGATGCGGATCGTCTCGCGCGGATCCATCCGTGCGAACACTCTTTTTGGTTCTTTACTCATCATTCACCTAACTTCAATTTCAATTCGATCATCTGGTCACGCAGCGTTGCCGCCGCTTCGAAGTTCAGCTCTGCCGCCGCTTTCTTCATCTTCTTTTCGACCGTCTCGATCAGTTTCTTTAATTCTGCTTTGGACATGGACTCCGGATCCTTCTCGAAAGAAACTTCTTCCTTGGCGATTTCCTTGGAGATGGAGATCAGATCGCGGACCGCCTTCTTGATGGTCTGCGGGGTAATGCCATGTTCTTCGTTGTATTTCTGCTGGATCTCGCGTCGACGCTGCGTCTCATCGATGGCCGCCTGCATGGAGTCGGTCATATTGTCGGCATACATGATGACATGTCCGTCCACGTTACGGGCGGCACGGCCGATCGTTTGGATGAGAGAGGTTTCCGAACGCAAGAATCCTTCTTTGTCCGCATCAATGATCGCCACAAGCGAGATTTCCGGGATATCGAGACCTTCTCGAAGCAGGTTGATGCCGACCAGCACGTCAAAGACATCCAGTCGCATATCGCGGATGATCTGCGCACGCTCCAGCGTATCGATGTCGGAATGCAGATACTTCACGCGGATGCCGATCTCGCGCATGTAATCGGTCAGATCCTCTGCCATACGCTTGGTCAGCGTCGTGACAAGGACTTTGTTCTTCTTTGCGGTTTCCTTGCGGATCTCACCCACAAGATCATCGATCTGTCCTTCGACAGGACGCACACTGATCTCCGGA
>JAILPR010000100.1 GCA_024699355.1 Lachnospiraceae bacterium
TCACCTCAACGATCAACCATACGCTTGCAAATTCTTCTCTGGCAAATGCGCTGATCATTCAGCAGAAGGCCGGACTTGCGGAAGTTCTCGATCAGATCCTTGCACTCTCCGATGAGCCGGATCGTATCAACCAGATCAATGTGGCATTAGAGAAGATCGGTTCCCGCTTATGCGTGATCAAAACCGATGCCGGTAACTACAGCGTCGTAGATGATACCGCAACCGCACATTCCCTGGAGGAAGTGCTCTGGAGCTTAAGTTTCTAACATAAAACATTCTTTTCCTTTTCCCTCCCGGGCAGGAGTGCCGTAAGGCTTCCTGCCCGGGAAATTTTTAATCCCCTATGACACACGCAAAATGATACTTGCCGCTTCCGACCTTATGTACTTCTCCATTGGGAAGAATAATGTCCGCAGTCGCATTACACGGAATCTCTACCTCCAGATTCCAGTTTTGGTCTTCTAACGTCCAATGTACGGAGGACAGCCCCTGCTCAGTCATAAAAGTACGTTTGCAACAGGTGAGATACTGATCCGGTTCCGGATGGATCACCAAATGACGATATCCCGGTGTATCGGTATCTAATCCTGCCACATTCCGATAGATCCAGTCTGCGACACAGCCAAACGCATAATGATTAAAGCTAAGGCTAGACGGATTGCCCTGCTCATCATACCCAAAGCAGTTCTCCCAGATGGTCGTTCCGCCTTGGTCTACTTCGCAAAGCCAGGAAGGTGACTTTCTTTGCCAAAGCAGTTTGAGTGCAAGGTCCTTCCTGCCAATCTTCACAAGTGAATCCATCAGATAGGGTGTTCCCAAAAATCCTGTATCCATGGTATTGTCATGTGCTTCAATAGACGCAACCAATTTCTGCGCAAATCTTTCCTTCAGTTGCTCCGGTACCAGATCAAAATAAATCGGCAACACATAGGCACCCATCAGATCCGATGGCATCATTCCATCCTCTGTAATAACGCCTTTGCAAAATGCATTTTTCATTTTCTCTGCCTGATCTGCATAGAGACGTGCATCCTCCGTATAAGTGCCCTCACCGGATGTTTCCGCTAAAATCGCTGCGATCTTGCCAAACGTACTGACACTATACCAGCCAAAGATCGGTGCAGTATAGCAGCTGCTTGAAGCCATAATCTGTTTCAGGTTCTTCATATCGATACCGTTTTTATTCTGGCTCGGGACAAGCCACTCTCCGTAATGGTACCCGGTATCCCATAGATACTGCTCCACTTCTTTGTCTCGGGTGCATCCCTTGGGTGTACCTTCTTTACAACGGGTAATGATATAATCAACCCATCGTTTCATCGTCTCATACTGAATTCGAAGGACCTCTGTATCTCCTGTCACTTCATACATCGAATACGGTACGATCACCGCAGCATCTCCCCAACCGGACGAAGTCCCCTGACCTTTGACTCCATTGGATAAGTGACTGAATTTCCCGATGATCGGATAGCTTCCCACATTTGGCGTTACCATTGGGATAATGCCGTATTCATCCTGATCGCAGGTCATGTTTTTCAGCCAACGATCGAAAAAGGATGTGCAGTCTTCATTGAGCATTGCCGTTTTACTATAAACAAGCATGTCTCCGGTCCATCCGGCCTTTTCACGTTGCGGACAGTCTGTTGGAATAGAGAGCATATTCGAGCGTTGTGACCAGCAGATATTGCTGTAAAGTCGATTCAGGCTTGCATCCGAACATTCAAATGTTCCCAGTTCTTCTTTTTCCGTGGAAAGTGCGATTGCCCGGATTGATTCGGAAGTCACCTTCATTCCCGTAACTTTTACGAAACGGAATCCATGATACGTAAAGTGTGGTTCATATACCACTGGTTTTCCGGAAGAAATATAAACATCTTTTTGATCACAGCCTTTCCCCACACCGCCGGCAGACATAATATTGTTAAAAAAATTTCCCTCTTTATCCAAAACCTCACAATGTTCCAGGATAATCTCCCCTCCTGCCGGAACATCGATCTTGATCCGGACACGTCCGGCCATATTCTGTCCAAAGTCCACGATCTGCTCGCCCTTGGGACTTTGCAGGATCGCAACCGGTGCCAGGCTGCATTTCGGTTTGACCGGTGCACCAACCTGCCCTTGCAGATTGGCATATCCGTAATTTCCAACCTTACAGGGTTTCCATGACCATGCATCCTGATCGGCTTCTATTCTTCCATCATACAATTCGCCGCCAAAGAGATCTGCCGAGCGTATCGGCCCCTCTGCTACCAGCGTATGCTCTCCGGATACCATACGTTCCCTGCTTCCATCCGCATATTCCACTTCCAACTGGAACAGCACGGCGTGCCTGTGATCATTCTTTTTCATTTGGGGGCGTGTTGCCGCACACAGATACCATCCATCTCCCACATGGATATCCAGCGTATTTTCTCCTGCACGGACAGCATCGGTCACATCATAGGTCTGGTAACAGAGTAATTTGGCATATACCGTATGTTCCGGTGCAAAACTGCGATCATCTACTTTTTGTTGATTGATCATCGCCTCATATACGCCATGTGCTGTTGCGTAAAGTCTCGCTTTTACAGGCTTTTCTTTTAGTTTGCATTTCTGTCGAAATATCACTGCCGGCTGTTGTTTTCCAAATCCGGGTTTTCGTTTGGTCGATCGAAATGGCGAACAGCTCCAGTCAGCCTCCCAGCGTTTTCCCAGAAAGCCGGTTTCAAACCAGGTACTCTCAGAAGCGCTTTCCCCATGAGAATCTGTCACGGAAATTCTGACATCATATCTCGTTTTAGGCTGTAACCGAAGACCTTCAAATGTATGAAAGCAGTTACGTCCATCTGCTTTTTGTCCGCTGGACCAGCAATACGTGCCCCGCTCATCCGTTACATCGATCTGATATGTCTGCTGCATCGTATTTTGCCAATCCGAGTCCAGCTTCCATGAGACATACGGAATCTCATCAATTCCAAGGGGATTACGTTCATGAATAACCTGTAAGTCATATAGTTTTAGCATCTCTTCGTTCTCCTTTTTTGCTACCGATCATCTTACTTCTGTAATGCACTGTTCATCTCGGCGCGATCCTTATCAATGGTGTAATTCAGAGAAATGACAAACGCTATCAGCGAAATGATCAATGGTACCAGATTGAACAGTATCTTGATCATTGACAGAGCCGTATCGCTCTGCGTTGTTACGGTCTCACTGCTGATATATCCGGACAGACCCATTAATAAGCCAAGAATTCCGGAGCCCAGTGCCGATCCTACCTTGATTGAAAATCCGACCGCGGAAGTGATCATCCCTTCGATTCTGGTACCGTTTTTCCACTGTCCATAATCCATGCATTCCATTTCATAGATGTTGATCAGTGTGCCGATCGGGATAAAACCGATAGCGACAAACAACGATCCGATCAAAATTCCGGTAAGATTTACACCAAGCACCATACGGATCAGAAAGCCGAGAATGGAACTGAGCATTCCGATCTTTAAGATCCGGCCGGTTCCGTATTTGTTACAAAGGATTGGTGTCACAAGAAGAAACAGCGGCGTAAGCATTGTCGGAAGCGAAACCAGAGACGCCATCCCGACATCTCCAAAGATCCATTTGAAGTAATATGTTGCTGTCGCCTGCGTGATCGATGAAATCGCATTACTGCAAAGCGAGAGCATACACAGGATTATTACCAGCTTGTTTTTTCCAAGAAGTCGTAATCCGTTTTTTACGGAAAGGCGATTCGTGCCGGTTGAAGATGCAGCAGGCGTCGTGTTTACCTCTTTGATCGTCATAAAACGGATCGAGCCAAGGATGGAAAGCGGAACGGCAAAGAGTAGCGCGATCACCGTCCAACCGCTTTTGGTGCTGCCCAGACCTTTAATGAGCTGCGGCATCATGATTCCTACAAGTGTTGAAAAGATCAGTGCAAAGATTCCCTGGAACGTAGTAATAAACATTCTGTTTTTATCACTTCGGATCGCCCGGCTCTGATAAACAGGGTCCGAAGCCAGCAAAAAGGTGGAGCAAACAGAATTCACCAACGCATACAGGATAAATACATAGATTGATTTTCCAACGATCCCAAAATCGGGTGTCGAAAACAACAGCACTGTGCCAAACCACATCACCGGGACGAACAGGTCATACGGACGACCCTTGCCAAGTTTGCTGTTGGTCCGATCAATGATATATCCAAAGATCAGGTCCGTCATCGCATCTACGACCTTGGAAAGTAGCAGGAGCATTCCCACGATGCCTGCCGGCATTCCGAGAATATCTGTACTATAGTACGTAATCTGCATCATCAGGACAAAGTTCAGAGAATATGCCAGACCTCTCCCCGTATAGGCCCACTTAAACCACCGGGGCAGTACTTCTGTAGCAGCTGTCGTCTCAGGCAGATGCCAATTTGGTGTTTGCCGATTTTTTTTCATTCGTTCCATCATGATTTCCTCCATAATCAACATTGATATGGTAAGTATACGTTACGAAAAGCGCTTGTTTTAGTATGGTTATTGCTGTTATACTATTAAAAATTGCTGCTATAAGGAGACGCTATGTTTGAACATATCCATTTCCGAAATTACAATGGTTCCATTTCAAATGAAGAATTAGAGCGCGATCCGGGTTATAACGAACTCTTGGAGCAAAACCTGATCAGTAAGCAGACAGACGTGGAATATATTATTGATGGCGACCGGAACTGTTTTTTACTTCCCATGCCGCTTTCAGAAGAAATGCGAAAACACCTGATCTATTTTCAGAGTTTTGATTATATCGAATCCAGTGCTCGTTATTATACCAAAAGAAAAAACTTCCGCTCTTATTTATTGCTGTTCACATATGAGGGACAGGGGCATCTCGAATATCAGGGAAACTCTTATACCCTCAGCAAAGGTGATATCGCCATCATTGACTGTATGCTTCCGCACGAATATCGAACTTCAGGCTCTTTTTGGTTCCACGCAGATCTCCATTTTTACGGTGGCAATTCCACCTATATGGTTCCTGCGCTTTTTCGTAAATCACAGGCTGTCATGCATCCGGCAAACTTTCAAATACTCCAGGCGCAACTCGAAAAAATGCTTCGCACCATAGAGCAGAATCAACCGTTTCATACCTCCATAGAGCTTCAGCAACTGCTTTTTTTGATTTCCGATGACAATAAAACCAAGGTTGAAGAAAACAATTGCATTCCCGAAAATCTGAAATATCTGCGATTATACATCGAAAAGCATTTCCTGGATGACTTAACACTGGATATGATGGCTGACCTGGCCGGTATCACCAAGTTCCATTTTTGTAGAGAGTATAAGCGTCATTTTGGATTTTCTCCGAAAGAATACATCATGCACCTGCGGATGCTTCATGCGGAAATGCTTCTGCAATCTACGACAATCCCCTCGTATCGTATCGCCCAAATTTCAGGGTTCTCGAGTGAAGCAAACTTTATCAGCCAGTTTAAAAAAGCACATCAAATGACGCCGGGACAATATCGAAGTACACGTAGATAATCCATGTACACAGAACACGGTTTTCATGCGGATACTCCGGCGGCATCCAAAAAAGGCGGTGGAACTTTCGTTCCACCGCCTTCTGTGTGTTGTGTTATGTACGCGACCGATTAGTCGTTTCCGTACAGTGTGATCAGCTTGTTCAGATATTCGAATCTAGCCTTGGATACATCCACAGCTTCATCAAACAGCTTCTCAGCCTTCTCCGGATTTGCCTTACTCAGAGCTGCATAACGGTTCTCACCTGCCAGGAACTCTTTGTAATCGCCTGTCGGAGCCTTGCTGTCTAAGCTGAATGCGCTCTTGCCGGCAACACCGCGCAGTTCCGGATTGTAACGGAACAGATGCCAGTAACCGGTCTCTAC
>JAILPR010000191.1 GCA_024699355.1 Lachnospiraceae bacterium
ACCGCAAAGCCGCTCAATGCCCGCGACAGACAAAAGCTCATCGCCGCGACCGCCAGCAGTTCTTTGGATAATTCACTCCAGAAACCGACCGACAGCACCATATAACCGATCCCGCAAATGATCGCGAATGCGCCGGTATGCGGATCTTTTAAGATTTCAAGACGCTTTTCCCGATCCCCGTAAGAGTTGATCGCATCTGCCGTATCCAAAAAGCCGTCCATATGGATCCCGCCGGTGATCACAAGCGGTAACACCGCCATCACGCAGCCAAATAGCAGTCTGCTGACCCCCAAGTTCCAAAGAAGACTCCCGACCAGATAGCAGATCAGGCCTTCCACCAGCCCGATCACCGGAAAGAAGCACATCGCGTACTTCATCCCCTTCTCTTCCCAGTTCATCTTCGGCATCGGGATCTTGCTGTACATGGAAAAAGCGATCACCAGCGCCTGTATTGCTGTCTTCATGACTTCTCCTTTTCTCTGTATGCCCTGCAGAGTGCAACAAAGCGCTCCGCAAACGCCGGATTGGACAGGAAATAAACATGCGGGTAGCCACAGATCGTTTGATCAACGCTGTGCATACAAGGCCAGCTGCGCGTCCCGGACGGTTTGTCCGCACGCATCAGATTTCCGTTGTCCGTACTATCCCAATAGTGAAATTCATGTGCCCGGATCTCTTCTCCCGCGTTAAGCAGCGGGGTATCCTCCTGTGCCGAAAGCGTGACATAGCCAAATCGCACCAGATGATCCTTTCGCACACAGCTGTTTTGTGAAAGCAGCCCCACCATATCCCGCATGATTCCCTGCGTATCTTCCATCTGTTCATGCAAATACATAAACCCACCGCATTCCGCGAGACAGGGCAGTCCTCCCCGGAGTCTTTCCCGGATTTCCTCCCGTAGCGAGACATTTTGTTCCAATTGTTCTCCATAGCACTCCGGATAACCACCGCCGAGCAGCAGTCCGTCGATTTTCTCCGGAAGTGCTGCATCCTGCAGCGGACGAAACGGGATCAGCTCACAGCCAAGCGACCGCAGCAGGTCCAGATTATCCTCATAGTAAAAGCAAAACGCCTCATCCCTGGCGATGGCAAGCCGCACCGGCGTTCCCTTCGGTGCAAGGTCCCCCTCCTGCAGCGAGGCAAGCGGCGGAGCCTGATTCGCCAGTGCCAAAATTCCGTCGATATCAAGACATTCCCGGGCCAAATTCCCCAGTTTTTCCAATCGTTCCTGCAGATCCCGGAGCTCTTGCGGGGTTAACAGTCCCAAATGCCTGCTTCCGAACGCTACCTCCGGACACTCCGGCAGATAGCCGAGCGCCTTGATCCCCACTTCCCGCTCGATGATGGGCGCAAGGCTCTGATACGTCATCTTCGATACATGATTTAAGATGACGCCGCAGATCTGATGATCACTCCGAAACGACAGCATGCCCTTTAACAGTGCGATCAGCGTCAGCGCCATCCCTTTGGCGTTCACGACCAGGATCACCGGCGCTTTGATCGTTTTTGCCACATCATAGGTCGATGCACGAGGCTCTGCAAACGAGAGTCCGTCGTAATATCCCATGACACCCTCGATCACCGTCACATCACAATCCTTACTTTGACGGCAAAACAATTCCTGCAGCAGATCTTTGTCTGCAAAAAAAGGATCCAGGTTCCGCGACGGGATCCCCAGTACCCTTTCATGAAACATCGGATCAATATAGTCCGGGCCGCATTTACATGCATGAACCCGAAGTGCCTGTTGTTTCAGCGCCATCAGCAGTGCACAGGTCACCGTCGTCTTACCGCTCCCGCTGGCACAGGCACCGATCAATATTCTGGATGCTGACATTTGATCCCTCCGGCCTTCCAAATACAACAGTTTGTCTCCAAACTGCCTTTATCTGCGCAATTTATATAACAGTGCATTACAAATGGCGGCAGCGATATTGCTTCCGCCTTTATTTCCGCGTGCTACAATGTGCGGAATCCCGCTTTGGATGATGAGTTCCTTTGCTTCCACCACATTGACAAAGCCAACCGGCACGCCGATGACCATCGCCGGACTCAGCTTTTTCTCCTGTACCAGCTCATGGATCCGGATCAGTGCCGTCGGCGCATTCCCGATCGCAAAGATCACCGGACCTTCCAGCGTGGCAGCTTTTTCCATACTCACCATCGCCCGGGTGATCTCCCGCGCTTTCGCTTCTTTTGCGACATCTTCATCCGACATAAAGCAGACCGCTGCCCCGCCAAAACTCTCCAGGATCTTTTTGTTGATGCCCGACCAGGCCATTTGCGTATCCGTGACGATCGTTGCTCCCGCCTTGATCGCGGCAAGCGCCTTCTCCACCACACCTTCCGAAAAAACCAATTGATCCGCATACTCGAAATCTGCGGAAGTATGGATCACACGCTTTACGATATCATCCAGTTCCGGTCCAAAGCTTCGCCCCTGCAGGCGCTCTGTGATGATTTCAAAACTGCGCCTCTCGATATCCATCGGTTTGACAATCTCAATTTCTGACATCTCTCCTGCTCCCCGTCTATCGTTTCCTGCCTATCGTTTCCCGTCTATCATTTCCCGTCTATCGTTTCTGCCGCGGTCGCAGTGCCTTTCCCTGCGCTTTACTGCTCCAAATACCCGCGCGGTGTCACGAGTCTTCCGTTGATCACTTTGGTCTGGCTGTTCCCGACAAAGACGGTCGTAAACATGTCGACCTCCGTCTCCGCCAGTTCTTTGAGTGTGCAGATATGCGCCTCTTCTCCGCTTCGCCCGATATTTTTGACATACCCGCACGGTGTC
>JAILPR010000224.1 GCA_024699355.1 Lachnospiraceae bacterium
ATGGGCTGCGGTATCCAGAAGGGTGCCGGCGAGATGTACAGAGGTGTTGAGATGGATGCAACCCTCCTGCCGAAGGTAAAGCTGGAGATCGTGGTCAGCTCGATCCCGGTCGACAAAGTCATCGAGACGGCAAAGAAGACGCTGTACACCGGTCATATCGGCGATGGCAAGATCTTTGTATACAATGTCAGCAAGGTCGTCAAGATCCGTACCGGCGAAGAAGATCGCATGGCACTGGCAGATGTGGAATAATTGAAGTAGAGCAAAAAAACGGAGGAGTTCTGATGAACTCCTCCGTTTTACGCAGAAGGTGGGATTCGAACCCACGCACCGGAAACCGGCCTAAAGCATTTCGAGTGCCTCCTCTTGGACCACTTGAGTACTTCTGCAACTGGCTTCATAAAACTTTAAGATTTTGAACGCCACACATAATAATATATCGGTTTTATGCGGATAGTCAAGGTTTTTATGGCAGGCATCCCGCATGGATATCCAAGCCGCTCAATTGCGCAAATCCGCGAAAGAACGTATACTAAAAGCAGTGAGCGAAGCTCCGAAATCGGAGAAGGAGGGCTATCAGATGAAGAGAATCGGTATGTTAACCAGTGGTGGTGATTGCCAGGCGTTGAACGCTGCGATGCGCGGCGTTGCAAAGTGCATGTATAACAGTGGCGAAGACGTTGAGATTTACGGCTTTATCGATGGATATAAGGGATTGATCTACGGAGATTTTAAGTTGTTACAGCACCGTGATTTCTCCGGCATCCTGACCAAGGGCGGAACGATGCTCGGAAGCTCGAGAACTCCGTTTAAACTGATCCGTGAGCCGGGCGAGAACGGGATCGACAAAGTCGATGCCATGAAACAGAACTATTATAAACTGCGTCTCGACTGCCTGGTGATCCTGGGCGGTAACGGCACGCATAAGACCGCAAACCTGTTGCGCGAAGAGGGCTTAAATATCGTGACCCTGCCAAAGACGATCGATAACGACCTTTGGGGCACGGATATGACCTTTGGTTTCCAGAGTGCGGTGGATATCGCGACCGAATGCATCGACTGCATCCATACGACGGCATCCTCCCACGGACGTGTCTTCATCGTGGAAGTCATGGGACACAAGGTTGGCTGGCTGACGCTCAATGCCGGCATGGCAGGCGGTGCGGACATCATCCTGCTCCCGGAGATCCCGTATGATACGAAGAAGATCGTGGATGCGATCAAGAAGCGTCACGACAACGGCAGCAGATTCACCATCATCGCAGTAGCGGAAGGTGCGATTTCCAAAGAAGATGCCAAGCTCTCGAAGAAAGAATATAAAAAGAAACTCGAAAAGTCTCCGTATCCGTCGGTATCTTATGAGGTAGCGGCGAAGATCACGGAACTGACCGGACAGGAAGTGCGTGTCACGGTACCGGGCCACACACAGCGTGGCGGATCTCCGTGTGCGTATGACCGCGTATTTGCAAGCCGCCTCGGTGCGGAAGCCGGCAAGCTGATCTTAAAGGGTGAGTACGGATTCATGGTCGGCTATCGCAATCGTGAGATCGTGAAAGTGCCGCTCGAAGATGTCGCAGGCAAGTTAAAGAGTGTTTCTCCGGATGCGGAGATCATCAAAGAAGCGAAGATGCTGGGCATCTGCTTCGGAGACTAAAAAACATGTGGGAGGGCACCCGTAGGGGTGCCCTTTTTCTTGTCGATGCCCCCTGCTTCGTGATAAGATGGTAAAGGCAAAAAAAGGAGTCTGCGTACACCGCGCCGGCTCATGTAACCGGAGTGAAACATGGCGTATCAAGCACTATATCGAAAATTTCGTCCAACTAAATTTGAAGATGTCAAAGGGCAGGATGCCATCGTCGAGACACTGAAGAATCAGATCGAAGGGGACCGGGTCGGTCACGCGTATCTGTTCTGCGGTACCAGAGGTACCGGTAAGACGACGATCGCGAAGATCTTTGCCCGGAGTGTGAACTGTGAGCATCCGGTAGATGGCAGTCCCTGCGGGGAATGCCCTTCCTGTCAGGCGATCCAGTCGGGCGCGAGTTTAAATGTCCAGGAGATCGATGCCGCTTCCAATACCGGCGTCGACAACATCCGCGATATTATCGAAGATACCGCATTCACACCTGCACAGGGACGCTACAAAGTATATATCATCGATGAAGTTCATATGCTTTCGGCCGGGGCGTTTAACGCACTGTTAAAGACCCTCGAAGAGCCGCCGGCTTACGTGATTTTTATCCTGGCGACGACGGAAGTCCACAAGATCCCGCTGACGATCCTCTCCCGCTGTCAGCGCTATGATTTCAAGCGCATCAGTGTGGATACGATCACGGCAAGACTGCAGGAGCTGATGGATGCCGAGCAGATCGAAGCGGAAGAAAAAGCGCTGCGCTACATCGCCAGATCCGCGGACGGCGCGATGCGAGATGCGTTATCGCTCCTGGATCAGTGCATCGCCTTTAAATTCGGAGAGAAACTGACCTATGATCTGGTCCTGGATGTCCTGGGCGCGGTAGATACCGAGATCTTTAGCAAACTCCTGCGCAGTATTCTGGATCAAAATCCGCTCTCCTGTATTTCGCTTCTGGATGAGATTGTCATGCAGGGCCGCGAGCTGGTCCAGTTCATGACAGATTTTAACTGGTATCTGCGTAACCTTCTGCTGGTCAAAGTCGCAGAGCACGCAGAGGATGTCGTCGACATGTCGAGTGAGAACCTCGCCCGGATCCGGGAGGAGGCGGAACGTGCCGATGAGCAGATCATCATGCGCTACATCCGTGTGATCTCGGAACTGACGGGGAAGCTCCGCCAGACGAGCCAGAAGCGTGTCATGATCGAGATCACGTTGATCAAATTATGCAGGCCGCAGATGGAGGTCAGCCAGGATGCGATCCTGGATCGCCTTCGTGCCGTGGAAGAAAAACTGGAACAGGGCGCAGGCGTAGGGAATATTTCACCGGAGCTTTTGGCAAGGGCCGCCGCGGCAGCAGGCGGGGGTGAAGATGCACCCGCGCAGAAGGTCAAGACCGTGCCGCTTCCCGCAGCCATCCCGGCAGAAGTTCAGGAGGTCGCCAATCAGTGGAGCACGATCATCATGAGCATCGAGAATCCGCTCAAGACCTATTTAAAGAATGCGATCCCGACGACGCAGGGCGAGGCCAATAAATTACTGGTGGCATTTACGAATGAAAATACGTATCATTGTGTGAAGGACAATCAGCAGATCGATCAGAAAGTACTGATCGAAGAAGCGATCGCACAGGTCATCCATAAATCCGTGGAAGTGGAATTTAAATTACAGACACCGGACCAGACCTTTACGGCGGTGCCGGCAAGCGGCTTTGATGAGATTCAGATGGACATCGAGATCGATGATGACGAGGATCAATAAGCCGGGAGAAGACCGGCGGTAAAGATGAGAATCCGTGAGCCGGGAGAAGACCGGTGATAATGTCGGCACAGAACCGAAGTACTTATTTATAGAAAGAAGAGGAAAAACACATGGCAAAAAGAGGTGGATACCCGGGCGGCATGATGCCGGGCAATATGAGCAATCTGATGAAGCAGGCACAGCGCATGCAGCGCCAGATGGAAGAAAATCAGAAAGAGCTCGAAGAGAAGAACTATACGGCAAAGGCCGGTGGCGGAGCCGTGGAAGTGACCGTCAGTGGCAAGAAAGAAGTGCTGGACGTCAAGATTTCTCCGGAGGCGGTAGATCCGGATGATGTAGAGATGCTGCAGGATATGATCGTGGCGGCAGTCAATGAGGCCATGAAGCAGGCGGATGAAGCAAGTGCCGCACTGATGAACAAGATGACCGGCGGCCTGGGAGGCTTTGGTCTGTAATGGATCTGTACAGTGGCCATATCAACAAGTTAATAGAAGAGTTGGCCGCATTGCCCGGGATCGGGGAAAAGAGCGCGCAGCGTCTGGCGTTTTACATTATCAATATGCCGAAAGACCGTGTGGATAAGCTCTCAAAGACCCTGATGGAGGCACGGGATAAGGTGCGCTACTGCACGGAGTGCTTTACCCTGACCGATCAGGAGAAGTGCCCGATCTGTTCCAATCCGCATCGCAATCACAGACAGATCATGGTCGTGGAGAACTCCAGGGATCTGGCGGCCTATGAAAAAACAGGAAAATACGAAGGCGTTTATCACGTCCTGCACGGATGTATCTCGCCTCTGCTCGGCATCGGACCGGGTGACATTAAATTAAAAGAACTGATGACGCGCTTAGAGGGCGACGTGGATGAGGTCATCATCTCAACGAACAATTCCCTCGAGGGAGAGACCACCGCGATGTACATCAGCAAACTGATCAAACCGACGGGAATCCGCGTAACGAGGATCGCAAGCGGCGTGCCGGTCGGCGGAGATCTGGAGAATATCGATGAAGTAACGTTGATCAGAGCATTTGACGGCCGCACGGAGCTGTAGCCGCAGGAGGGAGCAAAATGAGTGTAACTACTTCAGTATGGGGGACTACCAAAGACGGAAAGACAGTTCATCAGTATACGCTGGAGAATGGGAATGGCATGAAGGTCGTGGTCAGTGATTTCGGCGCGATCCTTTGCAAGGTGCTGGTACCGGATGCGCAGGGCAACCTGGAGGATGTCGTACTGGGCTTTGACGATGTGGCTTCTTATGAAGTCAATTCGTCCTTCTTTGGCTGCGTGGTGGGACCGAGCGCCAATCGGATCGGCGGCGCATCCTTTACCATTGACGGCAAAGAGTATCATATCGTGGTCAACGACAATGACAACAACCTGCACAGCGACAAAGAGCATGGATATCATAAGCAGGTGTACAGTGCGGAAGTGGGTGCATCCAGTGTGCGCCTGACGTTAAAAGACAGCGATGGAAATATGGGATTCCCGGGAAATAAAATTTTCTCCGTGACGTATTCCTTATCCGAAGCAAATGAGCTGAGCCTCCATTACGAGGCGGACAGTGATGCCAACACCATCATCAATCCGACCAACCATACGTATTTTAATCTGCGTGGTCATCAGGATCCGACCATCGAAGATCATATCATGCGGATCAAGGCAAGCCATTATACACCGGGCGATGCGCATCTGATCCCGACCGGTGAGATCGCAACGACCATCGGCACACCACTTGATTTTACCAATGCAAAGCCGATCGGGCAGGACATCGGTGCACAGCATGAGCAGCTGATCGCAGGCGGCGGCTATGACCAGAACTTTGTCGTAGACGGGTTCGACGGACAGCTTCAGCAGATCGCTGAGGTGTCCGCACCGAAGACCACCAGACGCATGAAAGTATTTACCACCCTTCCGGGCATGCAGTTATATACCGGTAATTTCATCGGTGCACAGCACGGCAAAGACGGGGTGACCTATCAGAACCGCTGCGGACTGGCAATGGAGACACAGCTGTTCCCGGACAGCATTCACAAAGAGAATTTCCCGAACGCAATCTTCGGGCCGGCTCGTAAGTATAATTCAACGACCGTATATGCATTTTGTAACTGAGAGAGAACGACATGGCAGGTACATGGGACCGAGATGACAATTCCACAAGAAGAGAAACGTATTCGGACCGGATCGTAAAGCACAGGCTGCGCATTTTGGGGCGGGTGCTGATCATTGCGGTGATACTTGCCGTAGCGCTCGGGCTGATCTGGTATCAGCAAAAGACCAGGATCTATACGAACTATTTCGTGGCGGAGACGTATACCAGAGAGACGACCGGCAGTGCGGTGACCACCAACCTGGCGGATAAGATCTTAACGTATAGCAATGATGGTGCCTTCTGCAGCAATACGGACGGCACCTCCGTCTGGAATATTACCTATGAAATGCAGAACCCGATCCTCTCGACGAGCGGATCAACGGCTGCGATCGGCAATTACGACGGGACGAAGATCTATGTCTGCAATACCGAAGGGGCTCTGGGTGAAATCTCAACAACCATGCCGATCCGTGATCTGGCGGTCTCGGAAAACGGCGTCGTGGCAGCAGTTCTGGATGATACGGACATTACCTGGATTTACCTGTACAATGCAAGCGGAGAGACGATCGCATACTTTAAGACGACCATGAGCCAGAGCGGATATCCGTTCAGCGTTTCCATATCGCCGAATTCCAGACTCGTGGCGGTCTCTTATCTGAAGGCGGATGCGACGGATTTAACCAGCGGGATCGCTTTTTACAATTTCGGAGACGTCGGCCAGAACGAAGTCGATAACTATATGAGCGGCTACGATTATGAAGATTCGCTCGTGCCGCTCGTGCGATTCTTAAATTCCGAGCAGGCGTTTGCGGTGGCGGATTCGAGGCTGATGTTCTATTTCGGCGCACAAAAGCCGGTCAGCAAGGCGGAGATCCTGCTGGATTCGGAGATCAAATCCGTGTATTACAGCGACTCTCAGGTGGCGGTCGTGACCTATGACCAGACCGGAGAGTATACCTATCTGCTGCGTGTGTACGATGCGTCGGGCTCACTGAAGCTGAGCAAAGGCTTTGATCTGGACTATAAGAGTATTCTGCTGACGGATGAGCATATCTATATTTACAGTGATGCGCAGGTGATCATTTATAACATGATGGGGACGGAGACGTATGCCGGCACGATGAGTCAGGACATCAGTCTGATCATTCCGGGGAAAAGTGTCTCCAAGATGACCATCGTCGGGACCAATGCCATCTCCCGGATCGAACTGCAGTAAAGGACCAATCATATGGTGGAAATTCCAACAATCATCACGGAGAACTTATTGTTCTTCGTGATTTTAATTCTGTATATCTGGCGCGTGACCAGTGGCGCGAGAGCGGGACTTGTCGGGGAGATCGGAAATCTTGCCGATATCTGTATCGTCTCGTTCCTGATCGTGGATGCGATCGCGATGTTTGACAACATCATCAATAAGAATCTGGTCTCCTTTTTGACCAGCGGCGTGATCTTTCTGGTCGTGCTGATCGCACGCAAAGCGATCAAGGCGGCATTTGCACTCCTGGAGTGGATCGTGAAGTTCCCGATCCTGAACCGGTTGAATCTCTTTTTCGGGATCGTGGCGGGTGTGTTTGAAGCGACGATCCTCGTGTGGGTATTTTATGCATTTCATCCCTACATCAATGCCGCGTTTCCGAACAATAATCTGGTCGAGCAGATCGCGGGAAATACATTCCTTTCATGGCTCTATCTGCACAACGGATTAGGCACTTTGGTGACCACACTTTCGGGGCTTCTCAAACAGTTTTCCGAGGAACATTAACGACCCGAAAATGAATTTATAATGAAGTTCGAAAAAAAATAAAAAAATGCGTTGACAAGCAAATTTGATGCTGATATTATAAGTAAGTCGCGCGGGAGAAAATACTTCAAAAGCGCACACAGAACCTTGACAAACAAACAGTAATGCAACCCTGAAAATTCTTTAAAAGAGAAAATTCAGAAGAACAAAAATAACCTAACAAACAGTAAGGCTATTATGAAGACTTCGGAGCGATTCGAAGAGTTCATAGTAGATGGATAAGCCAAGAGTTTATCTGAGAGGACCTTCGATCAGGAAACAAGGATCAGAAGGTAACGAAATCTCTTCGGAGATGTAGGAACAAGATTGAACATGAGAGTTTGATCCTGGCTCAGGATGAACGCTGGCGGCGTGCTTAACACATGCAAGTCGAACGGAGTTGTTACGCTGATGAAGCTTCGGCAGAA
>JAILPR010000228.1 GCA_024699355.1 Lachnospiraceae bacterium
CAAACATCCATCGCATAATCAATATCGATGCCGTAGCGGTCAAAAAAGAGGCGCATGATCTTGCGTCCGCTCTCCAGGGACGCACCTGCCGCGGTTTCTTTTTCTTCTTCGGAGATTTCTTCAAAGCCATCATCTCCCGGATAGAGGAGCTTTTCTTCCGGCAGATAGGCTGCCAGCAGCTCTTCCAGTTTCGAGCCATCCACCGGCTTGGACATATAGCCTGCAAAGCCATTCTCAAGATAGAACTCCCGTGCACCGGAGATCGCATTGGCGGTCAGGGCGATACAAGGCGTATTGTAGCAGCGGTTGGCCGCCATCTCGCGCATCCGCGCCAGGGCTTCCACACCGTCCATTTCCGGCATTCTGTGATCCAAAAAGATCAGGTCGTAATGTTTTCTGGTGACCATCTGCAGCATCTGCGGGCCGCTCTGCGCCGTATCGATCTTGATCTTGGTGCTCTTTAACAGCCCCTGGAATACCGACAGGTTGGTGTCCATATCATCCACCACCAGGATCTCTGCCTGCGGTGCCTGGAACTTTTCGTGATATGCCGGCACCTTGCCGTTATCCTTGGTATACTCATCCTCCGTATGGGACCCCAGCGGCTCCCAGGAGCGCACCTTTTGCACGATGTTAAAGCCAAAGGTGGAGCCGACACCGTATTCGCTGGTCAGCTCTAATTTACTGTCCATCATCTCGAGCAGGCTCTGCACGATACTCATGCCAAGGCCGGTGCCTTCGATGTCACGGTTTTTCTTCTCATCGGCACGTTCAAACGGCGAGGTGATCTTGGCGATCTCCTCCTCCCGGATCCCGCTGCCGGTATCTTTGACGGCGATCTTTAACAGGATCTCCTCCCCGGATAACTTCTCGTAATCGAGCAGGAAGGTGATCTGGCCCTCTTCCGTATACTTCACGGCATTGGTCAGAAGGTTTAAGATACACTGTTTGATCCGGATCTCGTCGCCGTACAAAAAGTGCGGAACCTCTCTGTTTAAAACAAATTCAAACTTCAAATATTTGCGGGCAGCCTGGATCTGGATCATGTTCCTTAGATCCACCAGCATACTTGCGATGTCATATTCTACGGGCAGGATATTGAGCTTGCCCGCTTCGATCTTGGAAAAGTCTAGGATATCATTGACGATGCCGAGAAGTACCTGACCGGCATTCCGGATATCCTGCGCATAGTGCAGTGTCTCTGTCTCATGACTGTCTCTGAGAATGATCTCATCCATTCCCAGGATGACATTGATCGGCGTTCGGATCTCATGGGACATATTCGATAAGAAATTGGATTTGGCCTCGCTGGCTTTCCTTGCCAGATGCAGGTCGTCCTCCAGTTTGCGATTCTCCTGCAGATAGCCGATGTAGTCATAGACTGAATTGCCCAGATCCAGGATCGCCTGATACAGCTCTTCCACTTCGTCTCCGGTACGCAGATCCATGGCATTTAATCTGCGGATCTGCCCGGAGAGTTCCACTTCCGATCCGGTACGGATCCTGCGCATCATTCTGGTCAGGGACACGATGGGTCTGGTCACCCAGCGCTGCGCGATAAAATTGGTAAATACCGCCATCGGCACCATCGCCGAGAGGATCAGCATGATCATCTTGATATCATAGGCCAGCGTGTTGTTGCTGGAGAAAAATACCCCGATGGAACGCTGTTGCTCTTCCTTTAAGATCGTCTTTTCCAGATCGATCGTACTGTTGATCTGCGACCAGTCCCGCTGAGTAGCATAGCGCGCACCAAAGCCTGTCCCTGCAAGCGTCGGCACCAGGATATTGGCGGAGACCGCCGCAAAAATCGCCAGAACCACCGTTTCGAGCACGATGATCGCCGTGATCTTGGCACTCAGGACAGATCTGACCGAGCCATCCATATCTTCGGCTTCATCATAAGAGGCGATATACCATTTTCCCATGAGAAGCCGCGCCTTATACTCATCCGGAACGTTTTCCATGATCAGATGGATCACGGCTGCCGCAATGATATAACCCGGTGCGGCATTTAAGGCGTAAAAGAGAAGCCGCTGTGCAGAGAGCTGATACCACATCACGCCGCTGGCAAATTCCAGCAGGATCCCCCAGGCGACACCACCTGCCAGAATGAACAGAATGATCGCATAAATGGTATGTTTCCATGTTTTGTAAAAACGATGTTTGGAAAAAAACGTCGACATGACGGCCAGGATCAGATACAGAAAGGCCATATATGCGACATAGGAATTGTGCATTGCCTTAAAGGCAAACAGAAACAGAACGACAAACATAGCAGGAATGTTTCCAAAGAATCCTGCCATCAGAATGATCGGAATCTCCCGGATCCCGCTCAGCACCCAGCTGATGCCTTGCGGGAATTCGGAAACCGCTTCCGTGATGAGATCATAGTAAATATAGATCAAAAGGCACAGTACACTCGAGATTGCCGCAATGGTGTATTGCGTGAGTTTTATCTGATGCTTTTTCATCCATTCCAGAAGATTGGTCATGATGTACTCCCGATTCGGTCCATCCAATCCAGTGCACGATCGATCCACGACTGCATGGACGGAACGATTTGATTTACCCCATCATGAGACGTTGTCTTGTTGCCAAGACTCAGTCCGTGCTCTCCTTTTTCATATAAGTGATATTCTACCGGGATCCCCTTGGCTACCAGTGCATTTAATAAATAGAGCGAATTCTGCACCGGCACCGATCGATCTTCGTACGTGCCCCATAAGAAGGTACGCGGCACATCTTCATTGACCTGGTATTCCAGCGATACCAGATGCAACATCTCTTCATCCTCACATTTTTCCCCCAGCAGATTTTGGATGGAGCCACGATGTGCATATTCGCCGGACGTGATGACCGGATATCCCAGCATCATGCCGTTTGGCCGAAGCTCTTCACTGTCACAGTCAAGCGCCGCAGCCATATACTCTTTTTTCCAGAACATACAGTAGCTTGCTACCATATGTCCGCCTGCCGAAAAACCGATCGGAACGATCTTATCGGGATCGATATGCCACTTTGCAGCCTGTTTTCTTAAATAAATGAATGCCTTGCCGAGTTCGTAATTGGCGGTCGGAAAAACACTCGGTGCGCAGGAGTAATGCACCACTGCCGCATGATATCCTTTCGCCGCAAACTGCAACGCGATCATCTCTCCCTCTCTCGGAGAGGTGTATTCATAGCCGCCACCCGGACAAACGATCACGAGCGGACGCTCCTGCATGGCGATCACGTCATAACGATCTAAAATGTACACGTCCATGGACGCATACTCCTGAGAACCTTCCACACGAAGGTCAATGGTCTTTGTAAACACTGTTCATACCTCGTTTGATCTTGGTTTTAATACGCGTCAGCGCATTGTCGATCGCTTTCTCGGGCTTCCCCAGCACCCTGGCGATCTCCGTATAACTCATGCCGACCAGCTTTAAGTCAAGCACCTGCAGTTCCAGATCGGATAACTCCTGTGCGATCTGCTCGAGGAGCTGCTCCAGACTCTCCTGATCGATCAGGAGCTTCTCCGGATTCGATGCCGCCGGTGCCGCCAGCACGGAAAGCAGTTCCCTGCCCTCTTCGCTCTCTGCCCCGTCTTCGTAAAGCGAGACATAAGAATTTAGAAACGAATGCTTCTTGCTGTTCGAAGAAGCAGCCGCCGTATAAGCCTGTCTGGTAATACACAGATCCGCAAACGTGTAAAAGGATGCGTCCCGCCCGAAGTCATATTCGCGAATGGCTTTGAAGAGCCCGATCATGCCTTCCTGCAGCAGATCATCATAATCCGCGCCCAGCAAAAACAGAGACTTGGTCCGCTTTCGCACCAGTCCTTTGTATTTGCCGATCAGATAATCCATGATGGCTTCTTCGCCGTCGCGCAGCCGCACCAGCAATTCTTCATCTGTGTATTGTGAATAATCCTGCATCGATCTATTTTGCACCCAGACGCTGTCTGACGATCTCGTAGCTTAAGATGCCTGCCGCTACGGATGCATTCAGCGAATCAATATCTCCCTTCATCGGGATCGAAGCGATCATGTCGCACTTCTCTTTGACCAGACGACTCACACCGCTTCCTTCATTTCCGATGACCAGACCGATCGAGCCGGTCAGATTCAGGTCATACATTCTCTCGCCGCCCATGTCGGCACAGACAAACCACATCCCGCGCTGCTTTAACTCTTCGATCGTCTGCGCGATGTTGGTGACCTTTGCAACCGGCGTATAATTCAAGGCACCGGCACTGGTCCGTGCGACCGTTGCCGTCAGTCCCACCGCACGGTTCTTGGGAATGATCACGCCATGTGCACCCGCAAGGTTCGCGGTACGGATGATCGCACCGAGATTGTGCGGATCCTCGATCTCATCCAGCAGGATAAAGAACGGCGGCTCGCCTTTCTGCTCAGCCTTGGCAAAAAGCTCATCAAGCTCCGCATAACGATATGCGGCAGCCACGGCGATCACGCCCTGGTGCTTACCGGTCTGAGACATCTGATCGAGTCGCTCTTTGTCCACATATTTGATCATCGCATCCTGCTTTTTGGCTTCGCGCTTGATCGTCAGGATCGGTCCATCCTGCAGCCCATCCTGCACATAGATGCGGTCGATCGTCTTTTCGGAACGAAATGCTTCGAGAACCGCGTTGCGGCCCTCGATATAAGTTGCATTTTCCGGCAGTTCTTCCCGCCCGGAAAATGCTTTTCCTTTGGAATTCGGTTTCACGATTGCTATCCTCTCTATTTTAGTTCATGCCACGATAAACAGCAAATTAAGAATTTCTTAAGCCTTCCTCCGCCGCGATGCGATCGAGCCCTTCCTTCACCAGGTAAATGGCCCGCGGCATCCGGTCGGTCAGATACAAATACCCGATCAGCGCCTCCACGCCCGTCGCTTTCCGGTAATGATTGATGGACGCGTTCTTGGCCTTGGTATAGGATCTGGAGTTTCTGCCGCGTCTGACGATATCTTTCTCTTCCTCGGTCAGCAGCTCTTCCCAGATCGGGATCAGTTTGCACTGTGTCTCCGCTTTGACCAGTTTTGTCACATCCCGATGTAGCTTTTCGGTCTGCTTATTGCCGTCCATCAGCACTTCCGTACGGATGATCACTTCATAAATGCAGTCCCCGATGTAAGCCAGCGTCAGTGGCGAATAGGTATGCACGTCGACCCCGGTTTTGCCGAAAGCCTCCGCGATCTGTTTCCTTAAATTCTCTTCCATTGTACTCCTTCACGGGTATCTTTGAGTTCGATCCCACGGGATAACAGTTCATCACGGATCTCATCCGCACGCGCAAAGTTTTTGTCCGCTCTCGCCTGCTGACGCTCTGCGATCAGTGCTTCGATGTCCGCATCGAGGATCTCTTCCTTGCGCTCAATGATCAGACCGCAAATGTCGGTCAGCACTTTCAGCTCATCGTAAAGTGCCTGCAGGGATGCCTTGCCTGTCATCGCAGCAGCGTTGCTGTTGATGAACTTGACCAGTTCAAAGATCGCTGCGATCGCATCTGCGGTGTTAAAGTCATCGTCCATCGCCGCCTCAAACTTGGTCTGATACTCTTTGGCCTGCGAGAGCAGTTCGTTTTCCTGACTGCTCATCTCGCCATCGCCTGCTGCCGCGATCAGATTCTTTAAGTTCTCTGCGCAGTTCACGATGCGCTCATAGCCGTTTGCAGCCGCATCCATCAGTTCCGCGCTGAAGTTTAACGGACTTCTGTACTGTGCGGACAGCATAAAGAAACGAAGCACCTGCGGATCGTACTGTGCCAGCACGTCACGTACGGTACGGAAGTTGCCGAGGGACTTGCTCATCTTCACGCCATCGATATTTAAGAACGCATTGTGCATCCAGTAGCGGGCGAACGGTTTGCCGTTGGCTGCCTCGGACTGTGCGATCTCGTTTTCATGATGCGGGAAGACCAGATCCTCACCGCCGGCATGAATGTCGATCTCGTCACCCAGATACTTTTTGCTCATGACCGAGCACTCGATGTGCCAGCCCGGACGACCGTCGCACCACGGTGACTCCCAGTACGGCTCGCCGTCTTTCTTCGGCTTCCAGAGCACGAAATCCAGCGGATCTTCTTTCTGCTCTTCGCCGGTGACCTTCAGCTCACGATTGCCGCCGCGCAGGTCATCGATGTTCTTATGAGAAAGCTTGCCGTAGCCATCAAACTTGCGGGTACGGAAATATACGGTACCGTCAGCCGCCGCATACGCAAAGCCCTTGTCGATCAGGGTCGAGATCATCTCGATCATGCCGCCGATCTCCTGTGTTGCCAGCGGATTGGTCGTTGCCGGCAGGATGTTCATGGCATCCATGTCCTTTTTGCACTCCGCGATATATCTGGTCGAGATCTCGGAGGCATCCACGCCTTCCTCGATCGCTTTCTTGATGATCTTGTCATCGACATCGGTGAAGTTGGATACGTAGTTGACCTTCAGGCCTTTATACTCCATGTATCTGCGCACCGTATCGAATACGATCATCGGACGCGCATTGCCGATGTGGATCAGGTTATAGACCGTCGGGCCGCAGACATACATTCTGACTTTGCCCGGTTCGATCGTCTTTAATTCTTCTTTCTGTTTGGTCAATGTGTTATAGATTTTCATTCGTTTTTCCCTTTCTCGAGTTGTTCCATCTCACGCCGCATCTGCTTCATTTCCTGCTCCATATCCAGCAGGCGGTTGGTCAGTTCGGAATTGGCATGTTCCAATACCGCGATGTCCTCTTTGACCGGATCGGGGAGATGTACCTGATCCATGTCTTCCTGTGGCAGACAGGTGATATTATTTCTCTTCACGACACGTCCCGGTACGCCGACGACCGTCGAATTGGTCGGCACCTCCGAAAGGACCACCGAGCCCGCACCGATTTTGGAATTATCGCCGATCTTAAAGGAGCCCAGGACCTTGGCACCGGCACTGATCATGACGTTATTACCGATGGTCGGATGTCGCTTTCCCTGCTCTTTACCCGTACCACCGAGTGTCACGCCCTGATACAGTGTGACGTTATCCCCGATGATCGTCGTCTCGCCGATGATGACCCCATGGCCGTGATCGATGAAAAAGCCCTTGCCGATCTGCGCTCCCGGATGGATCTCGATGCCTGTCTTATGTGCCGCACGCTGTGAGATCCATCTGGCCAGAAAGTAATGTCCGTGCTCATAAAGCCTGTGTGCCCTGCGATACTTGAGCATGACCTGAAAGCTCGGATACAAAAAGACTTCCAGCGGCGAATGAATGGCCGGATCACGCTCTTTGATCACCTGATATTCTTCTTTGATCTGACGAATCAGTCCCATAACGATTCTCCCATTTGAAACGAAAAAAACACCGCCTCTGTTAAGAGACGGTGTCCCGTGGTTCCACTCTACTTCAGGATCCTGCGATCCCCTCATACAGATAACGGCTGCTACCGGATCTAAATACCCGCCATGGCGCTCCTTAGATCAGCTCCCGGGTGCACTTCCAAAAGATCTTTGCCAAACGTGCTTTCAGCCGGTGACACGTTCTCTCTGTCGCTACCTTCTTTTGTACTCTTCCCGATCGATGCTTTTACATATCAGTCTGTTCCTAGTCTAGGCAAAAACACTCACGTTGTCAAGAAGTGCCCTTAATAGGCAAGCAGCTGATCGATATACTCCTGCAGTGCCTCGGCACTCAGACTGCCCGTGACCTGTCCGACCAGCTCACCGTTTTTACCGATCAGGATCGTCTGCGGGATCGAGTATACCGCAAAGGCTTCGACCGCACTACCTTCCGAGTCAAAATAGACCGGAAATTCATAGCCGTTCTCCTCGATCAGTGCATTGGCTAAATCTTTGGTCTCCTGCACGCCGTCACACAGATCGATCATCATAAACCGGATCTGTCCTTCGTACTCTTTGGCTGCCGCATCGAAATGCGGAAGCTCCGCTTTACAGGGCGGACACCAGCTCGCCCAGAGATTGACGATGATCGGCATCTCTCCGGTGATCCCGGATAAGGACACCGCATTGCCATCCTGATCATACACCTTAAACTCCGGTGCATAGGTCACATTTTCATGAACGGTGGTTTCCTCCGCGCTTTCGGTTTCTACCGCCGCTGCGCTCTCAGCGGTTCCCGCACTTGCGCTCTCTGCTGTTTCCGTGCTTGCGCTCTTTGCTGTTTCCACGCTTGCGCTCTTTGTTGTTTCCACAGCTGCCGTATCTTTGCCGGCATAATTGCTGACATAGGAGCGATACGCCATGCTCCCGCCGATCAGCACTACCACAAATACCACTACCGCGATCAAATATCCTTTTTGATTCATGTTGTTCCTTTCTGTCGCTATCTTAGTTAAATAAGTAGAGCAGTCGTGTCAACAACCCGCTCGCCATCAGGATGCCCACCAGGATCAAAAATCCTCCGCAGATCAGATTGATCAGGCGATAATGCCGTTTGATCCCGTCAAAGACCACGGTTAAGCGGCTCATCAAAAAGGCTGATAAGATAAACGGAATCGCAAGTCCCATGGAATAGCAAAACAGCAACAGGATCCCCCGGGCAACATTTCCTCCGGAGACAGCCATCATCAGCGCCGCACCAAGGAATGCTCCGACACACGGCGTCAGATTCAGCGCATAGATCACGCCGAAGGAGAACGCCGAAAAAAACGACTCTACCTTCACTTCTCCCTGAAACCCTTTCATCCAGGGTAAGTGAATCACTTCCATAAACTGTAATCCAAGCAGGATCATGATCAGACCGCAAACCAGATTGACAATGCTCTGGTGTGCTCTTACCAACGATCCCAGTCCTGCAAAACCTGCGCCGAGTGCCATAAAAGTCAGGGTAAATCCGGCGATAAACGACAAGATCCGGATCTTGGATCCTTTCTTACTGCTTCTGGCAAAGTAGGCCAGATAGATTGGCAGCATGGGTAACATGCAGGGTGATATAAAGGAAAATAATCCTTCCAAAAACGTTAATACATAATTCATATCCCTATCATAACGTATCTTTGGAAGGATTTCTATAGATTGCGTGCAATTTTTTTGGATATAATAATTTTTAAAGAGTCTTCTACGATTCCGGATACAACAACGCGATCGCGACATCATTGACATTGGTCCCGGTCGGGCCGGTCATGATCAGACCGCCGCTTTGCTCTAATGCATGGTAAGCATCATTTTCGGAAAGGATCTCCTCGATCTTCATCCCCTTGCCAGCCAGCTCTTCCATGGTCTCTCCGTCCACGTAGCCGCCTGCGGCATCGGTCGGCCCGTCTGTTCCGTCACTTCCGATCGAGCATACCGCCGCATCTTTGAGACCGCTGATCCGCGTTGCCGCAGATAAGGCCAGCTCCTGATTGCGACCGCCAAGACCATCTCCCGTCACATGAACGATGGTCTCACCTCCTGCGATGAAGGCCAGCTTTTTCCCGCTTGATGCATGACTTTTCAGGATATCGCCGAGGAAGATCCCGGCCTGCGCCGCCTCTCCGTCGAGATGATCGGTCAGGATGATCGCCTCCATCCCCAGTTTCTCACAGGCTGCCTTTGCTGCACGGCATAATTCGCGCACGCTCCCCGTGATCTTTGTCGTGACATTCGAAAGTTTCTTGGGTGTCTCAATGCGCAACAGTTCCTGTGCCTTCTTCGAAAGCGGCAGCTTGTATGTTTCCGCGATCGCCAGCGCCTCCTGACAGGTCGCACTGTCCGGATAGGCAGGGCCCGATGCGATCATATCCAGCGGATCTCCCAGGATATCGGATAAGACGATCGAATAGACCTTCGCCGGCATCGCCGCAAGAGCAAAGCGTCCGCCTTTGACCGCAGATAACCGCTTACGGATGGTATTGATCTCCACGATATCCGCACCGCTTGATAACAGTGCTCTGGTGATCTCCTGCAGCTCTTCTCCGGGAATTTGCGGCTGCTCAAATAAGGCGCTGCCGCCACCGGATAATAAAAACAACACCGTATCTTCTACCGTCAGATCCTGCACCATCTCCAGTGCTTTGGCGGTTGCCGCAAAGCTGTTCTCATCCGGCACGGGATGCCCTGCTTCATAGCAGTCGATCCCCGGGATATCCCCCTGTACATGATCGTATTTGGTAATGACGATACCTCGATCGATGCTGCCGCCGTCTGCTTTTATCCCAAGGACTTTTACCGCCACTGCGGCCATCTGCCAGGCTGCCTTGCCGGCTGCCACCAGGAGCACTCTCCCGCTCCCCGGATGGAAGTCCTCTAATGCGCGCATCACTGCCTGATCCGGCAGGACCGCATGGATGCTTTCTTTGATGATCTGATCTGCGATATTCCTGGTTGTTTGATTCATCTCTTTATCCTTCTGTCTGATCACGCATTCTCTTCCAAAAATTGGCAAACAGGATCAATCCTGATCTCATGCCCTCCCTCGAATAAGAGCGTGGAAAAACGTTCCTTTGCCTGCAACGCTCCATAAACCTGTTCGACATACGCAAATGCCTCTCTGCTCCCTTTCGCCGGGAATGTTGTATCCTGCAAACCGCTCATCAAAAACAGTTTTTTCTCCGGCGCCATGAGCGAAGTGACCGCATAACTTTCTCCTGCCGAAAGTTGTCCCGGTACATAATTACAAATGCAGTGTGTCCGATCATGCGTACTGTATTTATAAAGATTCACATACCCGGAAATGATCACCTGATCGATCCGGTCATCCAGTACACCTACATAATTACATACATGTCCTCCACCGGACATGCCATACGCCGTGATGCGACGGATTCCTGTTTGACGCATCGCAAAGTCGATGGTCTTTATGGCTTCCCATACGCGCACGCCAAGAAGATTCAGACCGCAGTTTAACAGTCGCGGCTCAATCTCACCGCAGCTCTCGCACGGACCGATATCACCGTCTTCATGATGCATCTTCGCATCTCCCAGTCCGATCAGTTCCGGCACAAAAACGCGATATCCCCGTTTGGCAAGTTCCATGCCCAGACTCTTTTGTGAAAACGGCTCAAATGCCCCCTTTGCCCCACGCGGATCATGCCCCTGCAGGATCATCACCGCCCGCTCTTTCTGCACGTTGGTGTGTTGTAACACATATACCGGAAAAGGCAGCGCCGATATGGCATCGATCTGGTACATCGAGATTTCCACATCTTCCTGACGGAACGAAGAAAGTTTCAGATAAGCAGGCGTATGCTCATAATGCTCCCTTAGCCTTGCCAGTTGCAGATACGCTCTGATCTTTTGTAGCTGTTCACTGCGATAGTTTCCCCAATCAGTGATATGATCCAGCGGCGCTTTTGCCTCTTTCATGCAGTCTTCATAGAGCTGATTCAGGAATGTCGATACCTCAAAACTGTTCATCGTACCCCCCTCTCGTTTCCCCTACTTCTATCATAAAAGCATCCCCCGGCAATATCCACCCCTGATTTTCACCCTGCGCAGGAGGTGCCCCACCAAGGGTGTGCGCCACAGCCGCGCATCAAAAAGGACAGTGCCCTGTGTGCACTGCCCTTTATCCTTATGCTGTATAATGTTGTCCGATCCAGGCTCTTGCGGCGCTGTATCCGATCGGTTTGGAATAATAATATCCCTGAAAGATCGATGGTCTGAAACAGTCTCTGACATAATCTCTGACACGCTCTGTCTCGATCCCTTCGATGCAGACCTGCATGCCAAGCTCCGTGGTACATTCCAGGATCGCCTTGAGCAGGATCTGTTTGCTGCGATCCTCCTCGATGTTATCGATGAAGCTCTTATCGATCTTGATCTCATCGACCGGCAGTTCAAAGATCAGGCTCAGTGCCGAATAGCCGGTGCCGAAATCATCCAGCGCCGTCCGGATCCCCAGTTTTTTCCAGAACCGGATACTCTGCTGCAGGATACTGATGTCGAGGAACCTGCACCGCTCTGTCAATTCCAGACAGAGATTTTGCGGTGGAAATCCTTCCTCCCGGATG
>JAILPR010000242.1 GCA_024699355.1 Lachnospiraceae bacterium
CACAGGCGCACTGTATGATCCGTACTACACCGATCAGGCCCGCAGCGATGAGATGGAAATGCTCCCGCTGGACTACCGCTTTGCCCTGCACTTAAAAGCACTCTTAGATGCGGAAGCAGCCGGCGATGCACAGGCGCTAAAGTCATCGATCGAGGCAGCTGCCTCTGTGATCCCACAATTAAAGGATGCGATCCTGCACTATGCAACACTGATCACAGAGCAGTTAAAAGCAGAAGCCGCACCTGCATCTTCTTCGCAGATCACGGAAGAGATGGAAGCGCTTCGCAAACAGCTCATGGAAAAGGCCGCGCAGCTCCGTGCTGCCGGCATGACAGATGCTGCAGATCAGATCCTTGCGCAACTTGAACAATATGAATGATAAAGGATGTATGAAATGAGTAAACCGTTGTTATCAATTTCACTTCTCTCGTGTGGCCGTGACGATACTCTTTGGAAATGTCTGGATAGTTTAAAACCGATTATGGAGGCGGTTCCATCGGAACTGGTTATCGTTGATACAGGTTGCAGTGAAGAAATAAATCATCGTATGCATGAATATACAGATTTGATTTATCCATTTACGTGGATCGATGATTTTGCAGCTGCAAGAAATTGCGGCTTAGAAAAATGCAGCGGAGATTGGTTTCTGTTTATTGATGACGATGAATGGTTCACAGATGTTACTGAAATCATACAGTTTTTTATCTCCGGAGAGTACAAAAACTATCAGGCTGCAACTTACGTTGTACGAAGTTATATTACGCGAGGCGGGGAATTATACAGTGATTCCGCGGCACGAAGGATTTTTAGTCTAAAGACCAAACCACGGTTTATATCCAAAATCCATGAACACATTAATCTTCCTAAGTGTGATAAACATTTACGTAGCATTGCTGATCACTATGGTTATGTATATGCGACAGAGGAGGAGAAGAGGAATCATTCACTTCGTAATATCAAACCACTGAAAGCGATGCTTCTGGAAAATTCAAAAGATTTCAATGCTTATATACATTTATTGCAGGAATATGAGGTCATTGAAGATTATAAAGAAGCATTACAAGTAAGTCGTCAGTTGATTTTCAATCTTAAGGATGTAAAACATAAAGCGGTACTACGTCCTGTATATAGTTATGGCCGTTATGTAGAGTATTTAAGTTTGTTAAAGCAGTCGTATATTGATGAAATGCAAGCATGTGGAGAACAGATTCTTTCCGATCCTGCAGTTTCGGAAATAGCAAAAGCACTGGTGCATTTTAAATTTGCGTTTTTTTATTGGCTCGAGAAAAAAGATGATCAAAAAACAGCCGTACATGCACAGGCATATTGCATCGCTTATGACAAATATCATCATAACGAAACATATATCAATGAAGAAGGCATTGTGTCATTACATAATACATTTTATTTGCCTGTAGCAAGTCCATTGTTTTGCATCCATATTTTAGCGTCGTTGCATTTGGGAGATTTAAAACCGATGCAGAAGTATCTTTCTTATCTGGCATGGGATGAAAATCCAATATTATGCGAGAACTTTGAATCTCAGTTCTTAGAAGCGATTTCAAGTCTTCCGTTTGATGAAAGCTTCCGGGATGCGATGGAACTCATTTGGAAGAATGCTGCTTCTCGTAAAAAGTGCCTGGAGTATATCGAGGCGATGAAGGATGTTACATTGCCAACCTATCGGGCTCTTTCCAAAATCTGTTCGAATTTGGATGGTAATGAGTTGCCACTGCTCTGCATGAAGATCGTCGATGAAGGTCAGGAAGAGTCGGCAACGGATCCGGCACAGTTACAAACACGATTAACACAACTGATAGAGCAAACATCGAATTATATGTGCTTGCCGATTACCATATGGCAAATCGCAGAGCAAAGGGAGATAGATTTTGGACCGGCGCTAGAGGCGATGGATTATGCCCGTTATATGCGAGAAGTCAATCACTTCTTTGGAAGCGTGCACAACAGATGTATTGCTGTAGCGAATGATAAAACGATCTGCGCAGAGATTATGGATGAAACTGCTTTTGTGGTAGAGACTATTGCTTCCCGGTTGTCGGAATCTTCCGACAGATGGTTATATTTGCAATCGGCGTATAGCCGTTTCCTGATCAGACAATATTATGCGGAAGCTTCTTATCAGGAATTACATGATCTGCTGGAATCTTGTGTGCATCTGACAACGTCCTTATACGCACCATATTATACGGAAACTGCACTAAAAGGTGATCAAAGGATGCTGCCACTGGATTATCGATTTGCACTTCACATCAAAGCACTGCTTGATGCAGAATCAGACGATGATATGCAGCTGTTGAAAGAACGCATAGAATCAGCGGCATCTGTGATCCCGCAATTAAAGGATGCGATCCTGCACTATGCAACACTGATCACAGAGCAATTAAAAGCCGAAGCCGCACCTGCATCTTCTTCGCAGATTACGGAAGAGATGGAAGCGCTTCGCAAACAGCTCCTGGAAAAGACCGCGCAGCTTCGTGCTGCCGGCATGACAGATGCTGCCGATCAGATCCTATCTCAACTCGAAAAATTCTAAAAAAACCGGCACCGGGTGCTTTATTGCAACTCCCGGTGCCGGTTCTTTGATTTCTGAATATGATTTTGAACCTCTGAAAGCTACTGCTTCTCTGCCAACTGCTGCCGCAGCTGCGCGATCAAAGCATCCTTTTCTTTCAGTTCCTGCTCTTGTTTAGAAAGTTTATCCTCGTGATCTTTCAGTTCCAGCTCTTGCTTAGAAAGTTTATCCTCTTGTTCGGAAAGTATATCCTCTTGAGCTTTTAGTACCTGTCCGTTTTTGGAGATTACTTTTTCCATCTCACGGATCCGCGCTTCATCTTCCCTGATCTTCTCCGCAGCTCCCGCCATACGTCGCTGATAGTCGTATTTTTCTCTTTCTTCACATACTTCTCGGATTGCATCCTCCTGTGAATATCGATAAATGGTTCTTACTGCTTCTTCCATATACACATCTCCTCTCGCAATCTGTTGCAATTGTTCCCAGGTTTCTGCTCGAAATAATGCTGCCCAACGATCGATCTTGTAGTCACGGTCTTCCTGTGTTGCCAACTCTATCTGATTTAATTCTAACACCAGGATCGCGAGCTTGTCATTATAGATTTCATGCGGATCCTTGTCATTCATAAATGTATACCGCGCAAAAAATTCAGGATGTTCCGGGAAAAATGTATAATTCAAAAATCCCACCTGATATACCTTCTTGGTCATCCGATAAGACTCTCCATGATTGAGATTTTCATACTGGCGACACAGATAATACGTCGACCGGTCTTGCCAGTCATAGAAATTGTGTACCTGCATCTCCAGATCGATCAAGGTATTGTCATTCATCATCAGCAGGACATCCATGCAGGTTTCCTTTTCCTCCGGTGTTTTTCCTAGCATGATCGGATTTTGGATTTGTATATCCTGAATCTCCTCCGGCGCCATATGCAAGAGCGATGCGATCAAACCTTTGAGCACCTTTTTATTGGATTGCAGAACGACTCGAAACATATAGTCATTTGTCATGTTGTGTGGAACTTCTCCCTGCAGAACGGCAGGCATTTCGATCATAGATTGATCCGTCAGATCCCCGTACGCAAAAAGCGCAGCTTCGGCTGTGCTTTTTCATTTGGTCTCATTCTTTTCTTCGAGTTACACAATATGGAAAAGTGTTACATTTTCTCCCTACAGCGTTTGACGTCAGTCATCAACGAGAAGTTACCTGCGAAACGCTGTTTGCACTCTTCAAAGGATCCTAGGGCCCGCGAAAAGTGCGGTTACTATTTTTTAGTATACGCTGCAAAAGGAATTGTAGCGACACACACAACCACATGGAGGTAAATTATGGTAGTACAACACAATCTTACAGCAATGAACTCTAACAGAATGCTCAACCTGACAGTCAACTCACAGGCGAAGTCCACGGAGAAGTTATCTTCCGGTTACAAGATTAACCGTGCAGCTGATGATGCAGCAGGTTTGGCAATCAGTGAGAAAATGAGAAAGCAGATCAGAGGCTTAACAAGAGCATCTGAGAACGCACAGGATGGTATCTCTGCAGTACAGACCGCTGAAGGTGCACTGAACGAAGTTCAGGATATGCTTCAGAGAATGAACGAACTGGCAGTTCAGTCTGCAAACGGAACCAACTCCACTACAGACCGTAATGCAATTCAGGATGAAGTAGATCAGTTGTTAACAGAAATTGACCGTGTATCCGAAACCACAAAGTTCAATGAAACCTACCTGTTAAAAGGGGATAGCTCAGCAACTAAGACAATTTCCTTAGAGCCGCATGACGCAGGTCTGGAAGGAACATGGGCTGCATTAACAGGTGATGATGCCGGTAAGTATACCTTTACAGTTACCGCATTGGCTGAGGGCGATACAATCTCCATCGGTGGCCAAAATTATACCATCATCGCAGATGACGGCACAGAAGATACTGCAAATGGACAGGTCAAGGCAGCAACAGCATATACCTATATGGCAAATGCTTTGACCGAAGCCAATAGCATCGGCGGTACTGGAGAAGTTTCCGCAGCAAATAATGTATTCACAATTACACCGGCTACTGCTACCGTTAATAAGGCATTGTCCTTCAACCTGCACGTTGGAGCAGATGCCGACATGACCAATAAGATCGGTGTTCAGATCGAGCAGATGAATTCCAGCTACCTCGGTATTAACGGTCTGAACGTTGTATCGACAGACACTGATACCGCTGATGATGACAGTTCCGCTGCAACCTATGCAATTGACGCCATCACAGATGCACTGCAGAAGGTATCTGATCAGAGAGCTGCACTCGGTGCTGTTCAGAACAGATTAGAGCACACGATCAACAACCTGGATAACGTAGTTGAGAATACGACCTCTGCTGAAAGCCAGATCCGTGATACAGATATGGCAACAGAGATGGTTACC
>JAILPR010000222.1 GCA_024699355.1 Lachnospiraceae bacterium
TTAACAGCAGGCTGTGTCCGGCAAGTACGATCATCAGAATGAGCAGTGCCGACATCATGATCTTGGAAAAGCGCTCCAGACCACCCTGCAGATGGTAGGAGAGGACCAGAAATGCGATCAGCAGCGTGATCAGCAAAAACATGACATTGATCTGCGGATCAGCGACCATCGCATTAAAATCCAGCGCTGCGGCATCTCCTGTCACAAATCGGTAAAAGTAATAGATGATCCAGCCGCAGACCACCGAATAAAACGCCATCAGAGAAATGTTGCCGATCAGGCAGAGCCATCCGAAGATGTGCCATTTCTGTCCGGGGTGTTCGAGTTTGCGATACATATAAAGCGGACTGCTCTGTGCAGCGCGTCCGATCGAAAATTCCATGACCAGAGCCGGGATCCCTAAAATGATCAGGCAGATCAGGTAGACCAGCATGAAGCTGCCACCACCGTTCTGACCGCACATCCACGGGAATTTCCAGACATTTCCACAGCCGATGGCACATCCTGCCGAAAGCATGATAAATCCCATTCTACTGCCAAGTCTTTCGCGATTCATTTGATCAACCTCCCAAAAACAATCCCCATTAGTATAGCAAGATAGAAAGCGGCTGCGCAACCGTTGCGGAAAGGAATGCGCGCTCCGGTGATCCTGTGTTGCGGATAGGAATGCGCACGTTACGTTTATCCGGCATTGCGGGCAAGTGACGGAGCGTCTATGATAGAGGATAGCACTGAGTTACAGAAAGGATCGAAATTCGAAATGGAAGAAAAACTTTGTATGAGAAATGAAGTCGATCAGGCACTGACCTGGGACTTATCCCTGATCTATCCGACCGATGAGGCGCTTTGGGCCGATGTGCAACGCATGCAGCAGCAGGCATCAAACATGGTCGATACGTATCGCGGACAATTAAAGAACGCGGAGCAGGTACTGGCTTGTCTGGCAGACTATGAGCAGGTCCGGATCATCATGGAACATGCGGGGAGCTATGCTTCTCTGGCGGTGGAAGTGGACTACTATGATGATGAAGCCAAGGTGCGTGCATCGAAGGTAGAGAGCATCCTGACCGAGACGATGAGTAATCTGAGTTTTGTCGAGAGCGAGATCGCATATCTTCCGGAGCAGGTGTTGCAGGAAGCGATCGTGCAGGCCGGCGGATGCAAGGTCTATCTGCAGGATCTCCTGGCACAAAAACCGCATATGTTAAATCCTGAGGCGGAGCGTGTGGTCGCAGCGATGGGACATACCATCCATGCGCCGTATGAGATTTACAATACGCTGAAGCTTGCGGACATGAAGTTTGAGGAGTTTGAGGCAAACGGCAAGTGCTATCCGTTGGGCTACTCCTTATTTGAAGATGACTACGAGTACGAGCCGGATACCCGGATTAGACGTGCGGCCTTTGCGGCATTTTCCCAAAAGATCGCGCAGTATCAGCATGCGACGGCGGCAGCATTTAATGCACATCTCCAGCAGGAACGCGTGATGGCAAGACTGCGCGGCTTTGCAGATCTGGAAGAAATGGATCTGTTTTATCAGAAGGTGACACGTGAAATGTATGATCGTCAGATCGATCTGATCATGGAAAAACTTGCTCCGCATATGAGAAAGTACGCGGCGCTGATCCAAAAGATCCATCATCTCGATCGCATGACCTATGCGGATCTGAAGCTTCCGATCGATCCGGCCTACAGTCCGGATGTGACGATCGACAAAGCAAGGCAGTACATCGAGCAGGGCTTATCGGTGATGGGTGATGATTATGTCTCCATGGTGCGGGAAGCCTTTGACCGGCGCTGGATCGACTTTGCCAAAAACCAGGGCAAGAGCACCGGCGGATTCTGCGAAAGCCCTTATCAAAAGGGGTCCTTTATCCTGCTAAGCTGGAACGGTAAGATGTCGGATGTCTTTACTCTGGCACATGAACTGGGGCATGCGGGACACTTCCGCGCCTGCGGAAACGCACAGTCTGTTTTTGATACGCAGGTACCGAATTATTTTGTGGAGGCACCATCGACGATCAATGAACTGTTGATGGCACATTACATGATCCGTCAAAATGAGGATCCGAGATTCCGCAGATGGGTGCTGGCCAATATGGTCAGCAATACCTACTACCACAATTTCGTTACGCATCTTCTGGAAGCGGCTTATCAGAGAGAAGCAAATCGCATCGTTTCCGAAGGCAGAAGCGTACAGGCCGGGACGCTCAGTGAGATCTTCCGGCAGGTGCTTGAGAAGTTCTGGGGGGATGCGGTAGAGTTGACACCGGGCGCAGAGCTGACCTGGATGCGTCAGCCGCATTACTATATGGGACTGTATTCCTACAGCTACAGTGCCAGCCTGACGATCTCGACGCAGATGTGTAAGAGGATCGAAAACGTAGGACAA
>JAILPR010000010.1 GCA_024699355.1 Lachnospiraceae bacterium
CATTGATCTGGTTGATACGATCCGGCTCATCGGAGAGTGCAAGGATCTGATCGAGAACTTCCGCAAGTCCGGCCTTCTGCTGAATGATCAGCGCATTTGCCAGAGAAGAATTTGCAAGCGTATGGTTGATCGTTGAGGTGATCGCGGAGTTTAACGTGCGCGTATTGGTATCACCGGTCAACAGGTTCTTGCGAATGACGGTTTCTTCATAGGCGATGCTTAAGAAGTTACCCATCAGCATAACAGGAACATCACCGGAGGTGACAAGTCCTGTGGTCTTTGAGATCTTCTCGGGAGAGAGCGTAAAGGCAATGTAGGAACTGCCGCTTTCACCAATGGCAATCTCTAAGCCACGTCCGCCGGAACTGCCGGCCATCGCACCACCCAGCATGTTGCCGACGATCTCTTCTACGGAAATCACCGGTTCGGAAACTGCCATCGGCGGCTGCAGCGGCATACTCGGTGCCGGCTCTGCACCTGCTTCCGTCTCCGGGAAGGAAATCTCTTCAGCGGCGGCTTCCAGAACGGGCTCTTCCGCCAGGATGGATTCTAAGGACACATCATCCGGAACACTTGCTTCATCCAGAATAGAAGCAGTATCTACCGGTACTTCTTCACTGATCGGTAAGTCTTCGCCAAGCGGCAGATCTGTATCGATCGGTGTTTCTTCCGCGGGAACTTCTTCGAATACCGGTGTCTCTTCAAAAATCGGTGTGTCATCTAAGATAGATGCACCGTCTTCTAACGGCAGATCTTCCAGAGAAACATCCGCAAAGGCATCCACTACCGGTGCTTCCTCGGCTACCGGAATATCCATGGCGATCGGTGTTTCATCCACCACCGGAATATCCATCGGGATCGGCACTTCTTCCGGAATCGTCAATTCCTCGATGATCTGAGCTTCTTCTACGGGTTCTGGAATCGGTTCAGGAATCGGCTCCGGTACAGGTTCGGGAATAGGTTCCGGTACAGGTTCGGGAACGGGTTCGGGAACGGGTTCGGGAACAGGCTCCGGAATAGGTTCCGGTACAGGTTCAGGAACAGGTTCCGGTACAGGTTCGGGAACAGGTTCGGGAACGGGTTCGGGAACAGGCTCAGGAATCGGCTCCGGAATAGGTTCCGGTACTGGTTCGGGTACCGGCTCCGGAGCAGGAGCCGGATCAGGTGCCGGCGCATCATTGCCGGCCATGCTTGCGATCAAAGCAGCAATTTCGGCATCAGACATTTTATCTCCGGGCATAGGGGTACCTCCTTAAGTCATGATTTGTCTTTATCGATGAAAAAAATGATACAATTTCGATACTACAGACTAATTGTACAATATGAATTAACATAAGTGCTAAAAATTAACACAAATTTATCAAATTTTTAAAAATTCATAATAAAGTGCGACAAATTAGAGAGCGGATGGATCGGAATGCGTTGTTTTTACGTGATTTCCGATGATCTCAGAGATGTCGGAAACGGTAGAGAAGGCTTCCACCCGCATGCCGGTCAGCATCTTTTTGAGATCATAGATTTCGGCACGGGTGACGACGCAGTAAAGAATATCTTTTTCGGTGCCGCTGACAAGGCCCTCCCCCTTGATAAAGGTAACGGTGCGCCCGAAGTTTTGGTAGATGGCATCGGCGATCTGTTTGCCATCCTCCGTGACGATCATGATCGATTTGGCCTGCTCCATACCGGTTTCAATCATGTCGATGACTTTTGACGTGATGAAATACATCAGGATCGAATAAAAACCGCTGTCAATGCCAAAGATCAGACCGGCAATGGCGTAGATCACAATGTTGATGGCAAAGATGACATTTCCGGTGGAAAGAGACGTCTTTCGGCCAACCAGGATGCCGACGATCTCTGTGCCATCAAGGCATCCGCCACCGCGCAGGACGAGTCCCACGCCGGTACCCAAAATGACACCGCCAAAGACGGTTGCCAGCAGGTTATCGTAGGTCGTCGCAGTGAAGGGCTCAAAGATCCCGACAAAGATCGAGAAGAGCAGCATCGCATAGACGGCCTTTGCCAGGAAGGCATGACCGATGTGTTTTAATGCATAAAGCAGAAACGGAATGTTGACTATGAAAGTCAAAATGCCGAGTTTGACCGGCAGGAAATGCGACAGGATCATACTGACGCCGACAACGCCACCATCAAAAATCTTGTTTGGCGCGAGGAATTCCTCGACTGCAAAGGCTGCGATGATGGCACCGGCAGTGATGTATAAGATTGACTTGATCAGTTCTAACGTATCTTTCTTCATGTTCCCTCCCAAAACCGCTTCCGGGATGTCGATTTTGCGGAAGTGACCATCCGGGAAGCAAACTCCTGATTCTATTATATATGGAGGGAGGAACTTTCGTCAGCAGGATTTGGACAGTGCCTGAATTTTGTGAAACAGGAACCTGGTGAGTGGTGCGGCGGCAAACATGTTCCAAAAGAACGCCATCGGAAAATTCTTGAGGACGGTACCGATCCAGATGGCAGGCAGTTGTGAGATCGGGGCATCGCCCAGAACGAGATTGAATAAAACGGATGCGATCAGACTCATTGTGGGACACATGATCGCAATCGTTCCTGCCTGTCGCAGCAGCGTACAAAAGTAGGGATTATCGGTTTGGGGATTGCAGTGTTTTTCCATAAACCGGGCACCGATGCGGTTCCCGAAGAGGGTGGACGTGAGCAGGACAAAGAGTCCCATATAGGGTGTTTCTTTGAGTGCCGCTAAGAAGACAGCGTTGGTCATGGACGAAAAGCCGGCGCCGGTGGCAAAGCTATAGCCCATGTTGATCGCGGTGTTGTAAACTTCCATTCCGTAGGCCATGGTATAGGACATGAGCAGTCCGAAGATGAGTTTTTCAGATTTGGTTGTTGGCATAACTTCCTCCTTACATCAAAAAAAGGCGGCGTAGTCAAATAGACTACGCCGCCGGCTTATTTCTATTGTGGTGCTCCACAGTTGATACTGTATCACAATCCGGAGGTTGATGTAAGTAAATTTTTATTGTGGCCCCGGCAGAGGCGGCCAATCGAAAGATTCGACAGAGGCAGATTTCGCGGAGCGGTGGGGTTATTCCACATAAGTGACGAAGTTGCCGTTTTCGATCTTGCTCTGATAAGTCCCTTCGTCTGCTTTTTTGTAGACCTCCTTAAAAGTCGGACTGTTGTCCCGCCTGCTGAACGTGACACCGGCACTGATCCTGACGCGCAGCTCCTCTTTATGAGGAATCCGGATGTCGTCAATGCCCGCAAAGAGCCGGTTGATGATCTGCTGCGCTTCTGCACGGGTTTTGACATTCCTTGCAAAGGCGACGAATTCGTCACCACCCAGACGCATGACCACGTCATCCTCACGGAATGAAGCTTTGAGACAGTCGGCAACGGCAGTCAGGACTTTATCACCGATGCTGTGGCCGTAAGTATCATTGATACTTTTGAATTTATCCACGTCAAAGAGGAGAAACATGCCGTCATAGGTGTGCAGATATTCACTGATCTTGGCTTCGCCGCTGCCGCGATTACGGATACCTGTCAGTTTATCTGTTTCAGCCAGGTACTGGAGGCGCTCACGTTCCCGTTTTTCTTCTTCAATGGACTCGACGGTCCAGATGACACTTTTTGCAAGACCGTCGGATCCGCGTTCGGCGACGCTGAATCGTCCACGCATCCAGTGTAGATGATTGCCTAAGAACTCGATCGTCAAAGAGTCTGCGCTGCCGATTCGTGTAGGAAGTGTATGGAGGTCCACAAAGAAGAGGACATCTTCGAGCGATTCTTTGGCTGTGAAGCGTTGCATGATCTGCAGCATTTTCTCAGATGCACCGCGGGTGTTTTTGCCGATGGCATCACGAATCTTTGGATTCCTGCAATGGATCTCCTGAAAAGAATCCATCTCCAGATCGATCTTATGCATGGTCATATAGGATTTGGAAAGCGTGGTCAGGTTCTCATAGAAATCATCGAGCCGGAGTTTTTTGGATGCCGAGTACATCATAATGAGAAAGATGACTACGGATCCGGCGATGACGAACAGGAGAGAAAAGATCAAAAAGCGAAACAGCTCCTGCACGTCTTTGTGCGTATCCATGATGGTAAGCGCGGACCAGACATCATTGATCTTGGCGGTTCCCAGCATGTAGTTATGACCATCAATCTTAAACCAGGTGGCCTCATCCTGCTCGCCGTACCTAGTCCACAGGTCATAGACAAAGGCACCGAGCGTGTCTGTTTCTGCCGCGTAGTTTTTACCGATCTCGTCTTTATCGGAGTGGATCACGACGGTACCGTTGTCATCCAGGATGATGACCTGTTTATTGGCGGTCCGATCGAAGTTCTGTTCCGCATATTTTTGCAGCAGGTTCACATTAACATCCAGGGCGATCACGGTTTCATCGTACGGGAGCGACATTGCGATCGTGACGACATAGTTGCCGGTACGCAGATCCTCATAGGATGGAATATAGACGATCTCGCCGTTTTGCTTCATGGCAGTGCGGTACCAGTCTCGATCCTGTGCAGAGTAGCTTTCATCAACGACCCAATTGGTACCGTCAAAGAACTGACCGTTGATGACACCGTAGAAGATATAATCGATATCCTCGTCGGAGCGGTTGACTTCCTCCGTGCGCCGGACAAAATAGTCCTGAAGCATTTCCGGTGAATCCTGCTCATAGAGCTTCTCCGAGATGCACGCTACCGTTATATTAAACTCTGATTCGATGTCGGATAAAAAGTCCTGAAACTCCTGTGCTGTCCGGAGCGAAGCGATACTGGTCTCATATTCGATGTTTTCGGAGGCAAATTCATAGCGCCCGCGAAACGAATAAATGACCAGAGCAAGGAAACTGAAGAGCCACGTGAAGTACCATAGTAAGGTTCGTAGCCCGAGTTTTTTTAGAATTTGACGTAGTCTTTTAAGGCGCCATTTCATAAGATTTTATCCCTCTTCATAAAAAGAATTCTCCCATTATTAGTGTAGCATAAGGAAACGTGATAAAATCTTAAAAAGAAATGAAGAATTGAAAGGGAACAGAATATGAAACTGATCAGAATACAGGATTCGGATTATCGCAAAACGTATGACCTTTATATGTCTTTCCCGAAAGATGAAAACGGGTTTGTCAATTCGGTATATGGCTACAATTATGAGCAGTTCCTTTCCTGGATCGAATTAAAGCGCAACTGGTCGCTGGGAAAAGAATTGCCGGAAGGATTTGTGCCGGATACCTCCTTTGTCCTGGCAGACGGAGATGCGTATGTCGGGATCTTTAATTTGCGTCATTTCCTGAATGATTTTTTGCGGGAAGGGGCGGGACACATCGGCTATGGAATTTCCGGGAAATACAGAGGCAAAGGCTATGCGACAAAAGGACTTGCCCTGACGCTCAAAAAAGCGCGCCAAATGGGGATCCGCGAAGCCTATTTATCTGTTCACAAAGATAATCCGGCAAGCCTGAAGGTGCAGATCAGGAACGGCGCCTATATTCATCACGAAAGTGACCTTGAGTACTTCACCAGGATCGATACCGGCTGCTCGTTTCTTCGCCTGACAGATCTTTCGAAACCGGCGCTTTCCGACATCTTTGCGATCGCAGATGAGATAGAGCTGTATAAAGGGTGCCTAAGCGGCAAGACGATCGTCATGTTCTTTCCGGCATCGAGCATCAGAACACGGGTTTCCTTTGAGAAGGGCATTTATCTTTTGGGCGGGCAGAGCATTCTCTTTGATCCGTCGGCACTTGACAAAAAGGAGGATCTCCGGGACGTGTGCGGCTATCTGCAGAACTGGGCGGATGC
>JAILPR010000036.1 GCA_024699355.1 Lachnospiraceae bacterium
GTAGATCGCCCGGCAGCATGGCTTGGCATGCCGGATATCAAATCACAGCCGGGCCTGTTTCAGTATTACGGCGTCAGCAATATGCATGAGCTGAAGCTGGCGATCGGAGATGATTTTTATGCGATCGAGTATCCGTATGAATCACCGACGGCCAGTGCCATTTATGCAGCGTTTGACTGGTACATGGACGGCAATGTCGATGCGGAGAATCGAACCTTAACGGCGGACGGCTGCTTTAAAGAGGCCGAAGAGTTGGAGGATCTGGACTTTTTTGAATGGCCGGATCCTGCAAAGTATATCGATCCGGAGGAGTGCCGTCGTCGCGTACAGATGGCACCGAAAGATAAAGTGCGTCTGGCCATGGCCTGGTCGGCACACTTCCAGGATGCCTGTGCATCCTTCGGTATGGAGACGGCGCTGATGAATATGATCGCAAATCCGGAGATCTATCAGGCGGTGGATGATCATATCGTGGACTTTTATTTAAAGGCCAATGAGATTTTCTTTGAAGCGACCAAAGGTGAGCTTGATGCCGTGCTGATCGGTAATGATATCGGCAGCCAGAGAGGCTTGATGATCTCGCCTGATTGCGTACGGGATTTTGTGATCCCGGGGGCAAAGAAGCTGATCGAGCAGGCACATTCCTATGGGTTAAAGGTCATCTATCATTCCTGCGGCTCGATCGTGGAAGCGATTCCGCAACTCATTGAAGCCGGCGTGGATGCGATCCATCCGATCCAGGCACTGGCGGCCAACATGGATGCCAAGAACCTGCATGACAAATTTGCCGGCCAGGTATCGTTCTGCGGCGGTGTGGATACCCAGGATCTGCTGTGCAACGGCACACCGGCAGAGGTGAAGGCCAAGGTACACGAACTGCGTACGATCTTCCCGACGGGATTGATCATTTCACCGAGCCATGAAGCGATCATGCCGGATGTACCGCCAGCCAACATCAAAGCGCTCTTTGATGAGGCAACCAAGCTTTATTAAGAGATGTCGGTGACAAAGAACGTTGTCGTAAACTGCGTTCGATCGATCAAAAAGGAGGCAATATGGCAGTCAGAAGATTTGGAGAGATGATCAAGGTCAAAGACCTGGAAGCCTATAAGAAATGGCATGCCAACCCGATGCCGGGGGTCAATGAGATGATCAGGGAATGTCATCTTCGGAATTATACGATCTACAGCAGAGGAGAGTATCTCTTTGCAACGTATGAATATGACGGAGAGGACTTTGAGGCGGATATGGCAAAGATGGCCGCGGATCCCAATACCCAGGCCTGGTGGGATGTGGTGAAGCCGCTGATGCAGCCGCTGGAAGACCGAAAAGAAGGCGAATTCTGGTCGGGGATGGAAGAAGTGTATCATCTGGAGTAATACATAACGCCCCGTCGGGAAACCGGCGGGGCAGTTTTGACCACGGGAAGCGGCCCGGCGCTACATGCGATATTGCTTGGGCGTCAGTCCGGTGTATTTCTTAAAGACCTTGGTAAAGTAACTCTGGTCTTCGAACCCGACGGCAACGGCAATGTCGATCAGTGCATAGTCGGTACTCTCGAGCAGATGCTTGCTGGCTTCGATGCGGACCATGTTTAAGTACTCGCGAAACGAGGATCCGGAGGACTGCTTGAACAGCGTGGAAAAATAGGATGGATTCAAATGCACGTATGCCGCAACCTCTTCGAGTGTGAGGCGGTGCGCATAATTGTCGGAAATATAGGTAAAGGCGCGACGGATGATTTCTCCGTTTTTGCCCGGGATCCGGCGGAACATCGTTTCGTCAAAGGTGACCACGATCTCCTGAATCTTCAGACAGAGGTTGTCGAGATTGTTGATCGAACTTAAGTCCTTTAGGAAACGGTTGTTGATCCTAAGGATGCTGTCGGTCTGGGCACCGCCTTCGATGGCGACGCGGGAGAGGAGCGAAGATAGCTCCATGGCCCGGGCCTTGATATTGTCCAGATCATTTCCTTCGGAGAAGAGCACGTAACCGAGCAGGTCGTTTAAGGTCGCTTTACTCTTGTTGATGTTGCCGCTCTTGGCGTAGGTGAGCAGTTCTTTCTCCTTTTCGTAAGGATAGGTCGTCGGCGCTTTGATGCCGCTGTTTTTGTACATCTGGATGGATTCACTGATCTTGGACTGCTGCTGAAGTTTGTCCCGGTTGACCAAAAGCTGCATTTGCGAATCCTGTAACAGTCCGTTGAATGAATAGGTGAGCAGCCGGCTGATGTGCGTGACTTTCGAGGGCACAAGGCAGGGGATCGCCGCAGAATCATCATAGAGATCCAACGTTTTTTCCAAAGGGATGTGATAGCGTTTGGAAATATCGGAGAGCAACAGAGAATCCGGCTTTTCCATCAAAAACGGACCGACCAGAACCGCACCGAGAAACGCCTCTTTGTAAATAAAGGGGAAGGTGATGTGGTTGAGCCCGGCATGGCAGGCGAAAATGTAGGACTCTCCGAGGTCCACACTGCGAAGCGCGGCTTTCAAATGCTCTTTTTCGCAGGAATCATCAGAGGGACGAAACCGGGAAAAGGAGCGGCAAAACGCGCAGGAGGAACCGGTAGCCAGAAGAAGTGCCCCCGTCTCGTCAATGACCTGACTCTGCAGACCGGTGCATTCGGAAAAGGCTTCCAGGATCCCGACAAGTTGCTGCTT
>JAILPR010000088.1 GCA_024699355.1 Lachnospiraceae bacterium
GAAAAATGAATGGTCCTATCCGTATACGGTGTACTATCTGATCCTGGCCGGCGGGATCGCCGCGATCCTTCATACGCGGGATACGAAACGCAAGGCAGCAGGCGTGCTGATCATTGGCAGCAACATCGTCATCTTTATCGCAGTCATGATGTTGACGAATTTAACGACCTTTACGACCGTGAAATATCTGCTCAGTGGCGTGGCCGGTGCGATGCTTTTATGGCTGATCGATACCAAAGAGCGCTACCCGCAGCTCTATCATAGATACGCGATGGTGACACTGATCGCCTGGTGCGGCGTGGCAACCTTTGTGAAGGGCTGGGCCTATCCGGACAATGACGGATTGATGAAAAACGTGACCGTGGTCGGCAACATCATCGAGCAGGGACCTGCCAAAGGCATTTTGGTAGAGTACATGCAGGGCTACATCACTGAGAGTACCTGGGAAGAATTTCACACCTATGTGGCACCGGGCGATAGCCTTCTGGTCATGGATACCAATACGCTCTGTGTGATGTATGTGGAGGATGTGAATGTCTCAAACAGTACGACGATCTGTTCGCCGACCTTTGATGAGAATCTCCTGGATTACTGGGAGCGCAATCCGGAGAAGTACCCGGATGTGATCGCTGTGCAGTGTTGGTACGGCGAATGCAAATATGATGCAGATACCTGGATGATGCAGTGGATCGAGGATCAATTCGGAGCATCGCAGGTGATCGACGGGAAATATTTCAGATACTATATCAGATAACAAAAAGTTCAGATATGAAAGATCAAAAGAGGGAACGAGCCGATGTGGTTCGTTCCCTCTTTATTTGACAGATCATTTACTTTTCGGCAGGCTGCGCCATTTACTTCCCGGCAGGCTGCGCCGTTTACTTCCCGGCAGGCTGCGCCGAAGAAAGTGTGATGACATAGAAACGGATGTCCTCACTGCAGTCAATGGTGTCTGCGACCGTCGCGTTGACCTCTTTGCCAAGGTATTCTTCATAATAGGCGGTCAGATAAGACGCCGGATCCTCCTGTCCGAGATCCATGATGAGAAATGCACTTTGCGGATCATCCAGCAAAAGCTGCGAGGCATCCGTGATGCCAAAGGACGAAAAGACTGCACTGTACCAGGGGCTGCCCGCACACCAGGTGCCGAGCGGCAGAACGTTGGCTTCGTAAGAAGCCGCCTGCAGGGCATTTTTGGTAAAATAGGTGACCGATAAGGTGTCGGTCAGATACAGGGTGTCGGGATGCGCATCGGTATAGGCGCGCAGCGCTTCGTAGTTTTCGCTATAGGTAAGTATCGAAGCAGAAGTCCTTGCGGTATCGAGAAGCTTATGCGGCGCAAAGCGTACCGTCAGGATCAGGACCAGCGCACTGAGAAAGAGCGGGAACCTGGATACTTCGTAGCGCAACAGCAAAAATAGCAGCCAGAATATCTCGGCGATATAAATACACTGTGTGACACGGTAAGGGTGACGGCCGATGTAGTACAGATATCCCATGAGTGCATAATGTGAGACCAGGACGGCAAGGAACGCGATCAGCGCTTCCCACCGGCACTTACACAGCTGTCCGATGGTCAGGAGCGCAAAGAGTACAAACAGCACCAGCGAGATCAGGTTACAGGGGCGATTGTCCGTTTCGAACCAGTCACGCAAAATCTCCGAAGAGATCCGGATCAGCTGGCCGGTCAGGCGCAGATAGATGACCTGGCCGGAGACATGTTCCAGCGAATGCTCCTTTGCGGAAATCTCAGCCAGGGTCTGCATACTTTCGGCAGTCCAGTGAGGATCCTGCGCCAGTGCATAATAAGAAGACGCTGCGACATAAGAGGACTCGGTGATCCCAAGCGTCCGATAGGCATCTTCGTGTGTATCAAACGCCGGATAGCCGTCATAGTCCACGATCGACTCTCTCGATGCATTATAAGTGCGGTAAGCACTCCAGGTAGTGCCACTGTAAGCAGCCAGATCGATGAGTACAAGCACCACCAATAGCGAAAGCAGGCCGGATGCCGGAAACAGAAAACTGCTACGGGATTTTTGGTGGATGGCCTTAGAGAGCAACAGGAGCAGGAGCGGCAGAGACATCATCAGTGCGACTTCGCTGCGGATGCTATAGGCCAGTGCA
>JAILPR010000091.1 GCA_024699355.1 Lachnospiraceae bacterium
AAGGTACTCAATCTCTTCGCCTATACCGGCGGAGCCACAGTATCTGCTGCGAAAGCAGGTGCGTCCGTCACTCATGTGGATGCTTCCAAAGGTATGGTCACCTGGGCCAAAGAAAATGCAGTTGCAAGCGGACTCTCCGAAGCTCCGATCCGTTGGCTTGTCGATGATTGCGGAAAGTTTGTTGAACGAGAGATCCGAAGAGGCAACCATTATGATGCCATCATTATGGATCCGCCATCCTACGGTCGAGGTCCCAAGGGTGAAATTTGGAAAATGGAGGAAAACATTTACGCTTTCCTCGAGTTGACCAGTCAGCTCCTATCCGATGATTCGCTCTTTCTTCTGTTAAATTCGTACACCACCGGTTTGCAGCCGGCAGTTCTGAATTATATGCTTCATACGGTCATCGCCCAAAAGTTTGGCGGTCATGTAGAAGCTGACGAAGTCGGACTTCCTGTTTCTTCTACCGGTCTGGTTCTTCCATGTGGTGCAGCCGGTCGTTGGACCAAATAACTTTTTCGCGCACAAACACATCGCAGTATAATCCGGAAGAGTGTTTCCTATTGCACTCTTCCTTTTTTATGCAAAAAACAACCGCTCCGGGGGATCCCGAAGCGGTTGTATTGTTTTTATCGTATGCGATATGCTTACAATTATTCGATGATTGTAGCAACACGGCCAGAACCTACGGTTCTACCACCTTCACGGATAGCGAAGGTAAGACCCTGCTCCATAGCGATCGGATGAATCAGTTCGATTGTCATCTCGATGTTATCGCCAGGCATGCACATCTCAGTACCAGCAGGCAGGTTGCAAACACCTGTTACGTCTGTTGTTCTGAAATAGAACTGCGGTCTGTAGTTGTTGAAGAACGGTGTATGACGACCACCTTCATCTTTTGTCAGAACGTAAACCTGAGCAGTAAACTTCTTGTGGCAAGTTACTGTACCCGGCTTTGCGATAACCTGACCTCTTTCGATATCAGTACGATCAACACCACGAAGAAGAGCACCGATGTTATCACCAGCCTGAGCTTCGTCAAGTGTCTTACGGAACATCTCGATACCAGTTACAACAGACTTAGTAGTCTCTTCCTTGATACCAACGATTTCGATTTCATCAGAAAGATGTAATGTACCTCTTTCTACTCTACCGGTAGCAACAGTACCACGACCGGAGATTGTGAATACGTCTTCTACAGGCATCAGGAACGGCTTATCTGTATCACGCTGCGGATCCGGGATGTAGCTATCTACAGTGCTCATGAGCTCCATGATCTTGTCGCCCCATTCGCCGTTCGGATCTTCCAGAGCCTTCAGAGCAGAACCCTTGATGATCGGGCAGCCTTCGAAGCCATACTCTTCAAGCTGCTCGGTTACTTCCATCTCAACCAGCTCGATCAGCTCAGGATCGTCAACCATATCACACTTGTTCAGGAATACTACGATGTAAGGTACGCCTACCTGACGGGACAGAAGGATGTGCTCCTTTGTCTGAGCCATAACACCATCAGTAGCAGCTACAACGAGGATAGCACCATCCATCTGAGCAGCACCTGTGATCATGTTCTTTACATAGTCAGCATGTCCCGGGCAGTCAACGTGAGCATAGTGTCTCTTTTCTGTCTGATACTCAACGTGAGCTGTAGAGATTGTGATACCTCTTTCTCTTTCTTCCGGAGCCTTATCGATGTTCTCGAAATCTGTTGCAGCGTTACCGTCTACTCTTGCAGCCAGAACTTTTGTGATTGCAGCTGTCAGAGTTGTTTTACCATGGTCAACGTGGCCGATGGTACCGATATTACAATGTGGTTTGGTTCTGTCAAACTTAGCTTTAGCCATTTCTAATTTCCTCCTTGATTGAATAACAATTCAATATTCTTTCGGTTTCATCTTTGCTTTGCAAAGTGTATGGAAAGATCATTTCTTCCCATTTAAATCAGCTATTTCAAATTATATCAAAAACACTGATCTTTTCAAGGCTTATTTTGCCTTCTCGGCAAGCACCTTCTCCTGTACGTTCTTCGGTACCTGCTCGTATTTCTCGAAGAACATTGAGTAGTTACCACGTCCCTGTGTCTTAGAACGTAAGTCTGTGGAATAACCGAACATCTCAGCAAGCGGTACATAACCCTTTACCATCTTGCCGCCGCCGATATCTTCCATACCTTCGATACGTCCACGACGAGAGTTGATATCACCGATGACATCACCCATGTACTCTTCCGGCATCGTTACTTCGACCTTCATGATCGGCTCAAGAAGTACCGGAGCAGCTTTCTTCATAGCTTCCTTGAAGCACATAGAACCTGCGATGTGGAATGCCATTTCGGAAGAATCGACTTCATGATAGGAACCATCATATACGTTCGCATCTACACCAAGCACAGGAAATCCGCCAAGGATACCGGCAGCTGCTGCTTCCTCGATACCTTCGCCGATCGCCGGGATATATTCCTTCGGAATCGCACCGCCGACTACTGTTGTCTGGAACTTGAAGGTCTCTTCGCCATTCGGATCCATCGGTGTAAATTTAACCTTACAGTGACCGTACTGACCACGACCACCGGACTGCTTTGCATATTTGTATTCCTGATCAACAGGCTTTGTAAATGTTTCTTTGTAAGCAACCTGCGGTGCACCTACGTTAGCCTCTACCTTGAATTCACGAAGCAGACGGTCAACGATGATTTCCAGATGAAGCTCACCCATACCTGCGATAATGGTCTGGCCGGTCTCTTTATCTGTATGTGCACGGAAGGTAGGATCTTCTTCAGCAAGCTTTGCAAGCGCATCGGTCATCTTATCCTGACCTGCCTTGGTCTTCGGCTCGATCGCCAGCTCGATAACCGGCTCAGGGAATTCCATAGACTCAAGGATTACCGGATGCTGCTCGTCGCAAATGGTATCACCTGTTGTTGTAAACTTGAAGCCTACTGCTGCAGCGATATCACCGGAGAATACTTCATCCAGCTCGTTTCTCTTGTTTGCATGCATCTGAAGGATACGACCTACACGTTCCTTCTTGTCTTTGGTTGCGTTCAGTACGTAGGAACCGGACTTGCAGGTACCGGAGTATACACGGAAGAATGCAAGTTTACCTACGAACGGGTCAGCCATGATCTTAAATGCCAGAGCAGAGAACGGCTCATTATCTGAGGAATGTCTCTCTACTTCGTTACCTTCAAGATCGGTACCCTTGATGTCCGGAATATCTGTCGGAGCAGGCATGTACTCAATAACTGCATCCAAAAGCTTCTGAACACCCTTGTTACGATATGCGGAACCGCAGCAAACCGGGACAGCTCGGCATTCGCAGGTTGCCTTACGCAGTGCGGCCTTCATATCTTCTACAGACGGCTCTGTACCGTCCAGATACATCATGGTCAGTTCGTCATCAAGCTCGCATACCTTCTCAACAAGTTCATCACGATACAGCTGTGCATCATCCTTCATATCATCCGGAATGTCGCACAGAGTGATATCGGTTCCCTTGTCATCATTGTAGATATAAGCCTGCATCTCGAACAGATCGATGATGCCCTTGAAATCATCTTCCTTACCGATCGGCAGCTGAAGAACAATGGCATTCTTACCAAGTCTTGTTCTGATCTGCTCTACGGCACCATAGAAGTTTGCACCGAGGATATCCATCTTGTTGATGAATGCCATTCTCGGTACGTTATAAGTATCAGCCTGACGCCATACATTTTCAGACTGAGGTTCAACACCACCCTTTGCACAGAAGACGCCAACAGCGCCGTCAAGTACACGAAGGGAACGCTCAACCTCAACAGTAAAGTCAACATGTCCAGGGGTATCAATGATATTGATACGATGCTCTAAAGCACCCGGCTTCGGCTTTGTGTTTTCTTCCAATGTCCAATGGCATGTGGTAGCGGCTGATGTGATCGTGATACCTCTTTCCTGCTCCTGTTCCATCCAGTCCATGGTAGCAGTACCTTCGTGAGTATCACCAATCTTGTAGTTAACACCGGTATAATACAGAATACGCTCGGTCAGTGTAGTCTTACCTGCATCGATGTGCGCCATAATACCAATGTTTCTGGTTCTCTCCAGCGGATATTCTCTTGTTCCAGCCAAGGTATTACCTCCTAAATCATTGAACTGTCAGTTACCTGACATCGGCAGCGTTCTTCTCAGGCGACCTGATTAGAAACGATAATGTGCAAACGCTTTGTTTGCTTCTGCCATTCTGTGCATTTCTTCTTTTCTCTTAACAGATGCGCCTGTGTTGTTTGCAGCATCCATTAACTCGTTAGCAAGTCTCTCTTCCATGGTCTTCTCGCCTCTCTTACGTGAGAACATGGTTAACCAGCGAAGAGCAAGTGCCTGACGTCTGTCAGGTCTAACTTCGATCGGTACCTGATATGTAGCACCACCGATACGTCTTGCTTTAACTTCAAGGACAGGCATTACATTGTTCATTGCCTCTCCAAATACTTCAAGAGCCGGCTTGCCAGCCTTTTCTTCCACTTTCGCGAATGCACCGTATACGATCTTCTGTGCAACTCCGCGCTTACCGTCCAACATGATGTTGTTGATCAACTTTGTGACAACCTTATCGTTGTATAAAGGATCCGGCAGTACGTCTCTTTTCTGAATATGTCCTTTACGTGGCACGTTTCTTCCCTCCTTAACAATATTGTATTTTTCCGCACGGCTGCATGTTAACCGGCTTCCAAACACTCATTAATTCATAGGTACTCACATGTGTCTTTCTAATTCTATGTGTTCGTGCGAGATTATTTATTAAATAATAAAGATTAATACAGAATCCCAACACTAAAATTAGTTCTGTTCGTGGTCCTAAACAGCTGCTCGGCTAAATTACTTAGCTGCTTTCGGCTTCTTAGCGCCGTACTTGGAACGAGCCTGCTTTCTGTTAGCTACACCTGCAGTATCCAGGGTACCTCTGATGATATGGTATCTGGTACCAGGTAAGTCTTTTACTCTACCACCACGGATCAGAACAACACTATGCTCCTGAAGGTTGTGACCTTCACCCGGGATGTAAGATGTAACTTCCATACCGTTGGAAAGACGAACTCTGGCGATCTTACGAAGAGCAGAGTTAGGCTTCTTCGGGGTTGCAGTCTTTACAGCTGTGCAGACACCACGCTTCTGCGGTGCAGAAACATCGATGCTCTTCTTGTGCAGAGAGTTGTAACCCTTCTGCAGAGCCGGTGCTGTAGACTTCTTCGCAACGCTCTGACGTCCTTTTCTTACTAACTGGTTAAATGTTGGCATTCTGTTTCACCTCCTACTTTTGTAAATTTGTCTTCCATTTATAATAAGAAGAAATTTGTGCAGCACAAACAAACATGCGAATGCGTGCACAGTAACTTATTATATTTGCATTAGTTTTGATTGTCAAATACTTTCTTTCATACAATTTATCGATTATAATGAGGAATATATATTGTTATTTTTCAGTTCACACATCAAACCGTAACCAATAACAACGTTTTCACCTGGAAAGAGTTCGTCTGCGTGTGCTCTTTCTTCCTATTCTATTACGCAAGGGGAGGCAACTATCTATGCTCAGCAAAGACATCATCGGTTATTTCACCAAAAGTAAAAAGATTCAGTTATCGATCGTCATCATCATCGCCGTTGTATTTTTCCTTGTATTGATCACCAACAGCGATCTTCGAAACAACATTTACACCAATTCGACACTGCTGTTTCTTTGTGCATTTGTATGGATTCTGTTACTTCTTGCGCTCATCAGCATTTTCTATGATCTTTATCGCTTAAATGCGTTTAATAACGCTACCTACAGCGGCCTGATGGATATTTCCGACGGCATGCTCAACAGATTCAGTGCGGACAAAATGTTCCAGAGCGACGAGTTACAGACTGCGCTTGAAACTGTCGGTTGCGCCATGATCGAAATCTCGAACCTTGTTGAGATCAACGAGAAATACGGCAGAGATGCCGGTGATAAAGCCCTCGACCTCTTCTGTGAGAACTTAGAGTCCGTAGCGAGAGACTATGGTATTTCCGTTCGTAACGGCGGTAATGAATTCCTGATCGTTATTGCGGAATGTACCAAAGAGACCATGGAGAAATGTCTTGAGGTTCTTGATAACACCATTACTTTGGAAAATCAGACCGGTGATATGGCATGTCCGCTGTATCTGAACACGGCATATGTATTGAACTCCGAAGAACATTTTGGCAGATTCTCCGAAGTGATCACCAAGGCATATCACGATCTTCACAACAAGGATTGATACCCCCTTTTGCGGGTTTGACCGAAAGGTAAGAATTCATGAATGACCTCAATCATGGAAATCTTGCCGCACTTGTCACACAAACATTAAGCGGAGATATGTCTGCGTTTTCCGAAGTTTATACCTTAACATATGACAAGGTATACAACTACTGCAGGCACTATCTTCGCGATTCTTTTGTTGCGCAGGATGCGGTTCAGGAAATCTATATTCTTGCATTGAAAAATCTGAATAAGTTGAAGAACCCCACCCTGTTCGTCGCCTGGCTCAACCAGATCTCTTTCCATGTATGTTATGACATGAGCCAAAAGCGAAATGCTGACTATGCACTCGTTGACGATGAGATCCTCGAGACATTCTATGACACACATCCCGATTCCGATCCTGCCGGCAAAGCACTGAAAGCCAGCGAACAGGCTTCTCTGCGCGACGCGATCAACACCCTGCCGCCTTTGCAGCGAAGCGTGATCACGTTACGGTTCTACAACAATCTGAAATTGGACGACATTGCCGATGCGATGGATATTTCGCTCAGCAGCGTCAAGCGATATCTGGAGCAGGCAAAACAGTTGCTTAAGCAAACGCTTTCCAATTCCTGACAGATGATTCTCTTAAAGTTTTACAAAACAGTACGTTTTTTTGAGGTTTCGCATGAAATATCGTTTAAAAACCAAAGCCGATTTTCAGATGGCAGATGACACGCTGCGAAATGTCTTTGCCTCCTGTAACATCAAGATCCAAACCGAATCCGTTCAAAAGCTCTATCAGAAACAGCAACGGGAAATGCGCACCTTCCGCATGCTGATGATCTTATCGGTCGTCTGCCTGGTATCTTTGCTTCTTCTCCCGATCCTGTTTCCGACATCTCACGTACGGATCTCCGAGGATCCGCAGTCGGATGCTTCGATCAGCGTCGTGCAGCACCATTTGGAAAATGACATTTTTTACATCACCATGTCCGGTGATGAGATCGATTACGAACACATCGAGATCATCGACCCGGCCGGAAATTCCGTGCCGATGATCTCCGTTGATCCTGAATCACAAACCCTGGTCTTCCCCTTTGAAGGCGATGAATTAAACATCATCATCCCCGATAAGGACGGCAAAGAGTTGCACCTGTTATTATCTCCGAAAGAAAAAGGACGATAACCTCTATGAACCCGGATTCACAGCATCTTAGCTTCAACCGAATACTTCCCGTATTCCTGAGCGTTTCGTTGCTTCTGTGCGGATGCGGCTCCAAAGTCGAGCCCTTTGAAATCCCGACCGAGCAAGGCACACGTGACAATACCCCGCTCTGCCTTACGCCAGCTTCTCCGGGCACCGAAACCTTTACGACGGACGATTATGTTGTGGACTATTCCAATGCAGCACAGGGCTACATTTCCGTGCAATACCTCGGCCAAAACGACAAGGCCAAACTCAAACTGGCATTGCCGGACGGCACCACATACACCTATAACCTCACCGGAGATATCGATGTTTTCCCGCTATCCTCCGACTCCGGCACGATCACCGTAACCATCTTCGAAAACATCAGTGAAAAAGCATACTCCACCCTGATGAGTGAATCATTTGACGTCACGATCGAAGATGCCTTCGGCGCCTATCTGTATCCGAATCAGTATGTCAATTTCACCGCTGAAGATGAGACCATTGCGCTCGGCGAGCAGCTGGCTTTTTCTGCCAACACCGACCTTGATGTCATCTCCAACGTCTACAACTATCTGATCACCAATATTTCCTACGACACCGGCAAGGCAGAAAGTGTCCAAAGCGGATACCTTCCGGATATCGATGCCACCATCGCATCCGGCACCGGCATCTGCCTCGACTATGCTGCCGTCATGGCCTCGATCCTGCGCAGCCAGCGCATTCCGACCCATATGGAAGTCGGCTATGCCGGAACGGTATACCACGCCTGGATCTCCACCTATATCACCGATATCGGATGGGTCAACGGCATCATTCAGTTCGACGGCGAAAGCTGGTCGATGATGGATCCCACCTTTGGTGCCTCCACAGGGGATCAAAAGCTCAAAAAATACATCGGCGACGGTGATTACTATCACGTAAAATACATCTATTAGCCACAAACGAATCTGGTTACGTTACGACAAACGGAGAACTACCTATGAAAAAAACTGAACTCAACAATCGGGAAATCGCCACATTCTGCCAGGAAACCGCCATGATCTTTCAAGCCGGCATCACTCCGGTCGAAGGCATGCAGCTATTGATTTCCGATGCGCATTCTTCCGAAGCAAAACAAATATATCAGGAAATCTATGATGTCTGTAGCCGTGGCGAGACCTTCTACAGCGGCGTTTGTGCTACCGGTGTCTTCCCGGAATACGTCCTTCACATGATCGACCTCGGCGAATCCTCCGGTAACCTGGACGATGTTATGCAGTCTCTGGCCGACTATTATGAACGGGAAGAAACCATTGCCGCAGGAATCCGCGATGCCATCCGTTATCCGCTCATCATGACGCTGATGATGCTCGTAGTCATCTACATCCTGTTATCGCGTGTCCTTCCGATCTTCCAGGAAGTCTTTGAACAACTCGGAAGCTCGATGAGTGGTGTTTCTGCAGGTTTGTTGCAGGTTGGTCGCAACTTCGACCGCTATGCGCTTGTGCTGTTATTGATTTTGCTCGCGCTGTTTTGCCTCTATTTCTTTGCCTCCCGCTCAGAACAGGGACGCAAAAAATTAAACAGCCTGCTCAGCAGAATATCATTTACCAAATCATTTCAGGAAGATGTGGCAGCCGCTCGCTTTGCCAGCGGTATGGCCGTTGCCTTAAGCTCCGGTCTGGATACCTATCACAGTCTGGATCTGGCTTATAACCTGATGGGCTCCGGTATCTTTTCAGAAAAAGTGAAACGCTGTAAAGATGCCCTGGCTGGCGGAGCCTCCTTTTCCGAGGCCTTGTCCGAAGCTGCGATCTTTTCCAATTTTTACAATAAAATGATCTCCATCGGTTGGAAAACCGGTGCCGGCGATACGGTCATGCGTAAGATCGCCGTAGACTACGACAACCGTGCCACCCAGAAGCTCCAGTCCATGATCTCCGTGATCGAACCGACTCTGGTCATCATTTTATCCCTGGTCATCGGTATGGTGTTATTATCCGTAATTTTGCCGCTCCTCGGCATTATGAGCAGCATCGGATAGGAACCGCATGTCACGTTACTTAAGCTATTGAGGTCGTTATGAATCGCTTTGAATCGCGTTTTTCACAACTTCATATTCTTCTTCGTAAGGTCTTTCCGCTCCTGTTGCTCGTGGTCATCCTTGGGATTTTTGTGATCGCACTGCAGCGGATCGATCGCTCCTCCTACGATAACCAGTTGGAGAGTCTGCAGAATGCCATTCATCGTGACATCATGCAATGCTATGCCTTAGAGGGCACTTATCCGCCTTCGCTCGATTATTTAACGCAGCACTATGGCCTGACCTATAATACCGACTTGTTTTTTGTCGACTATCAGGTGATCGCCTCAAACATTTATCCGGATATCACCATTCTTCCGGTAGATAAGGAGGCTTATGAAGACTAGACAAACACAAAAGCATGTCATCGATATTCTCTTTTTGATCTCACTCCTTGGCCTGTTTATCATCTGTGCCGTACTGGTGCTGATCATGGGGATCAGGGTTTATCGCGGTATCACCGTACAGATGAATCACAACTATGATACCAGGACCGCCTTTGCCTATATTACCGAAAAGATCCAACAGGCAGATACGGCAGGCTCGATCTCTGTAACCTCTTTTGGTGACGGCGACGCCCTCATTTTAGAACAGACCATTGACCGCGAATCCTACACCACCTATATCTACTTACATGGCGATGAACTTTGCGAACTGTTGACCAAAAGCGCACACAAGATCTCTCCGGAAGCCGGACAGCCCCTGCTTTCCTGTACCAAATTTGAAATCGAGCAGATGGATCCGCAGTTATATCATGTTACGCTCTCAGCCGAGGCTGAAGACGATTTTTCCATCTATATTGCGACACATTCCACCAACTAAGTCAGAAAGAAAGCCACTATGAATCATTCACGTTCCGGCTTATTCCTCATGGAATTCACCATTGCAATTCTCTTCTTTGCATTGTCTTCCGTGGTGTGTATACAGCTGTATGTACAATCGCATCAGATCAGCAGACAGGCGACGGAGCAGACCAATTCCTGTATGTGGTCCGAAAACATCGCCGAACTGTTTTATGCGCTCGATCAGGGAAATGACATCGCCCGGGCGCTCTCCGATGGGGAAGGGCAAACAATTCCTTATGATGAGGCCTCCGGCAGCATCACCCTTTCCTTTGATGAAGACTGGATGCTCATCGAAAATTCTGCCGAGGCTGCATATCGCATCGTTGCTACCTTTTCCAATGATGCCGAAACTGCATTTACCGACATCCATGTCACAAGCATTTCCGACGCTTCCGAAATTTATTCTCTTCGGGTACAGAAACATCTGCCACTGACACGTAACGAAAAGGATCCATTATGAATCATTCACCGCGAAATCGCGTACAGATCCAACTTCATAACGGCATATCTTCCTTACTGCTGATCATCATCATTCTCTGCCTGGTCTCCTTTGCGATCCTTTCCATCGCAAGCGCCGCGGCCGATCAGCGTTTGACACGGCGTATCCTCGATCGAACCGAGAGTTACTATGCTGCCTGCAATGATGCCGAAGAAAAAATCGCACAGATCGATCATACCTTAGCCGACGTTTATCATGCCGCCGCTGACGAAGCCGAATATTTTGCCTCCGTCGGCAAAAGCACTTCCTTTTTTATCGATATCTCCGATACCCAGCGTCTCTACATCGAGTTAACCTATCAGTATCCTGAAGATGATGACGATTCGTTCTATCAGATCACCCGCTGGCAGATCGCTACCGACACCAGCGCGCTTGAATATGATGAAACCCTTCCGGTTGCGGACAACGTCGACTAAGCTCGCGCTTCCCGATTGCCGGCACCATCGTGTAATTCCATACTGACGAATTTCAAAAAGGCTGCTCCCGATTTCTCGGGAACAGCCTTTATTCGCAGTTCTGCTTTATGTTAGTCTTCAGATGTCACATCTACTGTTTCTACAGCATCTTCGATTTCTACCAGCTCTTCGCCCTCATCGTCGCCAAAGTTGATTTCATCGTCTTCTGCTTCCAGCATGTTCAGTTTCAGATTGTCATCTGTATCCAGTCTGGTATCACGATATCTCTTCATACCGGTACCTGCCGGGATCAGCTTACCAATGATAACGTTCTCTTTCAGACCGATCAGGTTATCTACCTTACCCTTGATCGCAGCTTCTGTTAAGACCTTGGTGGTCTCCTGGAAGGATGCAGCGGATAAGAAGGAATCTGTTGCAAGTGCAGCCTTGGTAATACCCATGATGACCTGCTTACCTTCTGCGAGTTGCTTGCCCTCAGCTTCCAGTGCTTCGTTTGCTTCATCAAAATCCAGAACATCAACCAGTGTCCCCGGTAAGAACTCGGATTCACCGGCTTCATCGATACGGATCTTCTTCAGCATCTGATGAACGATAACTTCGATATGCTTATCGCAGATATCTACACCCTGCATACGGTATACGCTCTGTACTTCACGCAGCAGGTAATCCTGTACGGCTCTGACACCCTTAATCTTTAACAAATCGTGCGGGTTGATGGAACCTTCTGTCAGCTCATCGCCGGCTTCGAGTTCCTGACCGTCCATCACCTTGATACGGTAACTGTACGGAATCGGATAAACCTTTGATTCTCCGTCAGCACCTGTCACAGTGATCTCACGTTTCTTCTTGCTGTCATCAACTAATGCCTTACCGGCGATCTCTGTCAGGATTGCTGTCTTCTTCGGCTTACGAGCTTCAAAAAGCTCCTCAACTCTAGGAAGACCCTGTGTGATATCATCACCGGCGATACCACCGGAGTGGAAGGTTCTCATGGTCAGCTGTGTACCCGGCTCACCGATGGACTGTGCAGCAATGATACCCACAGCCTCACCTACCTGAACGGCTTCACCTGTTGCCATGTTTGCACCGTAGCACTTCGAGCAGATACCATTATGGGATCTACAGGTTAAAATGGTACGGATCTTAACGCTTTCAATCGGCTTGCCATTTGCATCGACACCGACGTTTACGATCTTCTCCGCTCTGGACGGTGTGATCATATGATTTCTCTTAACGATCACGTTGCCCTTTGCATCACGGATTTCCTCACAGGATACACGACCTGTGATTCTCTCCTGCAGAGACTCCAGCGGTTCACCCGCCTTCTCACCTGCGAATTCTCTTACTTCGATACCCGGAATCGTCTCTCTGCCTTCGGAGCAATCCATCTCACGAACGATCAGCTCCTGGCAAACGTCTACCATTCGACGGGTCAGATAACCGGAGTCAGCGGTACGAAGTGCCGTATCGGACAGACCTTTACGTCCACCGTGTGCACCGATGAAATACTCCAGAACGTCCATACCTTCACGGAAATTGGACTTGATCGGCAACTCGATGGTGCGGCCCTGTGTATCGGCCATCAAACCACGCATACCTGCCAGCTGCTTGATCTGGTCCTTAGAACCACGGGCACCGGAGTCAGCCATCATCTTGACAGCATTGTAATCATCCAGGCCATCCATCAGCTTCTTGAGCAGCGCTTTATCGGTTGCATCCCATGTCTCAATGACACGACGATAACGTTCTTCATCTGTATAACGACCACGGTTGTAGTTTCTCGTGATCTCATCAACCTTATCCTGAGCCTCATCCAGCATCTTCTGCTTATCCTTCGGAACGATCATATCGGATAAGGATACTGTGATGGCAGCCTTGGTAGAGTAATGATAACCAAGTGCTTTTACTTCATCCAGCACTTCTGCGGTTCTTACCGCACCATGCAGGTTGATTACTTTTTCAAGGATCGGCTTTAACTGCTTCTTACCTACCAGATAGTCAACTTCCAGCTTCAGGAGGTTCTCCGGAACGCTACGATCTACGATACCAAGATCCTGCGGGATAACTTCGTTGAACAGGAAACGACCAAGTGTTGATTCGATCGTACCGGATACGAGTTCCCCATCTGCATTTTCTTTGGTTACTCTGACTTTGATTCTGGAGTGCAGTGTACAAGCACCGTTCTCATAAGCCAGGATTGCTTCGTTGACATTCTTATAGCAATTGCCTTCTCCGATAGAGCCCGGTCTCTCCTGAGTCAAATAATAAATACCCAGAACCATATCCTGTGAAGGAACGGCTACCAGACCACCGTCAGACGGCTTTAACAGGTTGTTCGGTGTCAGCAGCAGGAAACGGCATTCTGCCTGTGCTTCCTGAGACAGCGGCAGATGGACAGCCATCTGGTCACCATCGAAGTCTGCGTTGAATGCGGTACAAACCAGCGGATGCAGCTTGATCGCCTTACCTTCTACCAGGATCGGCTCGAATGCCTGGATACCCAGTCTATGCAGTGTTGGTGCACGGTTTAACATGACCGGATGATCCTTGATGACTTCTTCAAGAACATCCCAAACCTGCTCATCCAGCTTTTCTACCAGCTTCTTCGCATTCTTGATATTCTGGGAAATGCCTCTTGCCACCAGCTCTTTCATAACGAACGGCTTAAACAGCTCGATGGCCATTTCCTTCGGCAGACCGCACTGATAAATCTTCAGTTCCGGTCCGATGACGATAACGGAACGTCCAGAATAATCGACACGCTTACCTAACAGGTTCTGACGGAAACGTCCGGACTTACCTTTTAACATATCCGAAAGGGACTTCAGTGCACGGTTACCGGGTCCGGTTACCGCACGGCCTCTACGACCGTTATCGATCAGCGCATCGACTGCTTCCTGCAGCATTCTCTTCTCGTTACGTACGATGATGTCCGGAGCGCCAAGCTCTAACAGTCTCTTCAGACGGTTGTTACGATTGATGATTCTACGATACAGATCGTTCAGATCGGAAGTCGCGAAACGACCGCCGTCCAGCTGTACCATAGGACGCAGATCAGGCGGAATGACCGGGATCGTATCCAGGATCATCCACTCCGGTCTGTTACCGGATTCACGGAAGGACTCTACGACTTCGAGCTTTTTGATGATCTTTGCTCTCTTCTGTCCTGTCGCTTCTTCCAGTTCTTCATGCAGTTCTGCAGACTCATTCTCCAGATCGATGGACTCCAGAAGCTCTTTGATCGCTTCTGCACCCATGCCTGCACGGAAGTGGTTGTTATCTTTTTCTTTTTCGTCCTGATATTCTTTTTCGGAAAGTACCTGCTTGTATTCGAGTTCGGAGTTACCCGGATCCAATACGATGTAGCTTGCAAAATAGAGTACTTTCTCCAGGATTCTCGGGGACAGGTCCAGGATCAGACCCATACGGCTCGGGATTCCCTTGAAATACCAAATATGAGATACCGGTGCTGCCAGTTCGATGTGGCCCATACGCTCACGACGTACGGAGGACTTGGTTACCTCAACGCCGCATCGATCGCAGATAACACCTTTATATCTAATCTTCTTATACTTACCGCAATGACATTCCCAATCTTTGCTCGGTCCAAAGATTTTTTCGCAGAACAGGCCGTTTGGTTCCGGCTTTAATGTTCTGTAGTTGATCGTCTCCGGCTTAGTTACTTCGCCGTGTGACCATTCGCGAATCTTGTCCGGTGATGCCAGACCAATACGAATGGCATCGAATGTCATTGGCTGATACGTTTCATTTTTTGTTTCAGGCATCTATGACGCTCCTCTCCTAGAAATCCTCGCCCTCGGAATCATCGACCATTTCCGCTTCGTTGTCCGCGAAATCATCGCTTTCATCCTCTTCTACAGTCTCAAGCTGTCCATCTTCTGTGAATTCCTGCTTCTGATAACCATCGAAGGATTCGTTGCGATAATTGTAGTTACCGCGATCGCCTTCAATGTCACGGAAGTCTGTGGACTCGTTGTAATCAACGGATTCCATGATCTGAACTTCGGTGTTATCGTCACGCAGCACCTTGATATCCAGTGCGAGTGACTGAAGCTCCTTCAACAGTACCTTGAATGACTCCGGAATACCCGGCTCAGGAATATTTTCGCCCTTGATGATGGCCTCGTAAGTCTTGACACGGCCGATGACATCATCGGACTTCACTGTCAGGATCTCCTGCAGTGTATAGGATGCACCGTATGCTTCCAGAGCCCAAACCTCCATCTCACCGAAACGCTGACCACCGAACTGTGCTTTACCACCGAGCGGCTGCTGCGTTACGAGGGAGTACGGACCCGTCGCACGTGCGTGGATCTTATCATCTACCAGGTGGTGCAGTTTCAGGTAATGCATGAAACCGATGGTTACCGCATGATCGAAGTACTCTCCGGTACGACCGTCGCGCAGTCTTACCTTACCGTCTCCGTTGATCGGTACGCCCTTCCACTCTTCTCTGTGCTCACGATTCTCGGACAGATGCTTCATGATCTCCGGAAGGACCTCTTTCTTATACTTCTTCTCGAAGTCTTCCCATTCCATGTTTGCATAGTCGTTTGCGAGCTGTAAGGTATCCAGAATATCCGACTCTCTTGCACCGTCGAATACAGGAGTTGCCACATTGATGCCAAGTACTTCCGCTGCCAGAGACAGATGGATCTCCAGAACCTGACCGACATTCATACGGGACGGTACACCCAGCGGATTCAGAACGATATCCAGCGGACGACCGTTCGGCAGATACGGCATATCCTCTACCGGAAGAACGCGGGAAACAACACCCTTGTTACCATGACGGCCGGCCATCTTATCACCGACAGAGATCTTTCTCTTCTGTGCGATGTAGATCCGTACTGCCATGTTGACGCCCGGTGAAAGCTCATCGCCGTTTTCTCTGGTAAATACTTTTGCATCGATAACGATACCGTACTCACCGTGCGGTACCTTTAAGGAAGTATCACGAACCTCACGTGCCTTCTCACCAAAGATTGCACGCAGAAGTCTCTCTTCCGCCGTCAGCTCGGTCTCACCCTTCGGTGTTACCTTACCGACCAGAATATCTCCGGCACGAACCTCGGCACCGATACGGATGATACCGTTGCTATCCAGGTCTTTGAGCGCATCATCGCCGACACCCGGAACATCCTTGGTGATCACTTCCGCACCAAGCTTGGTGTCACGTGCTTCCGCTTCGTACTCTTCGATATGAACAGAGGTATACACATCTTCTCTGACCAGACGTTCACTGATCAGGACAGCATCCTCGTAGTTATAACCTTCCCAGGTCATGAAACCGATCAGCGGGTTCTCACCCAGTGCCAGCTCACCATGATTGGTAGACGGACCGTCAGCGATGACAGCGCCTGCCTCTACATGATCGCCCTTAAATACGATCGGCTTCTGGTTGTAGCAGTTGGACTGGTTACTGCGGGAGAACTTGATCAGATGATACTCATCCTTCTCTCCGTCATCACAATCCATCTTGATCAAAGAAGAAGATACATAGGTGATCGTACCTGCCTTGCGCGCGATCACGCAAACGCCTGAATCGACAGCCGCCTTACGCTCCATACCGGTACCTACAACAGGTGCCTCCGGGAACAACAACGGAACAGCCTGACGCTGCATGTTGGAACCCATCAGTGCACGGTGCGCATCATCACTCTGTAAGAACGGGATCAATGCCGTAGCGACAGAGAATACCATCTTCGGTGATACGTCCATGTAATCAAATCTTCTCTTATCGAAATCTCTGGTCTCTTCGCGATAACGACCGGAGATGTTGTTACCGATAAAGTAACCGTTTTCATCCAGCGGAGCGGAAGCCTGTGCTACATGGTAGTTATCTTCCTCATCGGCTGTCATATAAATAACATCATCCGTAACTCTCGGATTTTCCGGATCGCTCTTATCGATGACACGATAAGGAGCCTCTACGAAACCATACTCGTTGATACGGGCATAGGTTGCCAGAGAGTTGATCAGACCGATGTTCGGGCCTTCAGGCGTCTCGATCGGGCACATACGACCATAGTGCGTATAGTGAACATCTCGAACTTCGAATCCGGCACGGTCACGGGAAAGACCACCCGGGCCAAGTGCGGAAAGACGTCTCTTATGGGTCAGCTCGCCCAGCGGGTTGGTCTGATCCATGAACTGAGACAGCTGGGAAGAACCAAAGAATTCTTTCACAGCAGCCTGCACCGGCTTAATATTGATCAGCGCCTGCGGAGATACATTCTCCGTGTCGTGTGTTGTCATACGCTCACGTACGGTTCTCTCCAGTCTGGACAGACCGATACGATACTGGTTCTGCAGCAATTCGCCGACAGCTCTGATACGTCTGTTGCCCAGATGATCGATATCATCTGCGGTACCAACGCCATACTCCAGATGCATATTGTAGTTGATGGAAGCCAGAATATCTTCCGGAGTGATATGCTTCGGGATCAGAACATGTACGTTTCTGGCAATTGCCTCTTTTAATGCATCCGCATCATCCGCATACTCGTCCAAAATCTCCTTGAGCTTCGGATAGTAAACCAGCTCTGTGATTCCGAGAGCCTCTGCGTCCACGTCAACATAGCTATTCAAATTTACCATCATATTGGAAAGAACCTTCACATTACGCTCCGGTGTCTCTACAACAACATAAGGAATTGCGGCATTCTGAATAGCATCGGCAATCTCAGCTGTCACAACCGTACCTGCCTCTGCAAGCACTTCACCTGCATTCGGGTCTACCACTTCTTCTGCAAGAACCTGACCACGGATACGATTACGCAGCATTAACTTCTTATTAAATTTATAACGACCTACTTTCGCCAGATCATAGCGCTTCGGATCAAAGAACATGCTGTTGATCAGCGTCTGTGCACTATCTACGCTGAGCGGCTCGCCCGGACGGATCTTCTTGTACATCTCGAGCAGACCTTCCTGATAGTTCGTGGAAGGATCCTTTGCGAAGCTGGCTAAAATCTTCGGTTCATCGCCAAACAGCTCCAGGATCTCATCGTTGGTGCCAACGCCAAGAGATCTGATCAGGACTGTTACCGGCATCTTACGGGTACGATCCACCTTAACATAGAAGATGTCATTGGCATCTGTCTCGTACTCCAACCATGCACCACGGTTCGGAATGACCGTGCATGCAAACAGTTCCTTACCGAATTTTGCCTTCGTGATATCGTAATAAATACCGGGGGAACGTACTAACTGACTGACGATAACACGCTCTGCACCATTGATCACGAACGTACCTGTCTCTGTCATCAGAGGCAGATCGCCCATAAAAATCTCGTGCTCCTGAATGTCGCCGGTCGCCTTGTTCATCAGGCGTACCTTCACCTTCATCGGTGCTGCATACGTAGCATCACGCTCTTTGCACTTTTCGATGGAGTATTTTACATCGTCTCTGCACAGCTCATAATCTACGAATTCCAGGCTCAGTTGTCCGCTGAAATCAGTGATCGGCGAAATATCGTCGAAAACTTCTTTCAAGCCTTCCTTGAGAAACCACTCGTAAGAATCCTTCTGGACCTCGATCAAGTTGGGCATCTCAAGAACTTCCTTCTGACGCTGATAAGTTACTCGTAACTGCTCACCATTGTTAGAAGAGATGGGACGTATTCTGTATTTTTCCATTCAATTCACCCCGTTCTATCATGCTGTATTTTCAATATTTTATGGCGCAATAGCATAAGCCGCCATAATAGTGCACTATCCATTCTACGCCTAACGCCATATCATGTCAATCAAAATTTTTACTTTTTTGCAACAATTCACCGCGTTCCGGAGCGCAAAACAGTACCGTCCCGGTGACGCAAAACAGTACCGTCCCGCGACGCAAAACAGTACCGTTCCGGAATACAAAAAAGAGCCGTCTTGCGACGACTCTTTTGTAGGTAAAATTATGCCGATTGTCAGCAGGGATTACTTTAAAGTAACCTTTGCGCCAACTTCTTCCAGCTTCTTCTTCAGATCTTCAGCTTCGTCCTTGGAAGCAGCTTCCTTCAGTACCTTCGGAGCGGACTCAACGAGTTCCTTAGCTTCCTTCAGGCCAAGGTTGGTAGCTTCACGAACAACCTTGATAACTTTGATCTTCTCAGCGCCAACTTCTGTCAGCTCTACGTCGAACTCAGTCTTCTCTTCTGCTGCTGCACCGCCTGCTGCTGCACCTGCTGCTACAACAACACCTGCTGCTGCGCTTACGCCGAATTCTTCTTCGCAAGCCTTTACAAGATCATTTAACTCTAATACGGATAATTCCTTGATAGCATCAATAATTTCCTGGGTAGATAATTTTGCCATTATTTTAACCTCCATTTAAATTTCATTTCGAATTGTAGTGTTCAAAGCAATGCTTTGTGTTGAAGCTTATGCTTCTGTGTTTTCTGCTGCTACAGCTTCTTCAGCTGCCGGAGCCTCTGCTGCCGGAGCTTCTTCAGCCGGTGCCTCAGCTGCCGGTGCTTCTTCAGCTGCCGGAGCTTCTACGCCTGCTGCGCCGCCCTTGTCAGCCAGCTGCTGCATAACGCGAGCAAAATTGGTGATCGGAGACTGGATGCTTCCGAGCAACTTGGAGAGAAGTTCTTCTCTGGACGGGATCGCAGAAATAACATCGATACCTGCCTTGTCGTAAACAACACCGTCTACCACACCTCCCTTAACTTCCAGAGCCGGAGCGGTCTTAGCAAATTTGCTGAGTACACGTGCAGGAGCAGTTGCGTCTGTTGCGCACACTGCCATTGCGCTCGGTCCGTTCAGAAGATCGGAAAGTCCTTCATAAACTGTGCCTTTGAAAGCGAAGTTCATGAAAGTGTTCTTGTAAACTTTGTATGTAACACCGGCTTCACGCAGCTCCTTACGTAACTGAGTATCCTCTGCTACGGTTAATCCACGATAATCAACCAGTACTACGGACTGAGCATCTTTGATGGTCTCAGCGATTTCGTCTACAATAGGTTTCTTAAGTTCGACTTTAGCCATTATTTTACCTCCTTATAGATTTTCACCGAAGGAGAAGTTCAATCGCTTCCAAGGGAAGCGTTAAATTCCGCATCGGGAAAACCGTCGGGAATTTAAAAAACCTCTCTGCACAAAGACAGAGAGGTGATCAAATCAATTCATCTTGACTTACTCTTTCCTCGGCAGGCGTGATCTGCTTACGCGCTTTCGCGCACCTGCTGTCTTCGGCGTGGTTTATAACCTTTGATAGATTACACGAAGTAATCCGATTTGTCAACCCCAAAATGAAAGGTGTTTCTTCATATAAGAAGCAACATCCATTCCAAAGGCCTCCTGCAGCATCCCGTTCGTGGCCGCCTGCGCTTTTTCTCCCTTGGAGAGGATCCTGCCCTGCTTCATCAGCAGCAGCTCATCTGCGATATCCATCGCAAGGTTCACATCGTGAAAGACACCGATCAGCGTATGCCGGATCTCCCGCCCATCCGGCAGGATGGTTACCCCCTTCTTCCATTCCTGCAAAAAGGAGATCAGCTCTTCCTGATATTTCAGATCCAGGTGGTTGGTCGGCTCATCCAGGATCAGTACCGGCGTCTGCTGTGCCATGGTCCGCGCAAGGAAGACGCGCTGCAATTGCCCGCCGGATAGTTCGCTGATCTGCCGGTCCTTCAGTTCATAGAGCCCGTTCTGCACAAGCGCCGCTTCCACGATCTTCCGGTCTTTGCGCGAGGGCTTTCCGAAGAGTCCCTCCAGATACAGATACCGGCCGAGCATCACCGTCTCTTCCACGGTATATGAGAAATATACCGAAGAGATTTGTGAAAGCATCGCCTGCATCGAAGCGATCTGCTTGCGTCCGGTATCCCGAATCTCCCTGCCAAGCATCCGGATACTCCCCTCGTACGGCAATGCTTTGCCGATCGCCCGCAGGAGCGTCGTTTTCCCGCAGCCGTTGGCGCCGAGGATCGCAAGGCTCTTTCCTTCTTCCAAAGAAAATGTGAGGTCCGAGAGCACCGGGTGATCCGCAGGATCCTTCCCGTAGCCACAGGTCAGATGCTCACATACCAGAATCTCACCGCGCTGCACCGGCTCCGAAACGCCACGCTGCGCCGGCTCCGAAACGTTGCTCGTATGAAGCGCTGTATTCCTCTCGCTCATCTTACGCCCTCCTTTCATGGAAATACACCCACAAAAAGAACGGGGCACCGACAAACGCCGTTACCGCGCCGACCGGGATCTCTCTGGGCGATAACAGTGTCCGCGAAATCGTATCGGCAAGCGCCATAAAGGCACCGCCCAGGATCATCGACATCGGCAGCACCACGCGGTGGGTCGCGCCGAACAGCCTGCGCACCATATGCGGGATCGTCAGATCCACAAACCCGATGATACCGGAAAAGCACACCGCCGCCCCCGTGAGGAACGACGAAAGTACCATCAGCAGGATCTTGGTTTTTTTCGTATCGACGCCGATGCTCATCGCCTGCTCTTCGCCAAAGGTCATGATGTCAAGTTCCCGATGATATCGCATGACAAGCAGCGTCCCAAGGATCGCGCATCCGCACACCACGCCGGCGTGAGGCCAGCGCTTCCCGGAAAAAGAGCCCATCTGCCAGAGCACGAGGCGCTGCAGATGCTCGCTTTCCATCGTGCTGAGCATCGTCAGGATCGCATTGACGAACAGCGAGAAGACCATACCGAACAGGATGATCGTATGATTTTGCAAATTCCGATCCAGCCGCGCGGAAACGGCCATCACTAAAATGACCGTCAAAAGCCCCGTACTAAAGCCCGCGACCGGTAGCAGGAACATCCCGAAGATCGTCCCGGTGATCCCGGTGATGATCACGAGCGCCGCCCCAAGCGATGCGCCCGCAGAAACGCCCATGGTATAAGAAGAAGCCAGGGGATTTTGTAACAGGGACTGCATGATCGCGCCGCTCACCGAAAGGGCCGCGCCGACAAAGAATGCCGTGATCACTCGCGGCATTCTGATTTCCCATAATATAGAGACCATCGACGGATCGATCCCGGCCGGCATCTCCTGCCCAAGGAGCTTGTGCCAGATGATGGAAAGGCCATCCCCCACCGGGATCTGTACGCTTCCCATCCCCATGCACAAAAGGACCAGGGCGATCGCGATGATCGTTGATGTCATGATTTTGACGGATTCTTTTACAGTTGACATAGTTTTCTGCATTTCACGGATGCTGTTACGGTTCACATCACTTTCTGCGAGAAAAGCACGGATCATTCCACGCTTTCGTAATACTCCGGATAGATGTCCTTTGCCATCTCGATCATCGCTTCGATGACATGATGGTTCGGACGGTTCACGGTATCTCCGTTGATCTGATATACGGCTCCGTTTTGGATCGCTGCCACATT
>JAILPR010000283.1 GCA_024699355.1 Lachnospiraceae bacterium
ACATGTGCATCCTGGAAGATCACGTTCGCACCCTTGACAAGCAGCTCATTGATGATCTTGGTAACCGCCTTCTCATTTCCCGGAATCGGGTTGGACGAGAAGATGACGGTATCGCCCGGTTTGATACTGATCTTACGATGATTGTTGCCCGCCATACGGCTTAAGGCTGCCATGCTCTCGCCCTGACTGCCTGTCGTGATGATGACGGTTCGATCATCCGGATAATTCTTTAATTCTTCGATATCGATCAGCGTGTTTTCCGGAACATTGATGCATTCCAGTTTCATCGCCGTATCGATGATGTTGACCATGCTGCGTCCTTCGACGACAACCTTGCGGTCAAACTGATGTGCCGTATTGATGATCTGCTGCACACGGTCGACATTGGATGCGAACGTGGCAATGATGATCCTGCTGTGCTTATGCTCCGTAAAGAGATTGACAAAGGTACGGCTCAAGGTACGCTCGGACGGTGTGAATCCCGGGCGTTCCGCATTTGTGGAATCGCAAAGCAGCGCAAGTACGCCCTTTTTACCGATTTCCGCAAATCTCTGCAGATCGATCGCATCACCGTATACCGGGGTGTAATCGACTTTAAAATCGCCGGTATGTACGACAATTCCGGCCGGTGAATAGATTGCCAGTGCTGCTGCATCGACAATACTGTGGTTGGTTTTGATAAATTCGATCCGAAACTGTCCTAAATTGATGGACTGTCCGAATTTGACGACTTTCCGCTTTACTTTCTTCAGCAGGTTATGCTCTTCGAGTTTATGCTCGATCAGACCCATGGTCAGACGCGTCGCATAAATCGGTGCATTCAGTTCCTTTAAGACATACGGAAGAGAGCCAATGTGATCTTCGTGACCGTGTGTGATCACAAAGCCCTTGACTTTGTCTGCATGTTCTTTCAGATAGGTAACATCCGGGATGACCAGATCAATGCCAAGCATATCGTCATCCGGGAAGGACAAACCGCAATCTACGACGACAATGCTGTCCTCGTACTCAAATGCGGTAATGTTCATACCGATCTCTTCCAAGCCGCCGAGCGGAATGATCTTCAGCTTGGATGCGTTATTCAGTTTTTCTTTTTTACTCAAATTAATTCCTCCATTGGCGAATATCGCCGGAGTGTCTTGCCTTATTCTTCGGACGGATCTTCCGTGAGCTCAAGCTCATCGTCCATCTTCATAAACATCTCTGCAACGGTGCTTAATTCCGGATCTTCGGAAACGATCTCATACTCCGCCTCGGGATCTTCCGGCGCGGAAACGTCCTTCAGAATGAGGGCATCGCCATCTCCTTCTGCTTCTTCAGTTACTAAAATATAATCCGTTCCGCCAATCCTGGTTTGCTCCAGAACATAAAATTCGACTGTAGACCCATCACCGTCTTGAAATGCAATCTTCTCCATTATGCATTTTCTCCTTTTTTGTTGGCTAAATAATCCAAATACCCCTGGAGAATGAAAGTCGCCGCAATCTGATCGACATAGTCTTTTCTATGCTCTCTGCGGACCCCCGCTTCCATCATCAGCTTATCAGCTGCCACGGTTGTCAGTCTCTCATCCCATAATACAACCGGCAGACCCGTGCGCCTCTCAAGTTTTTCCTTGAACTCTGCGGACAGCTCTGCGCGTTCTCCCAGTGTTGCATTCATGTTCTTAGGGTTCCCCAGCACGATCTCGGTCACTTCATACTCAACGATGAGCTCCTCGATCTGTGCCAAAGTCTGACGTAACTTATTTTCTTCTTTTCTGCGGATGATCGTAATGCCCTGTGCCGTCAAAAGCAACGGATCACTGATTGCCACACCTACTGTTTTTGATCCGTAGTCCAGACCCATAATTCGCATTTTCAATCCTCCTGAATATCGAATGATCCGGCATGCATTGCAGCTGCACCCCGGCCATCCGGATGTAACAAGTCAATCTTAAGAGCGCCAGTTGTTGCTCTTGATGTACTCTTTTAACAACTCTTCCACAAGCTCATCACGCTCGACCTTCATGATCAGGCTGCGTGCACCCTGGTGATTTGTAATGTACGTTGGATCCCCGGACATGATGTATCCGACGATCTGATTGACCGGATTATATCCCTTTTCGGTTAAGGCATGGTAGACCGTATCTAAAATCAGCTTCACGCCATTTTCGGTGTCTTTTCCCACTTCAAAAAATTGTGTGTGTCCCAGATCTGCCATAATCATACCTCTCATGAAACTCTACCGCCCCGGCCGATGGCCGCAAGATCGGTAGCATAATTGAACCTATAGATAAACCACATCATACCGCAATTATCGCAAATACGCAAGTCAGTCGCGCTCCAGCAGTCGAATCTCTTCCGTCAGGGCGCCTCCGATCCTGCCCGTGAGGATCTCTCCCTGCAGGTCTGTATCGGTCTTGATCGCACAACGGATGTACTCTCTGGTCAGCCCGCTCTGGTAGCGCGTTCCGTCAATGATACATTCTTCTTCCATCAGGACATCCACGGTTTTACCCTCCCAGGCCTTGCGATATGCGCTTGCCTGCGCCGCCGTCATTTGTAACAGCACATCGCTGCGCTCTTTTTTCTGCGCATTGGTCAGCTGCTCTTTCCATGCTGCTGCCGGCGTTCCTTCTCTGCGGGAATACGGAAAGACGTGCATTTCGTAAAAATTAATCTCTTCCGTAAACGCTCTCGTCTCTGCAAACTCTTCTTCGGTTTCGCCCGGAAATCCCGTGATCACATCGGTCGTGATCGCCGGATTGTCAAAGACATCGCGCAGGATCTGAACGCTCTCCCGAAACTGTGCGGTCGTGTAGTGCCGGTTCATCCGCTTTAGGGTCGCGTCCGACCCGCTTTGCAGTGACAAATGGAAGTGCGGGCAAAAACTCTTCAGCGCCGCAAGTCCCTTCGCGAAGTCTTCGGTAATGATCCGCGGCTCTAAAGAGCCCAGCCGGATCCTCTCAACCCCCGGGATCGCATCTACCTTTTGCAGCAGCGCAAGCAGATCGCTCCCGTCAAAGTATTCCCCATCCGGCACATTCGAAATGCCGCGTTTGTCCATACCGAACGAGCTCAAATGGATCCCGGTCAGTACAAACTCGTGATACCCTCTCTCCACATACTGCCTGATCTCTGTCAGGATCTCCGCTTCGTCTCTGCTCTCGATCCGACCTCTTGCATACGGAATGATGCAGTAGGTGCA
>JAILPR010000019.1 GCA_024699355.1 Lachnospiraceae bacterium
CATCCGGGAGGAAGGATTTCCACCGCAAAATCTCTGTCTGGAATTGACAGAGCGGTGCAGGTTCCTCGACATCAGTATCCTGCAGCAGAGTATCCGGTTCTGGAAAAAACTGGGGATCCGGACGGCGCTGGATGATTTCGGAACCGGCTATTCGGCATTGAGCCTGATCTTTGAACTGCCGGTCGATGAGATCAAGATCGATAAGAGCTTCATCGATAACATCGAGGAGGATCGCAGCAAACAGATTCTGCTCAAGGCGATCCTGGAATGTACCACGGAGCTTGGCATGCAGGTCTGCATCGAAGGGATCGAGACAGAGCGTGTCAGAGATTATGTCAGAGACTGTTTCAGACCATCGATCTTTCAGGGTTATTATTATTCCAAACCTATCGGATACAGCGCCGCAAGAGCATGGATCGGACAACATTATACAGCATAAGGATAAAGGGCAGTGCACACAGGGCACTGTCCTTTTTGATGCGCGGCTGTGGCGCACACCCTTGGCGGGGGCACCTCCTGCGCAGTGCAGATGCCCTGCGCCGGGGCGCAGGGTGAAAATCAGGGGTGGATATTGTCGGGGGATGCTTTTATGATAGAAGGTAATTGCGGGAAGGTATGAAGTATGCGAAAGGTGTATGGGGATGCACCGCGAGCATGCTGACAGGGGTGTGATATGAGAAACATTATAGCGGGGTTAAAGAAGACCATTCTGGGGAAGCTGATCGCGACGATCCTGATCATCTGGCTTCCGGTATCCATCATTTTTATCGCTGGATTTTCATTACTTAGCCGTCACATCATCAATGAAACGATTGATAACCGGACGGATAAGATCAGGTATTATTCTGCCATTTTGAATACCGATATTGAGAAAATGATCAATTCCTTAAATCAGCTGTGCGGCAATTATGCGGTAAAGGATTTTGCAAGCAACTGGAAAGGGGTAGTGGACGAAGAAATGTATTCTACCTACCGCCAGGCCTACAGTATCTTAAAGGAGTATCGAAACTTAAGTCTCTACATTGATGACATTTTTGTGTATGTGGATGCCACGGGAGAGATCCTGAGTGCGAACCAGAGTCTGATCAATATGACGAAGGAGTATGAACAGATGCGCACCGTCTGTGAAGAACAGGGCGAGACCTTCTTTCATGACGGGGAGAACCTGTATTATCTGCAAAAGAGCAACACCGGAATGATCACCGGTATGAAGATTTATATTCAGGATATTTACTATATGCTGCGCGGCTACGACAGTGAAGAGGAGTACCGGTATTTTCTGGTAGATGCAGGAACGCATCAGATGCTGGGCAACGATCGAAACTTTGATGATACGGATCGATCGTTATACAACAGCATCGACTGGAGCAACGAACAGCCGACGGAACTGACCGTGGAAAGGGAAAAATATCTGGTATACCGGATCGGACAACAGACCAATGGCTTTCTTATCGTCCTTTACATGAACAAGGCCGATGCGTATTCGCAGATCTATATCATGTACTGGGCATGGATCCTATTAACCATGTTGCTGCTGATCGTGCCGACAGCATTATCTGCCATGACCTGGATCACGATCAAACGGCCGATCCAAAAACTGTCCCGTGCGATGGAGCAGGTAGAAAAGGGAAACTATGAGTACCTGCTTAAGGAAGATGAAGCCAAAGAATTCAACTATGTATTCCGCCAGTATAACCAGATGACACAAAAGGTGAGAACCCTGATCCAGGAAGTGCTGGAGAAGCAGCTTCAGATTGAGCAGGCACGCTATAAACAATTGCAGATGCAGATCAATCCGCACTTTTTATTCAATTCACTTTACATGGGATATCGCATGGCACAGTCGGAGGATTGTGAGGCGGTCGGAGATCTGTGCATGTATCTGGGGGACTATTTCGGGATCTTAACATTTGTTTCGGATGAATCGATCTCGATCGAGAATGAGATGAAATTCGTCACAACGTATCTGCGATTAAACCAGATGCGGTTTGGCAAAAAACTCAGTTATGAGGTAGAGGTGGAGGAAGGTCTGGAAGATGACCGGATCATGCCGCTGTTGTTACAGCCTTTGCTGGAGAACGCAATTTCGCATGGCATGGAAAAATGTTCGCATCCGTGCAAGATCGTCGTCAGCGTGAAACGCGCGGGGGAACGCGTGCGTTTTTCGGTAACGGATGATGCGGATGTGATCACGAAGGAGCAGATCACACAGCTCTATCAGGATATCAATCGGGAGCAGATGCCGGAAAAAGGGTTCGGGTTATGGAATGTACAGAACCGGCTGAAGCAACATGAGAAGGATCATGAGGGAATATCGATGGTCAAAGAAGGGACGTTCTTTACCATCTCCTTTACCATTGCACAAACGCAAGAGAGGGATAGTCAAAATGTATAGCATACTTGTAGTGGATGATGAGGAAATCTTATTACGCGGGATCTGTGATGCGATCAAAGCGTCAAATCTGCCGTTAAAATCCGTGGAGATCGCGCACGGGGCGAAGGAAGCACTGGACAAACTGGCAATGTTTCCCTGCGATATTATTTTGTCCGATATTTCCATGCCGGATATGAACGGGCTGGAAATGATCCGCAAGGCACGGGAGATCTGGCCGGACATTCGGGTCTTGTTTCTGACCGGATACCGGGAGTTTGAATATGCACATGAAGCATTGAAACTAAACTGCGATGATTTTTTGATCAAACCGCTTTCGGATGAAAAACTGATCGCAGCGATCGAGAAGGTGATCGATTCGCTCGATGGCACCTGGATGCAACGCTTTGAGATGCGGATCAAACAGGAACAGGAGGAGCAGGTGGTGATCGAGCCGCAGGAAAAAGTGCGCTCGGTGGTTTTAAAATATCGCAGCAAAACGTCCAGAGTTTCGCCGGAAGAGATCAGCGAGGGACTGCAGGCGATGCTGGGAAAGATGGTGTCGTTTTATTGCAGTAAGTGTTCCTTTCGCAGGCAGGAACAGCTTGTATGTCTTTTTTATCAATTGACGGAGGATTCCGGACAGAGCATTAAAGCAGTGAAAAAGATCTATGAAGAAGTACAGAGCTTTTTCCTGGAGCAACTCGATATCGAGACAACGGTATGTTTCTTTCCGCAGATGCTGATGAGTGAGGTGGAGGAACATCTACCGCGGTGGAACGAAAAATATATGTCCGGTGAGGACTTTGGCAAACTGATCGAGGCAGATGATACCGTAGAGGATTCGGATGCAAAGCATTTTGTGGTCTATGCGGTACAAAACTATGTGCATGATAATCCGCAGGGCAATCTCTCCTTAGGAGAATTATCAGAGAAATTCAGGATCAATCCTTCTTATCTTTCCAGAATCTTCCGCAAGGAGACGGGGTTAAACCTCTCGGAATACATTTTGCGGGAGCGGCTTTCGATGGCCAAAAAGCTTTTGCTCGAAACGGATAAGAAGATCTACGAGATCGCGGAAGAAACCGGGTTTGAAACTGCGGGATACTTTACCAGAGTGTTCCATAAATACGAACATATGTCACCGAAGGTCTTTCGAACGCAACTTTAGGATAGAAAAGTCAAGATAGTAACATAAAGTAAAAAGCTTACCATTTTTTCCGAAAAAGCCGGATGATAACATAAAAGTGCAACAACGTAATGGCCATACGTGAAACAGTGGAGGGTAAAAACTATGAAGAACAAAGTGTATGCGGTACTCTTATCGCTCACACTGGCATTTGGGATCATCGGATGCGGTAAGCAGGATGGTGCGGATGCGGCAGTGACCGTCGAAGGACCGAAGTCTGAAGAAGACAAAATGAAAAAGTATGAAGAACCGATTACGTTGACATTTGCAAAAGCAGAAGTCGTAACCAATTATCCGGCCGGTTCGGATGCACAGAACAATGCATTGTATCAGATGTGGGAAGATGTGATGGGGATCAAAGTGGAAAACTCGATCTTAAGTGCATCAGATGCCATGACAGAGAAATTACAGCTGGCGATCGCATCGGATGAGATCCCTGATTTTGCGGTAGTGGATGCGATGACACTGGATTCCCTGATCAAGAACGATATGGTCACGGATATGACGGATATTTATGAAGCATGGGCGACAGATAATCTGAAAGCGGTTGTCGGACAGCAGAACAATGCATTATTTGCACCGACCATCTCCGATGGCAGATATATGGCGATCCCGGTAGCCAACACCTTAGGTGACAGTTATCCGATCCTGTGGGTGAGAAGTGACTGGCTGGAGAACCTTGGACTGAGCGCACCGACGACCATGGATGAAGTCTTTGAGATTGCCGAGAAATTTACGACCGAAGATCCGGACGGCAATGGCGAACAGGATACCTACGGTCTGTATCTGGATAAAGATTTAAACGGCCTGGATGCGATCATGGCTGCGTATGAAGTGTACAGCAAAGATGAGTACTGGGTAAAGCAGGATGATGGTTCTTATATCGCAGGATGTACCAATCCGGAAGCAAAGATCCCGCTGGAGAAACTGGCAAATCTGTATGAGATCGGCGGTATCGATCATGAATTTGCGGTAAAGGATGCAGCCAAGGAAGAAGAACTGATCGCAGCGGGCAAGATCGGTATCTACATCGGCTACTTCTACAGTCCGCTGATGGTCATGAAGGACAGCGTGGTCAATGTCGGCGCAGACTGGACAGCGGTTCCGATGCCGGCAGCAGAGGGCTACGGTACCTATAAGCCGGGCGTGAATCTGAATGTCTACGGATATATTTATGCAAAGAAGGGTATCAGCAATCCGGAAGCGATCGTTGTGATGTTGAATCATTTATGTGATGGTTTCGCAGTGCCGGATATGGATGATGGCAACAACGAATTCTATGATAAGTTCAATGAACTGGCATCCGATCCGGAGATCAGTGCGGCAGGTCCGAACAACCTGATGCCGTTCCAGATGCAGGGCAACATCAACTGGGGAGAGAAGTTTACCGAAGCGATCGAAAACGGTGAGACTTATGTAGACGGTAAGAATGCGGATTATCAGAATGTCATCAGCACCGAACTGTCTGAGGAAATGTCCTGGGCATGGAAGAAAGTTTATCTGGAAGGCTACAAAGTCATGGATATGGACAATGTCCGTTACAGTGACTACACCGGAGCACCGACAGATACGATGAGCAAGACCATGTCACTGCTCAATACGCAGAAACTGACAGACTATATCTCCATCATCATGGGAGATCAGCCGGTAGATTATTTTGATACGTTTGTAGAGACGTATAACTCGATCGGCGGAACAAAGATCTGTGAAGAGATTAAGGCTGCGATGGAATAATGCCTTAGCGGTGGTGGTTGTAAAGCTGCCACCGCTTTTATTTTGAACTGAAGGGACTGACAGATCATGAACAAAAAGAAGACTTCTTTTTTAAATTTTCGTAAGAACTGGCCGCTGCATCTGATGTTGCTGCCGGGGATCATTCTGGTGATCATTTTTAAATATGTGCCGCTGGGCGGGATCACGATCGCCTTTAAAGATTTTTATCCGCGCAAAGGCATCTTTGGATCGCCCTGGGTGGGACTGGATAATTTCGAGTATATGTTTTTGCTGCCGGATACGATGCGCATCATGTGGAATACCTTAAAGATCGCATTACTGAAGATTCTGATCAATTTCCCGGTGCCGATCCTGATCGCGATCCTGTTAAATGAGATCAAAAGCAAATGGTTTAAAAAGAGCGTGCAGACGATCATTTATCTGCCGTATTTTATTTCCTGGGTAATCCTGGCAGGTATGATCCTGGATATCTTTTCCCTGGAAGGCATCATTAATCAGGTGTTGGGGATGATCGGTATGGATCCCGTTTTTTTTATGGGAGATAACAAGCCGTTTCTGGGGATGTTGATCGGAACGGATGTCTGGAAAAACTTTGGCTACGGTACGGTCATTTATCTGGCGGCGATCACGGGTATCGATGAGAGCCTCTATGAATCCGCCCGCATCGATGGCGCGGGGAGACTTAAGCAGACGCTCTACATCACCATTCCAAGTATTGCGCCGATCGTGATGCTGATGATGATCTTAAACCTCGGTAACGTGTTAAATGCCGGATTCGAACAGATCTTCACTCTCTATAGTCCGCGTGTCTATGAATCGGCAGATATCATTGATACGTTTGTCTATCGGATCTCATTGGTGGATGCCAATTATGCGCTGGGTACGGCGGTAGGTCTGTTAAAATCCGTGGTGAGCTTTTTACTGATCGTCACCAGTTACAAACTGGCCAACAAGTACAGCGATTACACGATATTCTAGGAGGAGCATATGCAAAAGAAAATCAGTCTGTTTACGGTGATCAATACCGTATTTTTGGCATCACTGGCATTGCTTTGCCTCTTGCCCATCATTCATATCGTTGCGATCTCGTTCAGTGATCAGGCAGCAGTATCTGCCAATCAGATCGGGCTGATCCCGAAAGGATTTACCCTGGCATCCTACAAGATGGTTGCAAAGCGAGGCGCATTCTGGACAGCGTTCGGGATCTCTGTAAAAAGAGTCATTTTCGGCGTGCTCATCAATACGGTGATCACGGTGCTGATGGCTTACCCGTTGTCGAAATCGGAAAAAGAATTTCCGGCCAGAAAACTTTACGTCTGGATCCTGATCTTTGTCATGATCTTTGACGGCGGTCTGGTACCGAATTATCTGCTGGTCAATAAGCTCGGGCTCTTTGATACGATCTGGGCACTTGTCCTGCCGACCGCAGTACCGATCTATAACATCATTTTGACGATGAACTTTATGAAACAACTTCCAAGTACGATCGAAGAGGCAGCGATGGTGGATGGTGCGGGTTATTTTGCCAGATTTATCCATCTGATCGTACCGCTTTCCAAACCGGTCATCGCAACGATCACATTATTTAGCTTTGTAGGGCATTGGAACTCCTGGTTTGATGGTAAAATATATAATAACCAGACAAGTAATTATCCGTTGCAGACCTATCTGCAAAATATCATCTCCAGTTCGGATATGACCAATGCCGCAGAGGCGATGGAGAATGCGCTCTCTAACGTCAAGACACTGCAGGCGGCGCAGTTGGCGCTGACGCTACTGCCGATCCTGTTGATCTATCCGTTCCTGCAGAAATATTTTGTCAAAGGAATTACGGTGGGGGCCGTAAAAGGATGATCCTTTCGCAGGAGGTTGCGGCGGAGTAAAAGAGAGGGAGAATGCGATGAGTGAATTTGAGGTATCGGCTTTTTTACAACAACTATACGATGATTGCATGGACAACGCGTCTGCACCGCTGGATCATCTCGGAGAGTGGACATCATACAAAAGAGCGCAGCTGCAGCGTATGCGGGAATATCTGTGTCTGCCGCAGCTGTCAGAGCGCTATGAAACAACACCGGTGTATACGCCATGCAACACTCATACGGAGGGCGATGTGGAGGTGACGATCTACAAGATCGAGGCACTCCGTGCACTGCCGTTTGCGGTACATGTCTTACAAACGGCACAGCCGACGCATGACCGTGCGGTGATCATCCTGCAGGGACATGATCCGAGGGGCGCAAGAGGGGCATATGAGCCTGCCGGGGAAAAAACACTCGGGATGGAACTTGCCAAACGTGGTTTTACCGTCTTTGTTCCGGAACTGATCGGACTGGGAGAAGCCAAGATGCATCATGAGGACGGAGACATCGGCCCATGCGAGAGCTGTGGTGAGATCGAACCGCGACTCTTAAATTGCGGATTTCATCTCCTGGGAATTCGTGTGTTTGAAGCGATGAAGACGATCGACTTTGCGCTTCGTCAGAGAGGGATCCGCAGGATCGCAGCTTACGGCATGTCCGGCGGTGGTCATGTCTGCAACTACCTGGGCGCACTTGATGAGCGGATCGATCAGGTGATCATTTCGGGATATGTGAATCTCTACCGGACCAGTACGCACGACCGGACGCATTGCATTTGTAATTATGTGCCGGGCCAGCTACACCTGGGGGAGAGCTACGCGGTGACCTCGCTCATGGCACCGGAGAAAAAACTGTTTTTGATGAGTGGGTTACAGGATACGACATTCCCGGTAGAAGGGAGCAAAGAAGCATTTTCATATGTCGAAAAGGTTTACCGGGGACTGCAGGCAACGGAGCGATTCTCATCGCTTCTGTTTGAAGGCGGTCATGAGATCAAGGTCGATCCTGTCTGCGATTATCTGGAGGGTAAATCGTGAACAAGCGATTAGAAGAAGCACTTGCGGGGAAACCCGGAAATTATATTTTACCGTTTTTTTGGCAACATGGCGAAGATGCGGAGATGTTGATACACTACCTGCATGCGATCCACGACTGCGGGATCGGTGCGGTCTGTGTCGAATCTCGTCCGCATCCGGACTTTGCGGGAGATGGCTGGTGGCGTGATCTGGATGTGATCATGCAGGAGGCCAAAGCGCTGGACATGAAGGTCTGGGTACTAGATGATGCGCATTTCCCGACAGGTTATTGCAACGGGCAGGTAAAGAGCCATCCGGAGTATGGCAAAATCTATCTGGATCACTATGTGATCGATGCCAAAGGGCCGCTGGAGGAAGCCTCCTTTTTGTTACAGGTAAAAGAGGACGAAGAAGTCATCGGTGTGGTTGCGGCACGTCGCAGTACGACAGAAGTCGGAAAACTGAAAGATGCGGTGGATCTGAGCGATGCGATCCGCGGCAGCTTTGTCTACTGGTCGGTGCCGGAAGGCAACTGGAACATCATCGTGATCAAGCAGACGCCGCACGGTCCGGGAAGGGAAGCGTATTGCAATCTGATCGACAAAGATGCGGTGAGATTTTTGATCGATACGGTGTATGAACCGCATTATCAAAAATATGCGGCAGAATTTGGAGAGACTTTTGCCGGGTTCTTTTCGGATGAGCCGGAACTCGGCAATACCTTTGGAGATTCCGAAATCGGACAGAGCGTGATGGAACTGCCCTGGTGCCGGGAGTTATCCGATCGCCTGACGGCTTGCTGGCCCAAAGATCGTGCGATCTTCCTGGCGGCTCTTTGGAGCCGGATCAGTGGCTATACGCAAAAATCCCGCTACGATTATATGGAGCAGCTGACCCGTCTTTTTCAAAAGAACTATTCCGAACAGATCGGAGAATGGTGTGCGGCGCATCACGTCGAATACATCGGGCATGTGATCGAAGATAACGGGAAGCACACCAGGACCGGGTATGGCGCGGGACATTTCTTCCGTGCACTTTGGGGACAGCACATGTCGGGAATCGATGTGGTACTGCAACAGATCCGTCCGGGCTTATCCGATCGCGATTTTTATCATATCAGCGGGAAAGAGACCTACGACGGGATTTTTTTCCATTTTGCGCTGGCAAAGCTCGGCGCATCACTCGCCCTTTATGATGAAAAGAAAAAGGGCCGTACCATGTGCGAACTGTACGGAGCTTACGGCTGGAGCGAAGGACTAAAGCTCATGAAATGGATCGCCGATCATATGCTGGTGCGCGGCATCAACTGGTTTGTGCCGCATGCGTTTACGCCGGCACCGTTTCCGGATCCGGACTGTCCGCCGCATTTTTATGCGCATGGTCAAAACCCGCAGTATCCGTGGTTTGGTGACCTGATGCGGTATATGAATCGCATGAGCCACCTGCTAAACGGCGGAACGCATCATGCAAACGTCGCGGTGCTCTACAGCGCGGAACTTGAGTGGATCGGAAGGTGTGAGACCGTCAAATATGTGTGTAAAGTGCTTGCGGAGCATCAGATCGATTATGATATCCTGCCGGCTGAACTGGTGGATACACCGGCAGCGGAGGGATATCGGGCGTTGATCATCCCGGACTGCGAAGCGATCGATCCGCATCTGGCAGCGCGATTGAAAACGGCAGCGGCTTCGATGCAAATCATTTTTGCGGGCACACTGCCTACGGTGCTGACAGATCAGTGGGAGGCGTCTGCAAACCTGTCATTGGGACAGTGCTGTTGCGATCAGGATCCGGAGCGTCTTCTTGCGGCACTGGATGCATTGGAGGTACGGGAGATCCGGATTGTTGGAAAAGTGCCGGATCTGCGTTATTTCCATTATGTGCAGGAGGATACGGACTTTTATCTGTTCTTTGATGAAATAGCGGATGTCACCGCACGGATGCAGGTAGCACTGCAGATCAAAGACGTTTCTCCGACGGATCACTGTTTCTGGTATCATGGTTGGGAGAACTGTCTCGAAGAGGTAACGACAGATGCACAGGGGAGGATCCTGTTGAATTGTGCACCGTATGAAACCACCGTGCTGTGCATAGAGCATGCAGGCCAAGCAGCGCCTGTATCCCCTCGCATACAGACATCTGCAGATGCGCCGGTGAAGGTGGAGATCAACGGACCGTGGAAGATCACGCTACGGGATTATCGCGGTAAAGAGGTAGCAGCCGACCGGATCACGTTACTTTGTAACATTACGGGAGCGCATGCCTATCCGGAGTTTTCCGGAACGATGTGCTATGAGACCACCTTTGAATGGGACGGAGCCCTGGGAGAATGTGCCGATCTGGATTGCGGTATGGTGTATGAGACCCTGGAAGTTTCGGTTAACGGCGTAAAACAGGCTGTGCGGATCGCACCGCCGTATTGCTGTCGTTTGCATGGATTGACAGATGGTACCAATACGTTACGGCTTCTTGTCGCCAATACGCTGGTACATGCACTCAAAGATCCCTTATCTGCCACAATGCCGATCGAGCCGAGCGGATTGTTCGGACCGGTTGTGATACGATAACCATTGAAGCGACAGTCATGAGGAAACGAAAATGAATCAAACAACCAGGAATATCGCAGATCAGATCATCAAAGAAAGCATCCATGCGGTCCTGCCGGATCAGGCAGTGATGCGCGCATTAGAGGACTTCCATCCGGGGA
>JAILPR010000044.1 GCA_024699355.1 Lachnospiraceae bacterium
ACATGCTGTACAGCGCTGCACCAAGCAGCCCCGTATAGACATTGTCAAACAGTTTGCGAAATACCAGATAGGAGATCAACACCGTCAGAACATTGATCAGGATGCCAAAGATCTGGTAGCTCAGCTGTACGCTGATACCCAGAGTTCTGAGCATCGCCGGGATATAGAGGAAGGTATCGCCGTAAAATACGGAGATGGCGCCTCCTGCCGCATCGATCCAGACGGGCTTGGAAAACAGATGCAGGCCGACGTCTTTCATGCCCTGTGCCAGGGCTTCGATCCGGATCAGCTGATAGCTTAACTTCTGTCCGTTCATCAAAAAGTCTGTCAGAAATCCAAGACTCGAAAGGATCATCAGTACGATACATCCGAGTCTTGCATTGATTGTTTTTTCATCACGAGCGATCATCTTTTCTTTGCTCATAGGTTTCTCCCATCTTGTGCCCGTAGCGGGCTTTTGTCTTCTCCTATCTTACCACAACTGCCGTATCTGCACTACAAATGCACATCCTGCACGCCACCGGAGTTTCGTTTTTTATCGGCGCAGGTGCGGATGCCTTTTATGGCCGCCCCAAGGAGCGTCAATAGCGTCAGCACCTCACCTGCACGCCAGAAAAACGGCTCCTCTAACGCAATGCGGATCTCTCCCCGATATCCTTCCGGGAGCATCACCCGCACCAGGTTCTGTTCATTGGAGATGCTCTCCAGAACTTCTCCCGTTGCCGTATCCCGCGCGATCACGTGCGGATAGTTCATCAACGGTACATCTACATATCCGGAGCTTTGTGCACTTGCTGTCAGCGTGACCACGCCGGCCTGCCGATGATAGTCATCGATCGTTACCGCATCGCTTGCCGTATAATGCACCTCATCGAGCAGTTCATAGATCGTTCCGTCGATCAGATATTCTCTGGCGCCCATGACATCCGCTCCCATACAGGAAGCTTCCCGCATCGTTGAGATCGGCCGGATCTGCAGATCATGATTCATTAAAAACAGGCCGCTCAGCATCGTCAGCGACAGTAGCGCAGTCACATAGATCCTGCAGCGCCGCGTTCCGTGATCCGCCGCGCCGTTCTGCCGCTCCGCTTCGGCCTGCCCTGTTTGCGCGCCGTGCCGCCGCATCTCGGTCACATCCGCCACGATCACGATACACATCGAGATCGTCACCAGCATCAACAGTCTCCACGGGAACTGCAGACTCGCCCCCAACCGATACGTGGTATCGGAGAGCGATTGAAATGCATCCCACGGGAAAATGTTTAACGTCATGAGGGATGTGATCAGCGCGCAGCCAAAGGCGGTAGAGATCAGTGCCCTTCTCGAATGTTGCCGGAAATACGTTTTTTCCACCAGGCGCTTTTTGCAAACTGCCAAAAAGCCAACGAGCAAGCCGATTCCGACCGCTGCCGGACGGATATCGGTCATGCCCTGTTCATAAAAGACCGTGTTGCCACCCATCCAGGGGAAACAGGTCAAAAACTGCGGTAAATAAAGTCCAAACTTCTGGATCTCGCGTTCGACATGGAACACGCCCATATCGACATGCAAAAAGTAATCGGTAAACGGGATCAAAAACCATGCGGTCAGTCCCACTGCCAGCAGGATCGCTTTCAGCAGTGCAAGCAGACTCTCTTTGCGAAACAGTCGTCGCGCATTGACCAGACAGATCACTGCTCCGGAAATCGTTGCGATCTCCAGCGTCAATACGTGACTTAAGAGCATTCCGCTATACGCAAGCGCCAGGATCAACGATGCTCTGCTGCGCAAAACCTGTGCCCGCTCTTCTTGCAACAACAGTACAAAGCCGTATACTGCCAACGGCAGAAAGGTCATCGCCGTATATTCGCCGATGGCCACACGGATATGGACGTTATATAAGCGGTAGAGACTTAAGGTATAGAGTGCGCTGCCCAACAGGCCCGCACTCCTGCTGCGAAAGATCCCGCGGAAGCTGACATAGGCGATGCCGGCACTTGCCAGATTCCAGAACAGTAACCACATCAGATAACTTTGCGGCAGATCATATCCACACAAATGCAAAAATGCCGGGATCCACAAAAAGAAATCGCCGTACATCACGGAGATCGGATAGCCTGCGCCGTAAAGCCACCAGTACTGGATCCTGACGGGAAACTGTCCCGCCCGCCAGGCCTCTGCAAGCCCTGCGATCCGGTTCATATGAAAATAAACATCATCGCCGGTGCGCAGATACTCCACAAAGATCGGAAGCGAGGCGATCAGTGCGATCGCACCAATCGCGAGGATCACCTGCTTTTGCTCTTTGCAAAGACGTTTTTTGCGCACCATATACTGCCAGATGCAGACATCAAACAGGAGCAGTAGCGGCAAAAGGACCACCAGCACTTTGGCACTTGCAAGTCCCGTATCCCGCACACTAAAGGCTGTGATCCGAAGATCTCCTCCGCCCAGATAGCGCACGATCACTTCGACATCCGTCAGGGTGCGATTTACCGTAAATCGATACGTCACATGATCCATCTGGGAATCGATACGCATCGTGACGGCGTTGGATAACAGTGCGCCATAGCCGGCAGAAGCGCTGCAAACTTCCGTCAGCTGCTCCGCCTCACCGGTAAATTCCAGAAACACTTCATAGACACCGGGCTGCAGGGACAGTTTGCCCGTCGATAGCACGGTCGCATCCGTGATCCCGCTCTCTTCCCCGATCAGAAAACTGCCATCTTCCAAAAAGGTGCCGCCCTGCATCTGCAGATTCTCTTTGGTAAATTGCATCGTTTCATGCGGTTGACATAACGTGATCGCATAGTGCGCGATCACCACGAGTTCCACGATCACAATGGCCAAAACACATCGTATGCTGTTGTCATTCCAAGGATGTTTATTCACTCTGTGTTCTCCAAATCTGCCCCGCAAAGATACGCTTCTTTCGATCGATCCACAGCTTCCCCAAAAAGAAGATCCAAGAAAGCAGGGAAAGAACTTCCGCGACTCTCCATGAGAGCGGCGGGATAAATGCGATCCGGATCTCTCCTGCATATCCTGCCGGAACTATCACGCGGATCACCTGTTGTGTGCCGTAAGATAAGGGCAGTGCATTGCCCTCCTTGTCGATCGCCTGATAGCCGCTGTAATACAGGAGCGGCACCTCGATCGCGCGCGCATCGTTCGCCGTATTTTCCACTTGCATGACGATCGTTGTCCCCTGCTTTAGGGTCTCTGTCATATCCACGCCATCCTCACAGGTATAGGTTCCCGCAAGCAGGGCATTTTCGTCGGTCCCGACCGGCAGATATTCCCGTCCGGACAAATACGCATTGCCCATCGCATGCGCATCATAGATGCGGTACAACGGTGACGTCTCCAACAGGCCGTTTAAAAACATGGTCGATAAGAGTATGGCAGCCGCTGCGCTGCATCCGCCAAAATACAGGGCACTTTTCCCATCGCCGCGCTGCTCCAAATGAACATATACACCACCTGCACAGAGGCATAAAAACAGGGTCGATACCTCTAAAAGCCTTGTCGGATACTGCAGTGCCGATACGAGGCGTGCGATCACCCCGCCGAGCGTTTGCAGTGCATCCCACGGAAACAGTGCCGAAGCCATCCATAGAGACAACAGGCCAAAGATCGCGCCAAACAGCGAAAGCGAAAGTGCCTTGCTGCGCTCTCCGTAAAGAAGCAGCAGGACCAGCACGATC
>JAILPR010000066.1 GCA_024699355.1 Lachnospiraceae bacterium
TAGTCGCCGCTCTTGACGCCGACTTCATAGTACATCCCCTTGAAGATACAAGAGATGACATGTCCGGTCAGGACGCTGGAGGCGGGATCGGTCAGGACAAAGTCCTCCGGACGGATGACCGCATCGACAAAGGCTTTGACCGGAAGGTTCGAGAGACAGGAAAACTCGTGATTGCAAAAACGCACCCGGTGCAGCCCGGTCATGACCCCGTTAAAGATATTGCTTTCTCCGATAAAGTCGGCGACATACGCATTGGACGGGGTATTGTAGACTTCTTCCGGAGTCCCGACCTGCTGGATCTTACCGGCGGACATGATGACGATCTTATCCGACATCGTCATCGCCTCTTCCTGATCATGTGTGACATAGATGAAGGTAATGCCGATGTTGCGGTGCATCTGCTTTAATTCCAGCTGCATCTCCCGGCGCATCTTATAATCCAGGGCACCGAGCGGCTCATCGAGCAGTAAGATCTCCGGTTCGTTGACGATCGCACGGGCAATGGCCACACGCTGCTGCTGACCGCCGGAAAGATTCGTCACGCGGCGCTTTTCAAAGCCCTCCAGGTCAACGACCTCCAGGACATGCTTCACCTTTTGGTCGATCACATCCTGCGGCAGTTTTTTCAGTTTTAACCCAAAGGCGATGTTCTGCGCCACATTTAAATAGGGAAAGAGCGCATACTTTTGAAAGACGGTATTGATCGGACGCTCGTTCGGCGGAAGCGTACTGATGTCCTCGCCGTGCAGCAGGATCTGTCCGTCGGTCGGCAGCTCGAAGCCGCCGATCATACGCAGAAGCGTTGTCTTTCCGCAGCCCGAAGGGCCAAGGAGTGTGACAAACTCACCCTTTTTGATCTCTAAATTGAAATCTTTGACAACGGGAGTATCCGTTTCAAAGCTTTTTTGAACATGTTTAAATTCCAGAATATTAACATTGTGATCCATAGGTTTCCCTTTCTGAACAGACCGGAATCAAATGATATTGACTAAGTAGAAATTATAGCAAAAAACCGACATAATAAAAGTGGATTTTACAAACTTTTTCCTTGCGCTCACGCGCTTTTCGCGGTTAAATAGATAAGGGCGTTTACGCCCCTTTAAGAGATGGAGGTTTCTTATGAGTCAAATGAAAATTCCAAAGAACTATCATTCCGCGATGAATCTGCATGATACGCAGGTCGCGATTAAGACGGTCAAAGACTGCTTTCAGACACTGCTTTCCGAGCGTCTGAACCTGCACAGAGTCTCCGCACCGCTCTTTGTGACACCGGAATCCGGCTTAAATGATAACTTAAACGGTGTCGAGAGACCGGTTTCCTTTACCATCAAAGATCAGGGGGAGCGTGAGGCAGAGGTCGTACAGTCTCTGGCAAAGTGGAAACGTTATGCGCTGGATAAGTACGGATTTGCGGTAGGAGAGGGCTTATATACCGATATGAACGCGATCCGCCGCGACGAGGAAGTGGACAACATCCATTCCATTTACGTCGATCAGTGGGACTGGGAAAAGATCATCCGCAAGGGCGACCGTAATCTTGAGACCCTGCAGCAGACGGTACGCGAAGTATATTCCGTACTGCGCAAGACCGAGAAGTACATGGCCATCCAGTACGATTACATCGAAGAGATCCTGCCGCACGATATCTTCTTTATCACAACGCAGGAGCTGGAGAACATGTTCCCGGATAACACACCGAAGGAACGTGAGTATTATATTACGAAAGCAAAAGGTGCGGTCTGCATCATGCAGATCGGTGACAAGTTAGAGTCCGGTGAGCCGCATGACGGCAGAGCACCGGATTACGATGACTGGGCGCTCAACTGTGATATCGTGGTTTACTATCCGGTACTGGATATCGCACTGGAGTTATCCTCCATGGGTATCCGTGTCGATGAGACCTCCCTGCAGGAGCAGCTTGAGAAAGCCGGTTGTACAGAGCGTGCAAAACTGCCGTTCCAGAAAGCGATCCTGGAGAAAAAACTTCCGTATACCATCGGCGGTGGTATCGGACAGTCCAGAATCTGTATGTTCTTCCTGCGCAAAGCGCACATCGGTGAAGTGCAGAACTCCATCTGGCCGGATGAGATGATGGCGGAAGCGAAGAAAAACGGCATTCAGTTGCTGTAATCGCGATACGATCCGGATGGGATCCGGTTACCGCAATTGCGATACGATTCGTGAAAAACATAGAAAATGTTGTGATATTTAAAAAAATTTATAGAAAAAACACACATTGATTTTTGCAAAAAATGTCGGTAGATTTATTACAAGAAATTTGATCACGGCAAACGCAAGTCAACGGAGACGAACTATTTGGTTCGTCTCTTTTTGATTTGATGAAAAAGGATGCAAAGGCGCAGGAACGATAGTTCTTGCGCCTTTTTGCGTTACCGGGTTTGGAGGAGTCATGGTAGATCTGGAAATGCTGGAACTGACACGAAAGATGGTCAGGATTCCGAGTATCAATACGACTGCGGGCGAGGCTGCGATCGGAGAGTTCCTGGAGGGATACTTTCGGGAACTGCCGTATTTTCAACAGCATCCGGAATATCTCATCACGCAGGAACTGCATGAGGACCGGTTGCATCGCAGAAATGTGATCGCCCTGTTGCGAGGCGAAAAGGATGACAATCCAAAGACCGTGATCCTGCACGGTCATACCGATACCGTAGGTCTCGAAGGATACGGGGCACTGGAGGATGTGGCCTGTAATCCCGATCGCCTGATGGAAGCCATGAAGTTCATGGAACTGCCGGATGCGGTACGGGCGGATCTGGAGAGCGGCGCGTATCTCTTTGGCAGAGGAAGCTGCGATATGAAGAGTGGAGATGCGGTCTTTATGGTGCTGATAAAGCGCCTGAGCGAGCATCCGGAAGAGCTCTCCGGCAACCTCATCATTTCACTCAATCCGGTGGAGGAAAATCTCCATACCGGGATCATCGAAGCACTGCCGGTCCTGGCAAAGCTGCAGGAACAATACGGACTGCAATATGTGCTGGCGATGAATAATGATTTTACCAGTCCGCTGTTTGAGGGAGATGAAGCAAAAACCATCTACACCGGCATCGGCGGGAAGGTGCTTCCCTGTTTTTATATCCATGGAAAAGAGACGCATGTGGGGCAGTGTTTTGAAGGCTTCGATGCTTCGATGTTTGCCGCGGAACTGGTACACCGGATCCATTTGTCCGGGAAATTCAGCGATACCTACAACGGAGAGACGACGAATCCGCCATCCGTATTAAAGATCAAAGATTTAAAGACCTGGTACAACGTACAGACCGCCAAAGAGGCGCTGGTCTATTTCAACTATTTCGTACACAACGCTTCGATGGAAGAGATTACAAAAGGCCTGCTGGATGAGGCAAAGGAGGTATTCGATGACATTCTTACAAAGATCCATACGGAGTTTCAGAACTATTGCAACGTCAATCACCAGAACTACAGCGAATACAACTACGAAAAGCGCGTGCTGACTTATGATGCGCTCTATGGGATGGCAAGTAAGGAAGCCGGTTTTTCCGCAGAGAAGATCCGCGACATCGTCACGGGAGAGCAGATGCGCGGGATCGATCGGCGGGAGATCCCGATCGAGATCATCCGCTATCTGCTCAAACTGCTGAAATTCACCGGGCCGACGGTCGTGCTTTACTATGCGGCACCGTTTTGTCCGCACAGTACCGTAAAGAGCGATCAGCAGCAACTGCTGGATCTGCTCACCAAAGTCATCGGAGAGATCGGGGCAGAAACGGATACCACCTTCCGGTTGATGAGCTTTTATCCATCGCTTTCGGACAGCAGCTATTTGCGGATCGATGACAGCGAAGCATCGATGGACATGCTGCTTCGGAATTTCCCGGAAGTAGAGCTCCTCTATCCGGTGCCGATCGAGGCGATCCGCAAGGTGAATGTACCGGCGATCAATGTCGGATGCTATGGAAAGGATGCACATAAGTGGACGGAGCGGGTCAACATCCCGTACACCTTCGGGGTATTACCGGAACTGGAGTTACGACTGATCCACGGTGTGTTGGAAACAAAATGAAACGATTGGTACTGAGCGGAAAAAACATCATATGTGGTGCGGGGAGCCTGACAGCGCTTGCGGAACTGACCTGCAGGAGAGCGACGGTGATGACCGGCGGAAATTCCATGCTGAAAAACGGTGTGATCGATCGGGCGGTGCAGTACTTAACGGAAGCAGGTGCACAGGTGCAGGTCCTGACGGGAGTTCGTAAAAATCCCAGCTTTGAAGAGGTGGACGGCTACCTGAAGGACGTCCGGGAATTCCGGCCGGACTGCATGATCGCTATCGGCGGTGGCTCAGCCATGGACTGCGCAAAGGCCGTGGTACTCTTTTACGAGTTTTCGTTTCTGACCAAAGACAATGTGCTGGACTATAACGCGACCGGCAAGATCCCGGCGATGCGAAAAACAGCGCTTATCTGCATCCCGTCCACTTCCGGCACCGGTTCGGAATTGACCAGGGGTACCGTCATCACGGATACACAGGCAAAGCTGAAAGTCCCGATCATGACCGACTGTTTGAGACCGGATATCGCGATCCTGGATCCGGAACTGACCATGACCATGCCGAGGCAGGTCGTTGCGGAAACCGGACTGGATGCTCTGACACATGCGATCGAGTCTTATACCAATCACAATCTGGATGACTTTGATGAAGCGCTGGCCTCACGGGCCATCTGCGGACTGATGAAATGGCTGCCGGTATCTTACCGGGAGGGGAGCCTGATCGCACGGGAGAAGGTGCACCATTATCAGGCGATGGCCGGGATTTCCTTTGCCAATGTCGGACTCGGCATGGTGCATGGCATCGCGCATGCATTCGGTGCGGCCTTTGATCTGGCCCACGGATTGACCAATGCGATCATCCTGCCGTATGCACTGACGTATAACCGAAGGGATCCTGTGGTGGAGGAAAAACTGCAGGAACTTTCCTATCTTTGCCGGTGCGAAGACATCGTGGAAGAGATCAAGCGGATGAGAGCGGAACTGCAGATCCCGAATTCCTACCGGGATGCAGGGATCACGGAAGAAGCATATCTAGCGCAGTATGATCTGCTGCTGGAGCATTCGATGCTCGGGGCGACCAAAGTCAACCCGGTAGTGATGACAAGAGAATCGATGGGCCAGATGTTGCACGCCGTGTATTACGGCGATGAGATCGATTTTTAGAAAGGAAGCAAGATGGAGAGTCTATTTGAACGATGCAGTAAAGTAATGTCCGGTGTCTCCGGCAGAGCGACCAAACTGGGTGTGGTCAATGCAGAAGGCAGTTATTTATATACGGAAGATGGCAGAAAGATCCTGGATTTTGCAAGCGGTGTTGCAGTCAACAACATCGGGGCAAAACATCCGGAGGTCGTTGCGGCCATCAAAGAGGAAGCGGATCGAATGATCCATGTGGGACACAATGTCGTTTATTACGAGTCCTATGTGGCGCTTGCCGAGAAACTGGTCGCGATGACCGGTGGCGATACGAAAGTGTATTTCAGCAATTCCGGTGCGGAAGCAAATGAGGGTGCATTAAAACTTGCAAAGTATGTGACAAAGCGCCCGGCCGTGATCGCTTTTCGGAATTCTTTTCACGGCAGAACGATCGGCTGCGTATCCATCACCGGATCCAATGCGGCATATCGAAAATACTATGAGCCGCTCCTGCCGGCGGTGTACTGGGCGGAATATAACAACCTGACACAGTTTGATGAGATCTTTGCCAAAATGGTGGCGCCCGAGATGGTGGCGGCGATCATCGTTGAGCCGGTACAGGGAGAAGGCGGCTACATCCTTCCGGAGGAAGGCTTTTTGCAGGGACTGCGAAAAATCTGCGATGCGCACGGCATCATGCTGATCTTCGATGAGATCCAGACCGGCATCGGTCGGACCGGTGAACTGTATGCCTATCAGACCTTTGGCGTAAAGCCGGATATTCTGACCAGTGCCAAGGCGCTGGGCGGCGGGATCCCGCTTTCTGCGATCATCGCCAGAAAGGAACTGATGGATGCCTGGCCGGCAGGTGCCCATGGCGGGACCTTTGGCGGAAATCCGCTGGCCTGTGCGGCAGGCTTAAAGACACTGGAGATCATCGAGCGGGATCATTTGCTTGAGCAGTGCAAGCGCATGGGCGCCTATTTCGTTGAGGGGCTAAAGGGCTTGCAGGAAAAGTATGACATGGTCCGCAACGTCCGCGGTGTCGGACTGATGGATGCGATGGAGATCGTCACGGCAGAGGGGCTGCCGGATGCACAGATGTGCGCCCGGATCAAAGAAAAGGCATTGGAAAAAGATCTGTTGCTGCTCACCTGCGGCAGTGATCACAATGTCGTACGGTTTATCGCACCGCTGACGGTGTGCAAAGAAGAAATCGATGCGTGTCTTTCCATCCTCAATGAAGTGATCGGAGAACTGGAGGTTTTGCATGGCAACGTTACAAATGTATATGGATCAAAGCAAAATTGAAAATACCTTTACATCGGAAGTGTATGAGGAAGTCTGGGGAACGTCATTTGGCGTTGATAATTCGGTCGGCGCGATCTCGGATATCCTGGTGCATTGTCCGGGGAAAGAACTGTTGCAGCTTTCGGAAGGCGCTTATGAAGAGGAAGCCGGTGCAAGGATCTTAAAAGATGGCAAAGGCCGGATCCGCAACTACTTTAAATCTCATGATCTGCCGGACATTGCGCGCATGGAAGAGCAGCACCGGGCGATGACACAGATCTTACAGCAGCAGGGGATCAACGTACATTACTTTGTGGATGAGAGCCTGTATTGGACGAATCTGACCTTTACGAGAGACATCGCACTGATGCTGCCCAAGGGCGTGATCCTAAACCGTTTTGCAATGTATTTCCACCAGGGAGAGACGAAGCTGGCGCAGGAATTTTTTGCAAAGCGCGGGATCCCGATCCTCGGAGCCATTCAGGGAAGCGGCACGATGGAAGGCGGGTCGTTCTCCATGCTGGATGAAAAGACGGCGATCGTCGGCAGGTCCGTGCGGATCAATGACGAGGGCATCGAGCAACTGCGCAGGATCCTCTCTTATCAGGGAATCGAGCTGATCGTGGTGGATATGCCGGCATATTACATTCATTTGGATGAGGCGTTTGTGCCGATCGACCGGGACAAGGTACTGTGCAGCACGTTTATTTTGCCCTATTGGTTTTTGAAACTCTTAAGAGAGCGCGGATATCAGATCATCGAGACGGATCGGGAGGATCCGATGCTGACCAACAATTGTCTGGCACTCTCCCCCGGCAAAGTTCTGTTCTCGGCAGGCGGTGTCAGGACACGGAAAAATCTGGAGGCTGCGGGCGTGGAAGTGCTGCCGGTAGACATCTCGGAGATCAATAAGCTGGGCGGAGGGATCCACTGTTCGACTTTACCGCTGAAACGGGAGCGCATTTCATAAAGGAGGATCTTCTGATGGGAGAAAAACAGGAAAAAAGCCATTATGTGGTGACGATCAACAGACAGTTCGGCAGCATGGGACGGCCGATCGCAAAGAAACTGGCAGAGCGCCTCGGGATCGCCTATTACGACAGAGATATCGTGGATGAGACGGCAAAAAGCATGAATCTGCCGCAGTCCACCATCGGAGAACTGGAGGAATCCGTCAAGGACCGGTTCTTCAATATGAAATATCCGCTTGGTATGGGTACCACGGATATTCAGGATCAGATTTTTGATGAGCAGGTCAAGATCATCAAGAAACTGGCCTATAAAGACAGCTGCATCGTGGTCGGGCGATGTGCGGATTATATCCTGCGGGAGTTCCCCAACAGCATTCACATTTATATTTATGCCTCGGCACAAAAGCGTCTGCAGGTCTGCATTGAGGAATTTAATATGCAGGCAGATGAGGCAAAGCGGATGATGCTGGAGGTCGATAAAGCGAGAGAGCGCTACCACAAGCAGTATGCCGGGTATCTGCCGGGAGATGTCCGCTATAAGAATCTGATGATCGACAGCGGCGTTCTGGGCGTGGATAAGACGGTGGATGTTCTGGAAGCCTATGTCCGGAAATATTTTGAAAAGTAATAGAAACGAGCGGAAACGGAGTGTGATGGTATGGCAGAAACTGAGGTGATCTTAACGATCCGAAATTTAACCAAGAATTACAATACGCTGTCCGTATTGAAAAAGATCGATCTGGACGTCCGTAAGGGCGAAGTGATCGCGATCATCGGGCCCTCCGGTTCCGGAAAGAGTACCTTCCTGCGCTGCATCAATGCCATGGAGCAGGTATCGGGCGGATCAATCGAATTTCACGGGACACAGATCGTCAAGCAAAAGAACCTGCAACAGATCAGGGCCGAAATCGGGATGGTATTTCAGCACTTTAATCTGTTCCCCCATATGACGGTGCTGAAAAACATCACCTACGCGCCGATGAAGATCCGCAAAACACCGCGGGAGGAAGCCGAGAAGAGCGCAATGGAACTGCTCAGGAAAGTCGGACTCGAGGATAAGAGCGGCGTCTATCCGGATACGTTATCCGGCGGGCAACAGCAGCGTGTGGCGATCGCAAGAGCCCTGGCGATGAAACCGGAGATCCTGCTGTTCGATGAGCCGACCAGTGCACTGGATCCGGAGATGGTCGGCGAAGTGTTGAACGTAATGAAAAAGCTGGCAACGACCGGTATGACTATGCTTGTCGTTACCCACGAGATGGGCTTTGCCAGAGAGGTTGCCGACAAGGTGGCGTTTATGGACGAAGGCAGGATCATGGAGTACGGTTCGCCGAAGCAGGTGTTTGAAGAAACGGAAAATGAAAGAGTCAAAGCCTTTTTGAGAAAAATGCTCTGAGTTTAGTGGGAGAACGCTACATGAATAGTTTTATCAACGTTGCAGTCAAATATAGAGCGCTGCTTTTGGGCGGCGCCAAGATCACATTGATCGTATCGGCATTTACCATATTGTTCGGCCTGATCTTCGGCATTTTGATGGCACTGATGAAAATGAGTAAAATTCGGCCGTTTCGGTACTTTGCGAATGTCTATGTGGAATTTATCCGTGGGACACCCGTACTGGTTCAGATTTTTCTGGTCTATTACGGACTGCCCATGATGGGTGTGGAAATCCCGTCGCTGATGCTCGGTGATGTAGATATCTCAAGGCTCCTCTCGGGTATTCTGGCGCTGGTCATCAACTCTACCGCCTATAACTGCGAAATTGTCAGAGCGGGTATCCAGTCGGTCAATCACGGACAGACAGAAGGCGCGTTGGCACTGGGCTTATCTCCGGTCAGAACAATGACGGCCATCATCTTTCCGCAGGCAATGAAAAATATTTTGCCATCGCTGGGCAATGAATTTATCACTATTATCAAGACTTCGTCACAGATCTCGGTCATCGGTATCGCAGATCTGATGTATACGGCAGATACGATCCGCGGCATCAGCTTCAAGCCGATGGAGCCGCTGGTGATCGTGGCCATCATTTATTTCATCATCACGGAGTGCATTTCCTTTATTCTGCGCAGGATTGAAAAGCGTATGAAAGTGTACTGATGTTTTGAACGAACTAACCGGAGGAGACTCCGTTTAGATAATTGTTTACATGGAAGGAGAACACATTATGAAAAAAAGAATCTTAGTCCCCCTGATCACGGCAATGTTGGCACTGTCTCTGACAGCTTGCGGAAAAGCAGAGGAAGCTTCTGCGGCAGAAGATACGCCGGCTGCGGAAGAGAGCGTATCAGCGCAGGAAACCGAGTCTGCGGCAGAAGAAACCACCGTGGAATCTGCAGCAGCGGAAGGCGAAATGGGACCGCTGATGACCTCCATCATGGAAAAAGGAAAGATCGTTGTCGGTACGGCATCCGGTTATCCGCCGTATGAATTTATCGATATCACCTCTGCGGATCAGAGCGTGATCGGTATCGATATGGCACTGGCACAGGCGATCGCCGATGAACTCGGCGTCGAACTGGAAATCCAGGATATGAGCTTCTCTTCTCTGCTCTCTTCCCTTCCGGCCAATACCATCGATATCGCGATCGCAGGTATCGCGCCGACCGATGAACGTAAAGAGAGCATGGATTTCTCCGACTCCTATCTGTTTGCGGAGCAGACCTTTATCATCCTGAAAGAGAATGAAGAGACTTACAGCACGTTGGAAGCGTTTGAAGGACAGACACTGGCAGCAGAGAAGTCGACCACACAGGAAGCACTTTGCCAGGAACTGTTCCCGAACAATCAGCTGGTATCGTTAGAGAAGGTTCCGGATTGCATTCTGGAGTTAAAGAACGGTAAAGTGGCGGGTATCTGCGTAGAAAGTATTGTCGGTGAGCAGTATGTCATCTCCGATGATACGCTGTGCTTTGCATCTGCAGACACCGGCAGAAAGAAAGAGACTGCGATCGCACTGCAGAAGGGCAACGAGGATCTGCTTGCGGTCCTGAACAAAGTCATTCAGGAAAACAAAGACAACGGGAATTTCGATAAGTGGGTGGAAGAATACAGCATGATCGCTGCAGAAAATGCGGCTGATTAAGATACATCCATATCATTCATTCAAACGGAGCGGTGCAGTGATGCATCGCTCCGCTTTATGCTGTTTGATCAGTGGCTGCAGGATCAGAGTTCTTTGAAATTCCCATCCACCGCATCGCGGTTTTGCTGCAGGTCTTTCAGAGATTTGGAGGTGCGATAGATCACGATCAGATCCGAAATCCCGTCATAGATCAGGAAGATGCCGATGATCTGCAAGGTAAAAGCAACAACGCCGAAGGCGTGGGAAATACATAAAAGCCCCAGGATGCAGCTGATGATCCCTGCAAGGATCGATCCGAAAAAGCTGCCTTCATTGCGCCTGGTCTCAAAGGCATACTGAATATCGCGCAGACCGTGGAAGAGCATAATGACACCGATGATGATCGGGATGATACTGACCACGGATTCCGGATTGGTATACATCCAAATGCCGATCAGCAACGCGATGATGCCGATAATGCCGCTATAAGGGGAACTTGCGGTTTTCCTTGCACCGACATAGGTAAACATGTTGGATAAGCCGATGATGATCAGACCGATGGCGATCACACGGCAAAGCAGTGTCAGTGCGGTAGCAGGCCAAAATAACAACGCGATGCCCAAAACAAGGGTCGCAATCGCCGAAATCAGGGCATTTAGTTTGATTCGTTTAAAATAATCTCTCATAAGAAACTCCCTTTCCTTGGATTTTTCACAGTATACCATATTATTTATAGAAAATTAACTGAATCAATGTTGATGTTTGTTGAAGTTTCACAATGAAAGAAGTAATATTATGTTGTGGGACTATGCGTCCAAATATACTATATTTACCAGAAACTGGAGGGAAAACTATGAGTATGATCGGCTTTCTGATTCTCTTTCCTTTCGTCGTTGCCATTTTGATGGCGTTGATGAAAAAGGGGAGCCTGCTCAGACGGTATACGCTCTACCTTGGTGCAGCTATCATCATCGTATGCGATATCGTTTTTGCGGTAAGCACATTGCTCAACGGACAGGAATTACATTTCCTGGAGGAGACACATGCCATTGACCACGTGATCCTGGTCGGCGAGTGGCTTCTTGTAGCTTTGGTATGTTTCTACAGCTTCAAGTTCCGTAAATATTACTGCGCGCTGCTGTCAGTGGTACAGACAGGTGCGGTGACATGGCTTGAACTGACGGGAAAAACCGAACTATGTCCTGGCTCGGCACATATCATGGTAGATCATCTGACCATCATCATGTGCCTGATCGTCGGCGTTGTCGGCGGTTTGATCGTTTTATACGCAATGGGGTATATGCGACTGTATGCGAAACATCACACGGATGTTCCGGATCGCAGATCGTTCTTCTTTGCGGTACTGTTTGTATTTCTGGGAGCCATGCATGGTCTGATCTTCTCAGACAACATGCTGTGGATCTATTTCTTTTGGGAAATCACAAGCGTCTGTTCATTTCTGTTGATCGGCTACAGCCAGACTGAGGAAGCAACCAACAATTCATTCCGCGCATTGTGGATGAACCTGCTGGGCGGCCTTGGCTTTGCTGTAGCGATCATCTATGCGACACTGCAGCTGAGTACGGTAAGTCTGCAGAGTCTGATCCACATCGCAATCGGTGGAGATGAGGCAGCAGCCCTGGCACTGGTACCGGTGGCATTCCTCGCCTTTGCAGGTCTGACCAAGAGTGCACAGATGCCGTTCTCCCGCTGGCTGCTCGGCGCCATGGTAGCACCGACACCGACCTCTGCATTGTTGCACTCCGCGACGATGGTCAAAGCCGGCGTATATCTGCTGCTGCGTCTGGGTCCTGCGATGACCGGCAATCAGGCGGGTCTGATGATCACGCTGATCGGTGGTTTCACCTTCTTTGCGGCAAGCTGTCTGGCGATCGCCCAAAGCGATGGCAAGAAAGTGCTGGCTTATTCCACGATTTCCAATCTCGGACTGATCACAGCCTGCGCCGGCATCGGTACGCAGGAAGCCATCTGGTCCGGAATCTTTTTGATGATCTTCCATGCAGTCAGCAAGTCACTGCTGTTCTTAACGGTCGGTGCGATCGAGAACAGTACGGGCAGCAGAAATGTGGAAGATATGCACGGACTGATCGTTCGTCTGCCGAATCTTGCATATGTATGTATCGTCGGTATTATGGGGATGTTCCTGGCACCGTTCGGTATGCTGGTTGCGAAGTGGGCAGCGCTGATCTCCTTTGTGGATTCCCGCAATGTCCTGCTGATGGCATTTTTGTGCTTCGGCTCGGCAACCACACTGTTCTATTGGGGCAAGTGGCTCTGCACGATCATCGCGGTTTCGAATCAGACCAAAAAGATCAAAGACAAGACCAAGAAGATGCAGTGGGTGGTACTTGGTTCACTCGCCGCCGGCGTCATCCTCTTGTGTATCACCTTCCCACTGATCTCCTCTTATGTAGTGGAACCGTATCTGGCGGATGTTTTTGAGACCGGTGCGACCAATATCATCGGTCTTGGAAATACGTATCTGCTGATCATGATGGTCTGCCTGCTGCTGCTTTTGCCGCTGATCTCCAGGATCCTTGGCGGTAAGCGCGAAGTCAAACTGGATCTGTCCTACATGGGCGGTATCAATGAAGGCGATAACAGAACCTTTACCGATTCGTTTGGTGAGGCAAAGGAAATGTATTTAAGCAACTGGTACATCACCGAGTGGTTCGGTGAGGACAAGATGCTGGGGAAGAGCCTTATCTTATCGGCCGCTGTCATGGTGGTACTTTTGGTAATGATCGTGGGAGGTGTAATCTTATGACATTCTTTTCATGGCCTTTGGCAATCGGTTATTTGATCCTTGCACCTTTCATCGGCGGCTTCTTTGACGGTCTTGATCGTAAGATCTCTGCACGTATGCAGGGCAGAACGGGCCCGTCGGTTTTCCAGTCGTTTTACGATGTAAGCAAGCTGCTTCAGAAAGAGTCTAAGATGGTCAACCATCTGCAGCAGTTTCTGGTTTGCGGATTTTTGGTATTTGTTGTATTTACGGGTGTGTTGTTCTTTGCAGGAGCGGATCTTTTGATGATCTTCTTTGCACTGACACTCGCCGGGATCTTTTACGTACTGCAGGCAAGCAGTGCCAATGCACCGTTCAGTGCGCTGGCGGTTCAGCGTGAACTGATGCAGATGATGGCTTACGAGCCGATGGTGCTTCTGACCGCAGTCGGATTTTATGTAGTGACAGGTTCCTTCGCTGTCAGAGAAATCTCTCTGGCGGATCGGTCGGCGATCTGTCTGATGCCGGGATTTTTCCTCGGATTTATCTTTATCATGATCATCAAGCTGAGAAAATCACCGTTTGATGTCAGCACCGGTCATCATGCACATCAGGAAGTCGTACAGGGTCTGAATTCGGACTTATCCGGTCCGGTGATGGCGCTGGTCGAAGTTTCTCACTGGTATGAGAATGTCTTCCTTTACGGTGTGATCGGATTGTTCATCTTAAACAACCAGCTCTGGAGTGTTCCGGTAGCGCTGGTGGTTTGTTTCCTGGTCTTCTTCCTGGAAATTTTGATCGACAATGTGTGCGCACGTGTGAAATGGCAGCTGATGTTCCGCTCCACATGGATCTTTACAATCATAGCAGGCGTTATTAATCTCCTGGTATTGATCTTATTCCATCTGGGCGTGAAGTAAAGGAGGATAACGATGGCGAAAGTATCAAAATCACCGTGGGTCTTGCATTATGACGGTGCAAGCTGCAACGGTTGTGATATTGAAGTTCTTGCCTGTCTGACACCAATGTATGATGCCGAGCGATTCGGTGTCATCAATACCGGTGATCCGAAACATGCGGATATCTTTCTTGTAACCGGTGGTATCAACGAGCAGTGTAAGGATGTAGTAAAACAGTTATATGAGCAGATGCCGAATCCGAAGGTTGTTGTAGCGGTCGGAATCTGTGCCTGTACAGGCGGCGTATTTAAGGAAACCTACAATATCTTAGGCGGTGTCGACACCGTGATCCCGGTGGATGTGTATGTCCCCGGATGTGCGGCCAGACCGGAATCCATCATTGACGGTATCGTCAAGGGAATCGCCGTACTGGATCAGAAAAGAGAAGCAATGAAGCAGGGCAAGCTCCCGGAGTTGAACGTAGAGGACATCTCTGAGGATGGCAAAGAGCAGGCATCTGCAAACGAAGCGCAGAACGCGGAAGCAGAGACGACCGCAAATGCAGGGGAGGAGTCGAAATGATGGAGCATGTAAAAGAAATCGAGATCCGCGACCTGCTAAAGGAAGCGCAGAAATACAAAGATAACGGCTGGAGACTGGTACAGATCTTTGCCAGAGCCTTAAAGGATGACGCAGGAAATGAGATCACCTATTCCTTCGGGGATGACTATGAGATGGAACATCTGCGGATTACGGCGGCTCCCGGTGATGCGGTACCGAGCCTGAGCAAGCTCTTTGTGCCGGCATTTTTGTATGAAAACGAAATGCATGACCTGTTTGGTGTCAAGGTAGAAGATATCGCGATCGATTATCACGGAACCTTCTATAAGCTTGGCGCCGAGACACCAATGAAAAAGTAAGGAGGAATAGAAATGGCCACGAGAAGTATTATCCCTTTTGGTCCGCAGCATCCGGTATTACCGGAGCCTATTCACCTGGACCTCGTAATAGAAGATGAAAAGGTCGTGGAAGCGATTCCTTCGATCGGCTTTGTGCACAGAGGCCTTGAGAGCCTTGTGGCAAAGAAAGAATTTACGGAATATGTCTACATCGCAGAGCGTATCTGCGGTATCTGCTCATTCATGCACGGTATGAGTTACTGTGATGCGGTAGAGCACATTATGGAAGTGGAGATCCCGGACAGAGCAAAGTATCTGCGTACGATCTGGGCGGAGATGAGCCGTATCCATTCCCATCTGCTCTGGCTTGGCCTGTTGGCAGACGGCTTTGGCTATGAATCGCTGTTTATGCAGTCCTGGAGAATCCGTGAGAAGATCCTGGATATGTTCGAAGCGACCACAGGCGGCCGTGTGATTTTCTCGGTCAACCAGATCGGCGGCGTATTAAAGGACATCGATGATTCTCTGATGAATCAGCTGTTAAAGAGCCTGGATGATATTGAGAAGGAATTAAAGGCGATCACCAAGACCTTCTTAAATGATGCAACTGTCAACAATCGTCTGCGCGGCGTCGGGATCCTGACCGCTAAACAGGCGGTGGACCTGGCAACCGCAGGACCGTTCATGCGTGCCAGCGGTATCAACCGCGATATGCGTACGACGGGTTATAACGCTTATAAAGATCTGGAGTTTGCACCGATCATCTCCAAGGATGGCGACAGCTATGCGAGATGTGAAGTACGTATCAACGAAATCTTCCAGTCGATCAATCTGATCCGTGAAGCAGCGGGCAAGATGCCGGCAGGAGACATCGCAACACCGATCAAGGGCTTCCCGAACGGAGAGCACGCGACCAGAGTAGAGCAGCCGCGTGGTGAGGCGTTCTATTATGTCAAGGCAGACGGAACGAAGTTTATCGACCGTTTCCGTGTCAGAACGCCAACCTTTGCGAACCTTCCGGGTCTTTTGGAGACACTGAAGGGATGTCAGCTGGCGGATGTACCGCTTCTGGTTCTGACAATTGACCCTTGTATCAGCTGTACGGAACGATAATACGGATTGGAGGATAAAGCGATGGGAGTAATGAACTTTACAGGGACTGCCCTGAAAAATCTGTTCAGCAAACCGGCGACCAAAGGATATCCTGCAGTTCCGGCAGAGTTTACCGAGCGGACCAGAGGACATGTCATCAATGACATCGATGCGTGTATCTTTTGCGGTATGTGCATGAGAAAGTGTCCAACCGGCGCGATCACGGTCGATCGAAATACCAGGACCTGGCAGATCAATCGATATGACTGCGTCCAGTGTGCATGTTGTGTGAAGAACTGTCCGAAAAAGTGTCTGTCGATGGGCGCTGAATATACGACACCGGCCGGTGAGAAGACACCGGATGTGCTGCAGAAGATTCTGACGCCGGAAGAGATCGCGGCAGAAGAAGCAGCAAAGAAAGCGCAGCAGGAGAAGATCAAGGCTGCCATGGAAGCAAAAGCAAAGGCAGAAGCGGAAGCAAAAGCAAAAGCGGAAGCTGAGGCAAATGCAAAAGCGGAAACCGAAGCAAATTGATAGAGTTCATATGGTATAGTGTGCGGCAATAGCCGCACACTATATCTTTTTACCAAAACGGGGAATAATTATGAGGTATGAGGTAACAGTCCTTGGCATGGTCCAGGGCGTGGGATTTCGGCCCTTTGTGGCGACGGTAGCGGAAGCAATGGGACTTTGCGGAAGTGTCCGTAATGAGGGCGGGATCGTCACAATTGAAGTAGAAAGCGAACGATCGACAGTGGATTGTCTGGTCGAAAATATAGAGCGCTGCGCACCGGAAGGCGCGCAGATCCTGGATGTGCAGATCCGGGAGGTGAATGTGCAGGAGCCTGCACCGAAAGCGTTCCGGATCGTGGAGAGCAGACGGAGGGCAGCCGGGACCACGGTGATCCTGCCGCCGGATATCGGTATGTGTGAGGATTGCAGGGCAGAGCTGCTGGATCCGCACAACCGGCGCTTCCATTATCCGTATATCAGTTGTGCAGTGTGCGGACCGCGTTATAGCATCATGGAAGATATTCCGTATGATCGGGAGCGCATCACGATGAAAGACTTTGAGATGTGTCCGGAGTGTGCAAGAGAATACACGACTTCCGGCGATCGCAGGCGACATGCCCAGACCATCGGCTGTAACGATTGCGGACCGCAGCTCCTTTTAGAGAGCAAAGCGGGGCAGAAAGAAGGAGAGGAAGCATTGCAGGAATGCCTGCAGATTTTATCAGGCGGTGGTGTGCTTGCGATCAAAGGGATCGGTGGCTATCTGCTGGCCTGCAAAGCAAAAAATACTGATGCGGTCAATCGTATCAGGCGCCTAAAACAGCGGGAAAGCAAGCCTTTTGCAGTGATGTTTCCAAGCCTTGAAATGATTGAACGGTATTGCGTTGTTAACGAAAAAGAACGAGCGTTATTGAAAGATATGGCTGCACCGATCGTACTGCTGAAAAAGAAGGACAACGATCTGGCGGAAAATGTCTGTGGGACAAGTCGTGAGATCGGTGCGTTTCTTCCCTATACCGGCTTGCATGAACTGCTGGTCCGTGCACTTGGACCGCTGGTGATGACCAGTGCCAATATCACTTCCGAGCCGATCATCTATGAGGATGCACGGATGCAGGAGATGGCAAAGCAGACCGTGGGCGAGACACTGATCGACGGCATTGCATGGAATACGCGTAAGATCCTGACGCCGACGGATGATTCTCTTGTCAGAGTCGTTGGAGATCATACACAACTGTTACGCAGGAGCCGTGGCTATGTACCGATGCCGATCAGGACAGAGACCTCTTCCACGGTGCCTCTTTTGGCGTTTGGCGGCGATCTGAAAGGCACGTTTGCCCTGATGCAGGATTCGTACGTTTATCCGAGTCAGTACTTTGGTGATCTCGAGCATAAAGCGGTAGAGCGTGCTTATGTCGGGAACATGGCGCATATGGAGCAGATGCTCCGGATCACGCCGAAGGCGCTGGTCTGCGATCTGCATCCGGGATACCGCAGTCATCAGTTGGCGGAAAACATGGCGCGGGAGAAGAGCCTGCCGCTCATCGAGATCCAGCATCATGAGGCACACGTCGCCTCCGCGATGGCTGAGCATGGCCTCACATCCGCCATTGGCGTAGCCATGGACGGTACGGGATACGGAAGAGACGGTGCGATCTGGGGTTGCGAATTCTTTTATGCCGATGACAGGCAGCCGGTGATGGAAAGAGAAGGTCATCTGTCGTATACGCCGCTCGTCGGCGGAGATCAGGCAGCCAAAGATGCGAACCGGAGCCTGATCTGTCAGATGCTGCAGTTAAAGAACTGGTCTCATGACAGTGCGGTGTCGGACGAAGTGTTTCAACGTCGCCTAACGATGCTGGGCGATCCGGAAACGATCAAAGCCATCTCGGCAGCGATGGACCGAAAGATCAACACCTCCGAGAATGGCAGTATGGGACGCCTCTTTGATATGGTCGCAGCACTTCTGGGGCTCGCATCCTACAATGAGTATGAGGGCGAGTGCGCAACAGCGCTTGAAAATGCTGCATTTCGCGCCCTGGAAAAAGGGCTGATGCCGATCCCGATGCGCTTCCCGATCATTCCCGAAGGAAACGGAGAGCGATGGGAGGAGATGACCTGGAAGATCGACCGGGAGTATTTCTTTACGCATCTGATGGCGCTGGCCGGTAAGGAAACCAGCCCGAAAAGTGCGGAAATCCTGGCACTGAGTTTCCATGAGGCGGTTGCCGAGATGATCCTTCGGATGTGCTGTTATATCCGGATGAAGAGCGGTGAGCGCAACGTCGTGCTCAGTGGTGGCGTATTTGCAAATGTGCTATTATGTACGAGAGTTGAGGAGATGCTGAGCGCAAACGGATTTGTGCCGTATTTCCAGGAAAAAGTGCCCTCCAATGACGGCGGTATCGCACTCGGACAGTGCGTGCTGGCAGCCAAAGAACTGGAGCGGCAAATTTGAGAAAGCGATCATCGCCGAAAGAACAACAGGCGATGTCACGGATAGGTGAATGAAATGTGTGTAGCAACCAGTGGAGAAGTTTTAAAAGTAGAAAACGGAATCGCGGAAGTGGATTTCCAGGGAAATATCGTCAGAGCGGCTGCCGGATTGACTGAGGTTTCACCCGGTGACTATGTCCTGGTGCATGCCGGCGTGATCATTCAAAAAGTGACCAAGCAAGACAATGATATAATGACACAGCTGTTAGCTGAGATGGAGGATGCAGCTCGTGGATAGCGAAATTCTGCGGTTTTTGAAGGAATATGACGGTGATGTCATTCGCATTATGGAGGTCTGCGGGACCCATACGGCAGAGATTTCCAGGACCGGGATCCGCAAGATGCTATCGCCGAAGATCAAACTGATCTCCGGACCGGGATGTCCGGTGTGCGTGACGGTCACAGCCTATATCGATGCTTGTATTGAAATCGCAAAGCGCGAAAATACGACGCTGGTTTCCTTCGGCGATATGCTCCGTGTCCCGGGAAGTCATGGGAGTCTTCGTGATGCACAGGCGGAGGGCGCGAGCGTCAAGATGGTGTATTCACCGCTTGACACCTTAAAGTATGCCAAAGAACATCCGGAGACCATGTATGTCTTTGCTGCAGTCGGGTTTGAGACGACGACACCGGTATATGCGCTGCTCATGGAGCAGATCCTGGCGCAGCAGATCACGAATATCAAATTATTGACATCCCTGAAGGTGATGCCGCCGGTCATTGACTGGGTATGCGCCAATCAGGGAAATGTCGATGGCTTTCTGGCACCGGGGCATGTGAGCGTCATTACGGGAAGCCGGATCTTTGCACCGCTGGCGGAGAAATTTCATCTGCCGTTTGTGGTCTCCGGCTTTGAAGGCGAAGAACTGCTCAGCTCGATCTATGCCCTGATCAAACTGCGCGGACAGGGAACAGTGATGAACCTGTACCCGAGCGTGGTTTCAGAGGAAGGTAATACGCTGGCGCAGGCACAGGTAGAGAAGTACTTCACACCGGGCGATGCGACCTGGAGAGGCATGGGGAGTATCCCCGACTCCGGGATGTATTTACGGGAGACTTATCAAAAGTATGATGCAGGGAGTTTGAACCTCATCGAGGATCACGTGTTAAATCGCGCGTGTCGCTGTGCGGAAGTACTGACCGGAAAAATCACTTCCGAGGAGTGTCCGCTTTTTGGCACCGCCTGTACAACGGAGCACCCGCAAGGGGCATGCATGGTCTCGATGGAGGGGGCCTGCTTTAATCATTTGACAGCAAGGTAGGAAGAATCATGAAGATTACAATGGCACACGGAAGCGGCGGCCGCGCAACCGGCGAGCTGATCGCTTCGACATTTGCGAAGTATTTTAATAATCCGATCTTAAATAAAATGGAAGATTCTGCGGTCGTGGAAGGCAGCGGGAGACTGGCGATGACGACAGACAGCTTTGTCGTGACACCGCTCATCTATCCCGGCGGAGACATTGGACGCCTGGCGATCTGCGGTACGGTCAATGACCTGCTGATGAGCGGGGCGGTGCCGAAATACATCACCTGCGGCTATATCCTGGAGGATGGCGCGGATGTCGATCTGTTGACACAGATTGTTAAGTCGATGGCAGAGACAGCGGCGGAAGCCGGAGTGACGATCGTCGCCGGCGATACCAAGGTCATCGAAGGAAACGGCGGGATCTATATCAACACTGCGGGCGTGGGCTTTTTGCCGGATGGAATCAACATCAGCGCGGCAAACTGTGCTGACGGGGATGCGATCATCGTCTCCGGAAACTTAGGAGACCATCATGCAGCGATCCTAAGCACCCGTATGGAAATTGAAAATGAGATTCAAAGTGATAACGCGCCGCTGGTAGAGATTGTCAGGGCGTTAAAGGAAGCGAAGGTAGAACTCCATGCAATGCGCGATGTGACCAGAGGCGGTCTGGCAACGGTCTTACATGAATTTGCGGTAAGCTCCGGCAGTTGTATGGAACTGTGGGAGGAAAAACTCCCGGTCCACCCTGCCGTACAGGGCTTTTGTAACCTGCTCGGCTTAGATCCGCTCTATATGGGAAATGAAGGCAAAATGCTGACCGTGGTACCAAAACACGATGCCGAAACGGCCCTGCAGGCAATCCGCGGCAGCAAATACGGTGAACATGCTGCTATCATCGGTGAAGTCACCCATACCGAAAACGGAAACGTCCTCGTCCACACCAAAGTCGGCGGCGTCCGTACCGTCAGCGAACTCATCGGCGAAGGCCTCCCGAGGATATGCTAACCTAACAAGCCATGCAGAGGAATAAAAAATATGGTCGAAGGAAGCTTGCTTCCGGTCGACCATTTTTTTGTTCCGATATGTGGCGACTAGCCACATGAAATAGGTGCGAAGCACCTATGAATGGCTTGTTAGGTCACAGCGTTGGCGCAGACGAGTGGCGACTAGCCACATGAAATAGGTGCGAAGCACCTATGAATGGCTTGTTAGGTCACAGCGCTGGCGCAGACGAGTGGCGACTAGCCACATTCATAGGTGCGAAGCACCTATGAATGGCTTGTTAGGTCACAGCGTTGGCGCAGACGAATGGCGACTAGCCACATTCATAAATGCGACACTATAAACGCCGCGCCTCCCACTTCCCGGAGTAGTAGCGGATCACCGGAATGATACATCCGCAGGCCCACGAGATCGGGGTCGCGATCCAGATGCCGGTCGAACCAAAGAGCGGAGACAGGAGATATGCAAAGAGGATCCGTCCGCCCAGCTCGGTGAGCCCTGCAATCATGCAGACCGTGACATCACCTGCACCGCGGATGACATTTTGATAGCTTTGCATGATCGCACAGATCAGGTATGCAACGCCCATGATTGAGAGGTAGGTCGCACCGATAACGATCGCTTCCGGCTCCGTGTCGGCATTCAAAAACAATCCCATGACACGAAAACGAAACAGGTAAGCGCAAGTGGCGATCACGACAGCGCTGGCGAGCATGATCAGCTGCGACTGCTTCAGGGCTGTTTTGACACGGTCAATGCGATTGCTGCCGATGTTCTGACCGGTAAAGACGCATAGCGCGTTACCAACGGACAAAATCACCTGGATCGCCAGAGAGTCGACTTTGCTCGCAGCGATGTAACCCGCCAGTGTCGCAGCGCCGAACGAATTGATCAGACGCTGGACAAAGATGCCACCGATCGAGATCATGCAGGACTGAAACGTCGCGGGGATCGATGTCGTGACAACGAGACGGATCGAGGCGACATCCGGAAGCCATCCGGTATCGGTGTCAAAGCCGAAGGCAGCACGATTTCGAATGATGGCACCCATGCACAGAATGCCGGAGACAAACTGCGAAATGACCGTCGCAATCGCGGCGCCCCGTACGCCAAACCCTGCGCCCAGGATCAGCAGCAGGTCGAGGGCGATGTTGGCTAAAGATGCGACAACGAGCGCATAGAGTGGCGTCCTGGAGTCGCCGGTGCTGCGCAGGATGGAGGATGCGAAGTTAAAGAGCATTGTGCCGCCGGTAAACGCAAAGATGATCTTCAGATACGTGATCCCATAGCCGATGCAATCATCCGGAACGCGCAGAAGGCGCAAAAACAGCGGACTGCCGATGTATCCGATCACAGAAAACAGGACTGTCAGCAGCCCCATGGTCCACGC
>JAILPR010000155.1 GCA_024699355.1 Lachnospiraceae bacterium
CCCCGCGCATGTAGATATTGTAGAGACGGTACTGTGCCAGCAGATAAATGCCGGTGCCGATCAGTGCCACACTGTATCTCTTCCAGATGCTGCGAAAGCTCAGATAAGCCAGCCCTTCCGCCAGCAGATTGATCATCACGATATAGATTTTGTAGCAAAGCGCCACATCAAAACCGATCAGATGCAGGAGCGCTGCAGGCCACAAAAAGATATCACCGTACATGATCGAAACGGGATATCCCATGCCCTCGAGCCAGGTCGGCTGCATGCGTGCCGGGAAGTCTCCCGCTTTCCACGCATCGGCAAGTCCTGCGATCCGCAGCAGATGAAACCGCACATCATCAGTCATCTGTGTGTAGTTGACCAGGTTCGGAAGATTGACGATCAGTGCAAGGGCAAAAAGGATGACCAGTGCCCCAAGTGCCTGATCGGAGATCTTTCCTGCGCATCTTCGTCGGATCAGATACAGAAATCCTTCCAGCAGGAGACATAACAAAAACAGTACCGCCGCGGCCATCAGATATTCCTGATGCGTTGCGGTCAGTGTCAATGAGGTGATGATCAGCGTCTCACTTCCCGTATAGCGTACAAACAGTTCCGCATCGGTCAGCGTTCTGTTCACGTAAAGTGTCGTTCCGGTCTGCGTATTTTGCGGACGGATCGACACGGCATTGCCATGATATGCCTGATATCCGGAGGTTTCGGATGTAAAGTCCAGGACATGCTCCGTCGTCGTCACATAAGAGATCTCTGCGCGGTAGACTCCGGGAGAAAGTTCCAGTTGTCCGGAAGAAAGCACTACCATCTCTCCGCCATCCGTCACGGACACCGCCGATCCTCCCTCCGGAAGATTGCCTTCTTCCGTCACGGGCAGCTGCGAGAGGGCCTCTTTATAAGAGAGCACCGTTGCCCTCTCATCCACCGTACAATCCGACAGGGTCAGGATCTCTTTCGGCGGATGGAGCACATAGAGCACGATGCACAACAGTACAAGGAGCGCTTCTGTCAGATAACGTATGCGATTGTGGTTGGTTCCCTGCTGTTTCATTGGTCGTATCACTTTCCGATGTCACTTGATGGCGCTACGCCTTTTGCGCCTTATGTTTCTTTCCCTTATCCCCCAAATACTCACGGTAAAAAGCGTGAGCAGCGAAAGCAGATCTGCCACTCTCCAAAGCGGCTGCGCTCTAAAGAACACCACTGCCTCTCCTTCATATCCTGCAGGCAGCCATACCCGCACGCGCCCCGTATCCGAGGCATCGACCTGCAGCTCCTCTCCGCCTTCGGTATCGATCGCCACATAGCCCGGATACCAGAGCAGGGAAAGCTCCGCGTAGGAGTCCTGCGTGCTCTCATTTCGAAGATACACGATTCTCTCTGTGCCCTCCTGCGAAAGCACCTCACAAGAGACGCCCTCTCCCGCAAGGATCTGCGTGGCACTTAACGTTTTATAGTCTACACCGTTTCGAATATATTCCGCACCGGCCAGCGTTTCTGTACCGATGGCTTCCACATTTTCGATCGCGATCTGCGGCTTATGGAACAGCAGATCTTCCGTGACAAACGCCGCCTGCAACATGCCGAATACCAGCATGATCCCTGCAAACAGTGCAGCCCGATACTGTGTATGCACTCCGCATGTTCTTTCCATCCGCCCGGTCCCGATGGCGGTCAGGAATTGACCTTCCTCAACTTCTTTGATCAGGACACCGGCGACGATCACCGCCGCGACCGTTGCGATCGTTAAGAGACGATACGGTTTTTGAATGCTGGCAACGATCTTTGCAGGGAACCCGCCTGCTGCATAGATGGCATCCCAGGGAAAGATCTGCAGCGACAGCACCAGCGTGACCACCGCTACGATCGCTGCTGCCTGTGCAACCGTACGGACATGTTGCTGCATCTCCGTTTTTCCGCACCGCATTCGGTTTGTCCCGGAAAGGCGCTGATATCCGTAAAGTACCAATGCCCCCATCAGGGCGATCCCGATGGTAAATGGCCGCACGTTTTGCATGCCGTCCGTCCCGGTAAAGGCCGAGTCTCCGGCAAACGCAAACAGCGATAAGAGCTGTGCCGGATACAATCCGCTCTCCTGCAGGGAATACCAGTTATGAAATACCAGCAGATCCAGACTGCTCATGTACTCCAGCATCGGTACCAGCCACCAGAGATTGAGCAGCGCTACCAGCCCGATCGCTTCCAAAATATGTAACAAGACCTTCCTGCGCACTGCCCGCTTTCCATAGATCACAAACAATACCAGACAAAGCGCGACCGCAAATTCCGTGCTGAGCACATGCGATTGCAATACCCCGCTCATCCCAAGGACCAGGATCCAGAGATATTTGGGATCGGAAGCTTCTGTTTCGTCTCGATGAAATAATCCGCTAAGCGCCCAGGCGATCAATGGCAGA
>JAILPR010000192.1 GCA_024699355.1 Lachnospiraceae bacterium
TGTCATTGCGTTTGCGGTCGGACTGTTGGCGGGATCCGTCACAGGACTTTTGCATACCAAACTTGGCATTCCCGCGATTTTGGCAGGTATCTTAACACAGTATGCCCTGTATTCGATCAATCTGGCGATCATGGGCTTTAGCGCCAATACGGCAGTCAGTGCGGATAAGTATGCGCTGGTGGTATCTGGACGGGATGTGACCAGGGCGATCATCATCGGTCTGATCTTTGCCGTTGTTGTCGTTGCGCTGATGTACTGGTTCTTCGGAACAGAGCGCGGTTCCGCCCTTCGTGCGACCGGCTGCAACCCGGAGATGAGTAAGGCACAGGGCATCAACATCAATGCGATGAAGGTGCTGGGTCTGGCACTTTCCAATGGGCTTGTTGCACTTTCCGGCGGTATGTTTGCACAGTATTCCGGCTTTGCGGATGTCAATTCCGGACGTGGTGCGATCGTCATCGGTCTGGCTGCGGTCATCATCGGTGAGGCGATCGGTGAGGCACTGCTTGGCAAGCATCTGAACTTTGCCGGCAGATTGAGCTTTGTCGTGATCGGTGCGGTCATCTACTATCTGGTATATATTCTGGTCCTTTGGCTGAAGCTCGATTCCAATATGATGAAGATGTTTACGGCGATCATCATCGCGATCTTCCTGGCAGTTCCTTATCTGAGAAGCGTGAGCAAGAGCTCCTTTAAGCGTGCGGGTAAGAATGCACAGAGCGGAAAGGGGGAATAATCATGCTGGAATTACAAGGTGTTTATAAGACATTTAATCCCGGAACCGTGAATGAAAAGCACGCGTTAAACGGTGTGAATTTAAAACTCGAAGAGGGCGATTTTGTAACGGTCATCGGTGGTAACGGTGCCGGTAAATCGACCATGTTAAATGCCATCGCGGGTGTATGGCCTGTTGATGAAGGCTCGATCTCGATCGGCGGCACGGATGTAACCGGACTTCCGGACTTTAAGCGTGCGGCACTGATCGGTCGTGTATTTCAGGATCCGATGACGGGTACGGCAGCGACGATGGAGATCGAAGAGAACCTTGCGCTTGCAGCGCGCAGAGGCAAAAAACGTGGCCTGCGCTGGGGCGTCTCTGCAGCGGAACGTGAGAAATTCCGCGAGAAACTCCAGATCTTGAACCTCGGTCTCGAAGATCGTATGACGGCAAAGGTCGGACTGTTATCCGGTGGTCAGCGCCAGGCACTGACGCTGCTGATGGCAACGCTTCAGAAGCCGAAGCTGTTGCTGCTCGATGAGCATACCGCAGCCCTGGATCCGAAGACCGCAGAGAAGGTCCTCGAAGCAACGGAGAAAGTCATCCAGAAGGATCATCTGACCACACTGATGGTTACCCACAATATGCGTGATGCGATCGCGCACGGCAATCGTCTGATCATGATGAATGACGGTAAGGTCATCCTGGATATCAAGGGCGAAGAAAAGAAGAACCTGACGGTTGCGGATCTGATGAAGCAGTTCGAACTCGCAGCAGGAGAAGAACTGGTATCGGATAAGACGATCCTGTCGTCACTGTAAGCAGGGTAGATGTGTTATTACATATGGAATCAAAAACGGCAATGCATATGGTGCATTGCCGTTTTGTTGTCTTATTCCAATAATTTAAAGCGCTGTGAGTCCGAAGCGTTCAGCCAGTTTTCAAATAAGAGCGATAAGAGCTTTCGGGTGGTCCGAGCGGTGGAACTGTTTAACCGGGCCATCTGTTGCAACATCTGGGTGATGGCTTTGACGCCGCCCTTTTGCAGATCGGTTAGGGTCTCTGCGCCGGAAGCTTCCAGGACGGAAAAGAGATCATCGATATAGGGCTTTCGATCCGCCATATCGACGTCTGTCAGCCAGGCGGTTAACGTCTCATCAAAGAGTTTGCCCTCCATGCTCAGCTCCGATGCAGTGACAAAATGAGTCCCGAGTACTTCCCAGGAGAAGGCATCATGCTGCATCGGACCGTTTTCGGTGCTGGAGATGATGACCGGCTCGACATCCATCTCCAGGAGCATGCCGACGATGGAGGTCTCCGGGATATAGCGATGGATGCGATCACGGATCGTGCGATAGCCATCGCTCTCCAAAAACTCTTTTTGGAAGCCGGGGCCGTCAAAGTCGCCGATGGAGATGATGTGGTCCTGAATGGAACGCTCGCACATCGAAGCGGCATAGACTGCAAGGTGTCCGCCTTTGGAATGTCCGCCGAGACGAACCGGGAGATAGAGACCGTCGGATAGGCGGTTCAGAAATGCGACTGCCTCATCCTCGGCAGGGGTGACCTGACAACTGATGTTAAAATCCTCCTTCCAGCCAACGATCGTATCGTCGGTACCGCGATAGGAGATATAGGTAAACTGCGCGCAGCGGATCTCCACGGCGGAGAATTGTTCTTCTTTCTCCAGATCGATATGGTTTACATAATTTCTGAGACGGAAAGATGCAAAACGCTTTGACGCTGCCATCTTACGCAGGACGCGTGGGGCCAAACGGATAAAAGAACGATTGCTCTTTAGTTCCTCTTCGGTATGCATGCCAAAAAAGAGGTCACCGGCCTCGGCGATGGTCATTTCTGTTTCGGAATCCTCCGGCAGGATGCCATCGAAGTTGACATAAGATAAGTAGGATAAGAGCAGATCATCGATTTCATTAAACGGTGCGGCCTGAAAGGTCAGATCGCCGCGCCAATCCAGATATTCTGTAAAATCAGCCATTTCATTACGCCTCCAGGGTAACTTTATCATAGGAAAACAGGCGCCTTTCGTCAATGTTTCGAAAGGGAGGTTATACTTTGTTTAGAATCATTTAAGAGAAACAAAATTGTGTATACCAAATGTGTGACGTAGAATGAGGACAGGCATAGAGGCTTGTGTAAAAGACCGGGAAAACGTGAAACTAGAGTGTGAAAGATGAAATTTTGAGGCCGTATTATGGTGGATCAACACATGAAATATCAGCGCGCATTTATGGAGATTTTGGAGAAATTATCCGAAATGTCCGAGGGACAGTATGCCTATTTTTATGATGTGCAGACCCAAACGTTTTACTGGGCCAGACGCACCAAAGAATTCTTTGGGTTAAAGAAAGATGTGATGCAGGGGGATGAAGCTGCGGAGGTTTGGAGCAGGCTTTCGCTCTCGAAACTTTCGGACCAGTTTTCCACCGGGATCAATCAGCTGCTGAACGGACACTCCAAAGGAATCTCGTATCAGATGCGCCTTCGGGATCGCAGCGGAACGATGAGAACGTGTACTGCAACGGTGAAAGTCCTGGAAGACTTTCCCTGTGATCATCCGATCCTGCTGGGAATGATCATTGATCATGAAAACACGGCAGGTGTCGATCCGGTGACCGGACTGTACGGGCAAATGACCATGCAGGCGCAGATGCAGTATCTGGCAAGCGTGAGAAAACCATATTATCTGATGGCGATCGGACTGCGGGATTATTTTTCCGTCAACAGCACCTACGGCTATAATCTGGGCAATCAGTTCTTAAAGCAGATCGCGGATTATGGTCTGAAGCTGATCGGGGAGCGAGGAAACTTTTACAGAGCGGATGGTGCGAAATTTGTATTTTTAATGCCGGCCGATCAGGGCGACATGATGGTTTTGGAGAGAATCTATAATACATTTCGCAATCATTTAAAGTTGGGGATAAAATATGCTGATCATCGGATTTCAATTGATATTTGCGGGGGTGCTATTTTTTCTGACGATAGCGCGATAGATATCAATTCCATATATACCAGTCTGCAGTATGTTCTGGCGGTATCCAAGCGTGAGAACATGACGGAACTGTGCATTTTTCAAAAGGAAGTTCTGGCGAAAGATAACCGGCATCTGCGTACTCTCGATCGGATCCGCAGTGCGGTGCTGAACGACTGTGAAGGCTTTTATCTGGTCTATCAGCCGATCATGAATGCATTTCAGGATCAGGTGACCGGCGTAGAAGCGCTTCTTCGCTGGCATGATGAGGAATTCGGAGAGGTTCCGCCAAATGAATTTATCAGTTGGCTGGAGAAAGATCCGATCTTCTTTGAACTGGGAAACTGGATCTTACGGAATTCCATGCGGGATATGCTGGATCTGGTAGAGCAGGATCCGTCGTTTATCTTAAACGTCAATATTGCATATTCGCAGTTGCAGCGGCCGGAGTTTAATACGGCGTTGATGAAGATCATCCGGGAGGAAGGATTTCCACCGCAAAATCTCTGTCTGGAATTGACAGAGCGGTGCAGGTTCCTCGACATCAGTATCCTGCAGCAGAGTATCCGGTTCTGGAAAAAACTGGGGATCCGGACGGCGCTGGATGATTTCGG
>JAILPR010000028.1 GCA_024699355.1 Lachnospiraceae bacterium
CAGGGCGTGGAAGCTTTCCAGAAAAATGAGAACGGCTCGCTTTTGATCATCACCCACAGCACCAAGATCCTGGAATCTCTGCATGTGGATTACACACACGTTATGGTAGACGGACACATCGTGGCGACCGGCGACGGTTCCATGGTAGAAGAGATCAATGCGTCCGGCTTTGAGAATTTCATAAGAGGCACACGATGAAAGAAAAAACATATGTCGAAGACGTCGACAGAAGCTTATACGATTTCAGAAACGAAGAGACAGATACCTATCGTCTGGACGGTTTGACCAGAGAGATCGTGGAACAGATCTCCAAGGAGAAGAATGATCCGCAGTGGATGCATGATTTCCGTCTGGAATGTCTGGACATTTACAATCAGAGCCGTGTTCCGGACTGGGGCCCGTCCATCGAAGGTCTGGATATGAACAACATTGCGACGTATGTGCGCAAGAACAACACCAAAATGAGCGCGAACTGGGAAGATGTTCCGGAAGAGATCAAGGATACCTTTGAAAAACTGGGCATCCCGGAGGCGGAGCGGAAGTCTCTGGCCGGTGTAGGTGCGCAGTATGATTCCGAGCTGGTCTATCACAATGTCAAAGATGAGGTTGCCGCACAGGGCGTCATCTATACCGACTTGGAGAGTGCGGTGCACGGAGAGTACGGAGATATGATCCGCGAGCACTTCATGAAGCTGGTGCCGCCGACAGATCATAAATTTGCAGCCCTGCACGGTGCGGTATGGTCCGGTGGCTCCTTTGTATACGTACCAAAGGGGGTACATCTGGACATCCCGCTGCAGTCTTATTTCCGTTTGAATGCGGCAGGTGCGGGACAGTTCGAACATACCCTGATCATCGTGGATGAGGGTGCGGATCTGCACTTTATCGAAGGGTGCTCGGCACCGAAGTACAATGTGGCAAACCTCCACGCGGGTTGCGTAGAGCTCTTTGTCGGCAAGAATGCAAAGCTTCGTTACTCGACCATCGAGAACTGGTCAAAGAACATGTATAACTTAAATACCAAACGCGCGACGATTGCCGAAGGCGGCGTCATGGAATGGGTATCCGGTTCTTTTGGATCGCATGTATCCTACCTGTATCCGATGACCATCCTGCGCGGCGAAGGCTCCCGGATGGAGTTTACCGGTATCACATTTGCAGGCAACGGACAAAACCTTGATACCGGTGCCAAGGTCGTTCACGCGGCACCGAATACCTCCTCTTACATCAATACAAAATCCATCAGTAAGAGCGGCGGTATCTCAACGTTCCGCAGTTCCGTGGTCATCGCGGAGAAGGCAAAGCATTCGAAGGCGGCGGTTTCCTGCCAGTCTCTGATGCTTGATCGCATCTCCAGATCCGATACGATCCCGGCCATGGATATCCGCAACAACGAGTCGGATGTCGGTCATGAAGCAAAGATCGGCCGGATCAGTGACCGTGCGGTATTTTATCTGATGAGCCGCGGCATCAGCGAAGAAGATGCCAGAGCCATGATCGTCAGCGGATTTGCGGACAATGTCTCCAAAGAGCTTCCGCTGGAATATGCGATGGAAATGAACAATCTGATCCGTCTGGAAATGAAGGGCAGTATCGGCTAGAAATTTGGCAGGATACCCCCTCTGTTCATCGACAGATGAAGGAGAATGACATGAGTGACAAAACAATGGTCTTGAACAGTCTGCCGGCCAAAACCTGGCACTGGCTCAAGATGAATGAAATCAAGGTTCCGATCGAGGAATCGTTATATACGCAGTGGGAGAGCGCAGCACCGGTTGTGATCGGTGCGGGCGAAAACGAAGAACTTACCAAGATGATCCACTTAACGGTGGAGGAAGGCGTGTCCGAAGCAGATGTATTCCGTCTGGAAGCGGCAAAGGGAGCCACCCTTTCCGTGACCTTCGTAATCTCCTCTGCGGCAGAGGCAAAAGCCACTGCAATGATCAGGACAGACATCCGTGCACAGGAAGATGCAACGGTTCATATTTATCTGGTGCAGCTTGCGGGCGATCAGGTCCGCGTGATCAGTCAGATCACGGGAGAAGCAGCAGCGCGTGCAAAGGTGGTCCTGACGGATCTGCAGCTGGGTGGAGAACTCAGCGTGGATGGTGCGCAGATCGATCTGCAGGGGAAAGAAAGCGATTTTACAGCCGATTACGCTTATCTCGGACAGCAGGAAAGAGTGCTGGATATCAACTATGTTGTGAACCATTACGGCAAAAAGACCACCAGCCGGATGAAGGCCAATGGTGTTTTGCGGGACAGTGCAAAAAAGATCCTGCGTGATACGATCGATTTTAAGAACGGCTGCATCGGTGCGAAGGCTTCCGAAGTCGAGACCGTGCTGCTGCTCGGCGAGAAGGCGATCAATCAGTCGATCCCGCTGATCCTTTGCCAGGAAGAAGATGTCGAAGGCGATCACGGGGCGACCATCAGCAGAGTGGATGACCGGACTTTGTTTTACTTGATGAGTCGCGGGATCAGCCGTAATGAGGCGGAAAATATCATCGCCAGATCTATGATCGATGCGGTGGCGGAAGAGATCCCGCAGGAAAAGGTACGCGACCTGATCCGCGCTTATGTGAAGGTGGCGATGCCTGTAGAGCGTGAAAAGGTCGAACTGATCTGTGATGAGTGCGACACCAAGTGCCTGCCGGATTAAGCAGCAGGCATGGCAGAGAACTATGCGGGAAGATGCGATAAAGGAAGATGACAGATGAAGGATTACAAGCAGGAGTTCCCTTTACTTAAAAACAGAGATATCGCTTATCTGGACAATGCGGCGACTGAGCAGCGGCCGCAGGCGGTGTTGGATGCAGTAGAGGAATTTTATCAGAAACACAATGCCAATCCGCTGCGAGGTTTATACGATCTGGCGGTGGAAGCAACGGATGCGTATGAGGCGGCCAGAGAAACCGTGGCGCGGTTTCTCAATGCGCCCAAAGCATCCCAGATTATTTTTACCAGAAATACGACGGAGAGTATCAATCTCGTTGCCTACAGCTATGCACTCGGACATTTACAGCCGGGAGATGAGATCTTAACGACGGTCATGGAGCACCACAGTAATTTGCTTCCGTGGCAGATGGTGGCGAAAAAGACCGGCGCCAAAGTGGTTTACCTCGAGCCGGAGAAGGATGGCACCATCACACGTGCCATGCTGGAGAAGGCGGTCAATGAGCATACGAAGTTTGCTGCCATGGCACAGGTTTCCAATGTCCTGGGATGCATCAATCCGGTAGAAGATCTGATCGAGCTGGTGCATGCGCAGGGCGGCATCGTACTCATTGATGCGGCGCAAAGTGCACCGCATATGGCAATCGATGTACAGGCTATGAATCCGGATTTTCTGGCTTTTTCCGGTCATAAACTGATGGCGCCGATGGGCATTGGCGTATTGTATGGTCGCATGGAGCTTTTGGAAGAGATGGAGCCGTTTATGTCGGGCGGGGAAATGATCGAAAGTGTGACACTCGACGGTGCAGTCTATGCGGAGGTTCCGCATAAATTTGAAGCCGGTACGGTCAACGCCGGTGGTGCAGTCGGTCTGGCAGCGGCTATCGATTACCTGAACGCGATCGGATTTGACGAGATCACAAAGCGGGAAGATCAGCTGACACAGATGATCTTTGACGGCATTGCAAAGATCCCGCATGTCACGATCCAGGGAAGCAAGGATCCGATGAACCATCACGGGATCATGAGCTTTGCGGTGGAAGGTGTCCATCCGCATGATGTGGCAACGATCTTAAGCGATGCGCATGTGGCGGTACGCGCGGGACATCATTGTGCACAGCCGTTGTTAAAGTTCCTGGGCGTACGCAGTACGGCGAGAGTATCTTTGGCATTTTATAACGATGAAACAGATGTAAAGAGATTCCTG
>JAILPR010000235.1 GCA_024699355.1 Lachnospiraceae bacterium
GCCCGGCCGCAGATACGTGTGAACTGAGTTGAAAGTAATCAATCAGGAGCGCATATGGAAGCAAATCAAAATATCGAGCTGATCACCAGAATGGTGTTGGAAGCAATTGAATCACAGAAGACGGCAAAGAGTGAGCAGGGCTTTTTAGTCCCGGTAGGTGTCTCCGCAAGACACGTTCACTTAACTCAGGAAGCGGTAGAGACTCTGTTTGGAGAGGGCTACCAATTAACAAAGAAAAAAGATCTGATGGGTGGCCAGTTTGCCTCAAATGAGCAGGTGACCATCGTCGGTTTAAAATTAAGAGCGATTGAAAATGTACGTATCCTCGGGCCTGTCAGAAAAGCAAATCAGGTCGAGGTATCCGCAACAGATGCCATTAAACTGGGCATCAAAGCACCGATCAGAGAGTCGGGTAATATCGCAGGCAGTGCGCCGATCGCACTGGTCGGACCGAAAGGTGTCCTTTATCTGCAGGAAGGCTGCATCATCGCACAGAGACACATTCATATGTCTCCGGCAGATGCCAGCGCAGCAGGCGTGAAGGATGGTGACATCGTTTCCGTGAAGGCGGATAATGAGAGAGGTACCATCTTCAATCATGTAAAGATCCGTGTACACGAGAGCTTTACACTGGAGATGCACATCGATACGGATGAAGCCAATGCTGCACATATCGCGCAGGGCGATACCGTACGCATCATTAAGGAATAATTCGGAGTTGTCGGAAATTTGGCAGAACCGAAGACAGATTGCAAGAATAGATTGGGTTAGGAGGCAGTCATGATCGCAGGAAAAGTTGTTGGGAGTATCGTATCGACACGGAAAAGTGAAAATCTTGTAGGCAACAAATTCATGATTGTCGAGCCTGTGAAAAAAATGCAGGGAGGCGCCGGTCAGCTGGTAGCCATCGATAACATCGGTGCTGGCATCGGCGAGTATGTCCTTGTCGCACAGGGCAGCGCAGCAAGAATCGGATGCGGACTGGATACATCGCCGGTAGATGCGGCAATCGTCGGCATCATCGATGATCCGAACGGATTGGAGTAATTCATTATCATGGAAATTTCGGAATTAAAGAAAATTCTGCAGGATAATGGTATCGTCGGCGCCGGTGGCGCAGGTTTCCCGACTTACGGAAAGCTGGATGAAAGAGCCGACACGATTCTTTTGAACTGTGCAGAGTGTGAGCCACTGTTAAAGCTTCACAGACAGCTGCTAAAAGAACATGCCTATGAAATCATGCAGGCATTTCATATGGTCGCTGAGACTGTACATGCCGCGCAGGCCATTATCGGCATCAAAGAAGAATATCAAAGTACCGTAGAGGCACTCGAAGCACACATCGGGGAGTTCCCGGAAATGAAGATCCATCTCCTGCCGGGCGCATATCCGATGGGCGATGAAGTAGTGCTGATCTACGAGGCGACAGGAAAGCAGATCCGGCCGGGCGGACTGCCGATCGAGGCAGGCGTTGCGGTATTTAACGTCGAGACGATGTATAATATTCATCGTGCGGTGAAGGAGCAGCATCCGGTTACCGATAAAGTCGTTTCGATCGTCGGCGAAGTAAAGAATCCGATTTCTGTACGCATTCCGCTTGGCACAAGTGTCAAAGATGCCATTAAGCTGGCGGGCGGCGCAACGATCGAAGATCCGGCATACCTGATGGGCGGTCCGATGATGGGGTTCCTTGGAAGTGAAACCGGAACCATCACCAAGACGACGAACGCTATTCTGGTATTACCGAAGGATCATAAACTGATCCTGAAAAAACAAAGCAAGTCACAGATCGAATTAAACCGAGCAGCATCGATCTGTTGTCAATGCCAGAGTTGTACGGACCTATGTCCGAGACATCTCCTCGGCCATCCGATCGAGCCGCATTTGTTTATGCGTGCGGCCGCGGGAAATGATTTTAGAGATGTATCCGTATTTTTAAATACGTTTTATTGCAGCGGATGCGGTACCTGTGAATTGTATTCCTGTCCGCAGGGATTAAAGCCGCGTACATTAATTACTGAATACAAGAACGGCCTGCGTGCAAACGGTGTCAAAGCCCCGGCAGATCCGAAGTTTGATCCTGTCGATCCGGCCAGAGAATATCGCCGCGTACCGGAAGCCAGATTACAGTCCAGACTGGGACTGACCAAGTATGATCATCCGGCACCTTTACAGGATCAGGTGGCAAATGTAAGTCACGTGCAGGAGCGTCTGTCACAGCACATCGGCGCACCGGCAGTTGCCTGTGTCAAAGCAGGAGATCGGGTGCAGGCAGGTGATGTGATCGCGACAGCGGCACAGGGCCTGAGTGTTAATATTCATGCATCCATCAGCGGAAAGGTAACGGCTGTGGATGGCACCTGTATCACGATCCAAAAGGTCGGATGAGAATCCAATGAGAAAGATTTAGGAGGAACTCGCTTTGGGAAGAGCGATCGGAATGATTGAATTTAAGACAGTATCCAGTGGTGTCGTAGCAACGGATATGATGGTAAAGACCTCCGATGTCGAATTGTTGGAAGCAGAAACGGTCTGTCCGGGAAAGTATATTGCGATCATCGCAGGAGACTTAAGCGCGGTTCGGGCTGCTGTCGATACGGCGGCGGCAACGAACGAGGATGAACTGATCGACAGTTTTGTCCTGGGTAACCCGCATGAGTCTATTTTCCCGGCCATTTACGGAGCGACCAATGTCGGTAAGCTTCGCGCACTCGGAATCTTAGAGACCTATGATGCAGCAGCGATCATCGAAGCGGCAGATATGGCAGCCAAGACAGCGGTAGTAGAGCTGATCGAGCTGCGTATTGCCAAGGGCATGTGCGGAAAGAGCTATATGTTCCTGACCGGTGAAGTAGCTGCGGTAGAGGCGGCCATTGAACGAGCGAAACAGCAGATCGGAACGAAAGGAATGTATCTCGATTCCTCTGTGATTGCATCACCGGATGAAAAGCTCTGCAAGGCAATCCTCTAAATGGAGAACAACATGCTTGCACTCGAGAGAAGAAACTTAATCCTGGAACAGCTGCAGGAAGAAAAGAAAGTCGTCGTCAGCGAACTGGCGACGAAGTTCAATGTCTCTGAAGAAACGATCCGAAGAGATCTGGATAAGCTGGACCGGGACGGACTGGCAGTCAAAAGCTACGGCGGTGCGATCATCAATGAAAACACCAGTATTGATATGCCGTTTAATGTCCGCAAGAAAAAGAATGTCGCCGGAAAACAAAAGATGGCGGAGATCATCGCCGGGCTCATCGAGGATGGGGATCATATCACCCTGGATGCATCGACGACAGCAATCTTTATCGCCAAGGCGATCAAGCAAAAACAGCATCTGACGATCGTGACCAACTCCATTGAGGTCATCATCGAACTGTCGGATGTCAGTGATTGGAATATCATTTCTTCCGGCGGACGCCTGAAGGAAGGGTATCTGGCACTGGTCGGCTCCGATACGATCGGAACCTTCAATAATTATAATGTCGAAAAAGCGATCATCTCCGGCAAGGGATTCGATCTGCAAAAAGGCTTGACCGACAGCAGTGAAGAATTCGCACAGCCCAAACAGATGATGCTCAGATCGGCGCAGACCAAGATCGTCGTTGTCGATCACAGCAAATTTGATAAGGTGGCATTTTCGCGAATCGCAGATCTCGGAAACATCGATATCGTTGTGACCGATGAGCGTCCGAGTGAAGCCTGGATCAGAGCATTCCGCGATCAGGGGATCCGCCTGTATTATCCTAATTAAGCCTGTACCATTGTTATATTCACCATATATTATCATGTGTAGGAAAGCCCTTCGGCAGTGTGCCGAAGGGCTTTCTAATGTTACGCGTCAGTTCGGCCTGCGGGCCCTGCACTGCAGTGAGGGCAGCCTGCAGGCGGTCGACCTTACGCGTCGTTCCGGTCTGCCTGCAGGCGGTAGGCTTTGGGCGTCATGTGGTACTGTGCCTTGAAGATCCTGTGAAAGTAGCTGGTATTATCATAGCCGACCAGAGCAATGATATCCTCCACCGGCAGCATGGTGGTCGTCAGCAGGAAGGCTGCCTGGTTCAGGCGTCTGGTCTGTAAAAGCTGCTTGAAGGTCGAGCCGGACTGTTTTTTAATGAGTTTACTCAGATAATAGGCCGGCTGGGAGAGCTGTTCTGCGAGCTCTTCGAGGGAGCCTTCACGGTAATTTTCTTCTATATAATGTAAGACATGGAAGATCATGCTCTGCTCGATCTGTGTCGGATCGACACGATTGATGCGGTCGGAATAATTTTGCAACTGCAAAAACAGCAGGCCCAT
>JAILPR010000236.1 GCA_024699355.1 Lachnospiraceae bacterium
AAGATGTTCCGGCTGCCCGGTCGGCAGGATACGGAACGCATAGGTGGTATGCGCAGTTTCCAATGCGAAATATTGATCCTCGAGAATACGAATCATGGGCTCTCCTTTCGACACACGCATCCCGCGGTGTCCCTGTTATGAATTGTGTTTTTCCGAAAGAGACGCAGATACTTCTTCCAGTTTCTCATCCGTCAGCTGATAACGCTTTCTAAACCAGAAGAACGCAATGATCAGACCGATCAGCGGAACCAGGGTCATCACAGAGCTCAAACCCAGCTTTGCCGATGCGGAAACGTTCTGTGAAAGGTCCATGGTCTGCTCCGCTTCCGTGGTCGCCGCATCGCTTAACCGGAAGATCTGCAGTGCAACGGATGCGATAAATGCCGCAAGACCGCTGGCCAGCTTTACCACAAACGTCTGCATGGAAAAGATGACGGATTCATCTCTGCGTCCGTTCTTTAATTCGCCGTAATCGACCGTGTTTGCCAAAAAGACGGTCGTCAGCACATTGTTCATACCGCTTGCCGCAAAGATCAGAATACCCGGAAGCAGCAATAAGATCAGCGCATTGACGCCGGCTGCGGAAACCGCAAACAGTACCGCATAACCGATCACGGAAAGCGCCAGGCCGATGTAAAAGATCCTGATGTTACGGAAGGCCTTACGCATCAGCGGGTAGAGCAGCATCATCGAAAGGATCTGCACACCGCCGCCGACCATATTAAAGAGCGTGTAATTATTATACCAAGTTACGCCGCCGACATCGTACTTAAAGAAATAAATTGCCAGATTGGACGTAATATACATTGCGGTGTTCACCAGCACAATGGTGACCACGACCGTCATGGCCTGATCATTTTCCACCAGGGATTTGAACATCTCACCGACCGTTGCCGTCTTCATATCCACAGAGGACTTTTCTTTGATCCCCAGGCAGGTGATGATGGTAAATACGACAAACAGGATCGCAACGATCAGTGCCAGGTACTTGAAGCCGACACGCTCGAGTTCATAAGCGGATGCCTGTGCCCCCGCAAATGCACTTCCCAGCGCCTGTACCGCGATCATGGTAAAGATGGTGATCAGGGCGGAGCCGACACCTGCACAGGAACGGGCCAGTGTCGTTAAGCCCTCACGCTCTTTGCCCCCCTGGGTAAAGGCAGGGATCATCGACCAGTACGGGATGTCCATCATCGTATAGGTCACACCCCAGAGGATGTAAAATACCGCTGCATAAGCGACCATGCCGCTGCCTGTAAGCGTCGGCGGAGCCGCGAACATCAGAAAGAGGATCACGGCATTGGTGATCGTACCGATGAACAGCCAGGGACGAAACTTGCCCCAGCGGGTCTTGGTCTTGGCAACGATCACGCCCATGATCGGATCGTTGAATGCATCAAAGATACGTGCGATCAGCAGGATCGTACCCATCGCGATCGGGCTGACGCCCAAAATGTCCTGATAATAATAAAGAATATAACCTGCGGAAAGCATGTATACCATATCTTTGCCGACGGCGCCGATCCCGTATGCTGCCTTTTCCTTTCCGGTCAGTTGTCTTTTCTGTTCCATGATTGTACCTCCCAATCCACTGTCGTTTATTGCTGCTTTTTTAATCCCATGGCGATCCTGACGACCTCCATGGCCCCATCATAAATACCGATCCTGTTGTTTAAACAGATGTTATCGCACATCTCATCGAGCAGATCCGTGGTCAAAAACTGCTCCACCATCTGCAGCGTGTGCGGAATGTCTCTGCACTCCAGCGTGCCGTCGCCGATCTCCGCCGAATGGATCGCTCCCCACATTTCATGCTTGCCGACACGTCTGATAAAGAGCTTCGGGATCGGATAAAATGCCAGTTCACTCGGTTTGGTCACCAGGACATCCGAGCCGCGCATCAACAGGTTGGTGCAGTAGACGGCTTCAAAAATGTTCGCGTGCCAGAACCCGTGGATCCCGGCGATCAGACCATCACCTTCACACGCTTTCTTTGCAAATGCTTCCGTATCGTTCCAGTCACCGAGGTGTTCGGTCATCAGACTCTTCATTTCCGGGATCTCCGTTTTTAATTCTTCCCAGACATTGCGATAATCTCCGACGTTGACAAACAACGCTGCCTTGTTTTGTCTGACCATCGGAAGCAGATCTTTGATGATCGCCGCAAAAATTTCTTTTTGCGCACCGGCACCGCCGATCGTCAGTAGGAAGCGCATCGGTGCGCCGCTCTTTCTGCGCTCGATCCTGCGTCTGCAGTCGGTTTCGATGTTGGATGTTAATTCATAGTCGATGTAATGCCCGGTATAGATCAGGCTTTTCTTTGGCATCGGATTGCAGATGCTCTTCTTGTTCATGCCGTTTAAGATGCGATACCCCTGATAGGCGTTTCGACACTGGATCGTATGCACGCTTCCCTCTGCCAGGTGCAGTGCCATCGGCCAGTTGTCCGGGATCGCATTGACGACATACTTCATCCCTGCATGGATCGCAGCCTGTGCCGGCCAGACATGTGTCCCGACCACCGGGATCTCCTTCGGGATATTTTGGAAAACCGGTGCCATCAGCTCGGCATTTTTCTGGTCTGCCGCATTGTATGACAAGGCACGGAATCCTTCGTAATTCATCGGCTCCCATACCAGTTTATTAAAAATCGGATTCTTGGAGAGTCTCGAACCCATCGAGTACAGATTGTTCTGCTCGCTGATGACCTTCGTACAGGTCGTCTCTCCATAGGAATTAAGGTCCATCCAGTACGGCACATAACCCAGCGCCTTCGCAGCGGATGCGATCGCCATCGAGATACGGTAATGACCGAATCCCATGCGGATGTTCCCGACGATCAGCCCTTTCTCCAGATTCCACTGTTGCTGCGGCAGCTGATCGGCTTCTTTATAATGTGCATTTTTCGCCAGGTCTCCGACCAGCACATTGTTCACGCCGAGGCTCTCACCGATGTAGCGATTGCGCTCGAGGCGGACCGGATAATTTGCTGCGCTGTCATCTCCGTATTTTTTGATATATTTTTGTTTTGACTTTTCAGCCTTACGAACGACATTCGCCGGCATGACATTGCCGAAAATGATCTTGGATCGATCTCCCATGATATCCTCCTATACTTGATTGATGTGTTGTCTGGTCGTCGACAACGGGATCGACAACTCGCTTTTGCCGCAACGGATCCGCAGTCTGGCAGAGCCTTCCTTCCCCATACTTTTGACATAGGTACCACAGGCACCGCCCCGCAATACCGTTGTCTTCGGTCCGATCAGTTCGATCGGGCCCTCGCAGGATAGTTCTACCGGCTCCTGACAATACGGCATCACATTTTCATATTCATCTCTGATCTGGATCCGCACGGCCGCCACATCATAGGTGGCTTCTTCCGTCAGCGTGTTGTGATCGATCATGGCTGTCAGATGCAGCTTGCTGCAAGGAGCTTTCACCACAGTCCTGACGACCTTGCCGTCCCTGATCGCTTCGAACCGGTAAGTGGTCGCGCTGCCGCCCCAGTCGCCGATATATTTGTTGTAGATCGCAACCGCATCCGTTTGTTTCATGCGGTAAAGGAGCATCAGCTTTACTGCTTTCAGATAGTCGCGTTTACCAAGGCCTCCAAGACCTGCTACCGCAACTTTATTGAGCAGGTAACGTACCGTCTTCTCCTGCCCTGCACGATAATGCTCTTCTTTGAGTGCCTCACCGACGAACTCGTCGATCAGGATCGGTCCGTGCGTTAAGTTCCGGTACGGCGACTCTTCCGGATGATATTCTTTGAGCAGACGATCGTTTTTATACATTTTCACGCTGTCTGCATTGGTAAAGATCCAGGTTTTCCCACGGTTACACCCCGGATGCTCCCCGATATCCATCGAGGAGGAAATCTCCAGAATGTTCTCCCTGCTGCCCTCGCAGGCATAGATAAGCGATGCCAGCTTCGGGTTGCGGTACATATCCAGTACCCCGTGATAGCAGATCCGGTCACCGCTTCCGAAATCTTTGTGCGTGTTGTAGTCAAACATGCACCATCCAAAACCGCCGGCGATATCCGTTTCTTTCGCGATCGCATCCAGGACATTGGCATGACGCAGCGCATGCTCCCTGCGGTGCTCCTCCCAGTCAAAACTCTTACCAGGATACATATGTCCGTTATATTCGCTGATCAGATACGCCTTACTGCGATCAGGCGTGATCTTGCGCTTTTTCTCACATCCGCGGTTTCTGCCCTCGTGTACGAAGTCATTGTAGGTATAGACATCCTCCAGCAAATGACTCTTTCGATGTGCCCGAACGCCGCCCGTGGCTCTGGTCGGATCGAGACGGTGTGCGACCTCTCCGGTCCTTTGGTAAAACTCATCCAGATCCGCAGATTCATTGATGCGTACCCCCCAAAGGATGATCGAGGGATGATTGCGATACTGCAGGACCATCTCCTCGGTATTCTTCACGGCACGCTTTTTCCAGCTCGCATCCCCGATGTATTGCCATCCCGGGATCTCGGTAAAGACATAGAGTCCGAGACGGTCACAGGCATCGATGAAATGCTGTGACTGAGGATAGTGACTTGTCCTGACTGCATTGCATCCCAATTCCTCTTTGAGGATCCTGGCATCTTCGATCTGCAGCGATTTCGGCATGGCATAGCCGACATACGGGAAACTCTGATGGCGGTTCAACCCACGCAGCTTCACCTTTTCTCCGTTGACATACAGCCCGTCCGCTTTCCATTCGATCCATCGGAAACCGTGCTGATAGGTACGCTCATCGAGCCGCTCTTTGGTATTACTTCGAAGGAGCTGGAATTTCACACGATACAGCGTCGGATGCTCATGGTTCCATAGTCCGACATTTCCCGGATCAACGGAAAAATACTGCCGCTTTTCCCCGGGTGCAAAGATCACGCCGCCAAGCAGCGATTCCTGACCTTCTTTCTCTATCCAGATCCGCAGTTCCATCGCCTCTCCCGCAGGCTCGAACAATGCTGCCTCTCCGGTCAGGATTGGCGCGCCGATCAGTCCGCCGGTCTGCAAAAAGACATCCGCGATCGCCTGTTTTTCGGATACTTCCAGATAGACCTCACGGTAAATCCCGCCATAGGTCATATAATCCACGACATAGCCAAACGGCGGAATATTCTGGCTTTCTCTGCTATCGACGCGGACCGTGATCACATTGTCTTCGCCGTATCTGAGTTTGTCCGAAACGTCAATGGAAAATGCGGTATAGCCACCACTGTGCATCCCGCTCTCCTGTCCGTTGACATAGACTACACAGCTGTGCGCCACCCCTTCAAAAGTCAGTCTGACACGGCGATGATGCCACTCCGACGGCACCGCAAAATGCTTCCGGTAGCCGCTGACCATCTGGTAGATGCTTTCATCAAAGCAATTATACGGTGTTTCAACGACGGTATGCGGCAGGCGTACTCGTTCCATATTCTGTTCTTCATAGTCCCTGCGCATCATCTCTTCCGTATACTGTAAAGAGAAAAGCCAGTCGTTGTTCATATCGTATCGTTTTGCCATCTTACTCCTTTACGATGCCATCCATTAAAATGTTCGTTACTTCCAACAATGCTTCGTTGTAAGAGATCCGATTCTCCAGCAGCACATCCCGCTGAAAGAACTGTTCTACCGTTGCTTCCAGCATCATCTTCACGATCGGGATCTGTGTCTTTCGGATCACGCCCTCTTTCATGCCCTGTTCGATCAGTTCGATCGTCGTTTCCCAGCCGCTCTCCAGTCTCACTTCCACCTGACGATAGATCTGCGGATATTTGCTTCGCAGCAGATAGAGCTGCCTGAAATCGATGTCCTTATAACTGTCCGGCAGAACGCAAAGGATCGCCCGGATCTTTTCCAGAGTGGTCAGATCCGGATTCTCAAAGATCTGCTTCTCGCTTTCTTTGATCGAATCAAACAGATAATCCACCATGGTCAAAAACAGCTCGTCCTTTTCGCGAAATACCTTATAGATGGTTTTCTTGCTCATGCCCAGTTCCATGGCCAGATCATCCATCGTAAACTTCAAGCCTTTTCGATTAAATACATGAATGGTTCCTTCTAAAATTTTGTGTTGTAATTCTATTGTTTCCTGATTCACCACTGCACCTCCGTTGGAAACGCATTATTCTTTTTCAGTTTTCATTATATCGAAATCCATCATAATTCTTCAAGAAACTATTTTCACAAAAATCGTTTCCTCGTTTTGTCCATAATGCTGTAACCGATGCTTCCGGGCTGCCGGACCGCCAACCAAAAAAGCGGACCGCATTGCGCGATCCGCTTTCCATCGTTCTGATATCCTTGCCCTGTCATTCCGTGTGCCGTTCCAACAGCAGACTATACATACGTTTTCTCGATTTTATGAATCTTATGATAGAGGAAATCGTTGGTCGGTGTCTCGATATGATGCACCTTTCCGAGCCGCATCACTTCTCCTGCAAATGCCTCCACTTCCGAAGGATGCTTGTTGATCCGGTCCTGTCCCATGGACGGTGTCGCATTCGGATCAAGCGTCTCTAAAATCTCGAGGTATTCCAGGACTTCCTTTTCACCGATGCTGATTCCTTCCGCCTGGGCGATCAGTGCCACTTCCCGCATCGCACTGACCAGCGCCATACGCTCCTTCGAATTTTTCCGGAGTGCTTTGCCATAACCGACGCCGTACGCCATGCAAACCTGATTTACACCGACATTGAGCATAAACTTGCACCACATCCGGTAGCGGATGTCATCCTCTACGACGTACGGGAACCCGATGCCGTGGAAAAATTTACACAGTGCCGTCATCTGGTACTGTTTCTTTTCCGAAGCATCATCCGCGATCCCGATATGGATCTGCCCGGTCTTGGTATAGATCAAAGAGGCTCCGAAATGCATCGCATCCATCCCCTGCGCGACGCAGTCAATGACGTGCTCTTCACCGAAGCGATCAGCCAGGATCCGCTCACTGGTGATCCCGTTTAATAAGGATAGAATGATGGTCTCGCTTCCGACCAGAGGCGCAATGGTATCAAGTGCCTCCTCAAGTCCCGGATATTTGACCGCAACAATGACCAGATCCACGAAATAGGCTTTGCTGACCGGCATCATATGCAGATCCACACGTTGCCCGTTGATCGTGAATTCCTTCTTCGCATTCTTTTTGTAGCGTTTCTCATCCATGACAAAGGCAAAATTATTTTCGCCGATCTCCCGTTGGATGATATTGCCGAACAGCATTCCGAGTGCGCCCATTCCGACAACCGCGACCGTCATATTTTTTCTCATTCCAACCCCGTTTCGCCTGTAAAAGCTTTACAACGTTTCCACAATTAAATTGTAAAGAATGAGATCTGTTCCGTCAATGATGCTGACATTTCCTGCAAATCTTCCGCTGCATGATTGATCATACCAAAGGTTGAGGTCAACTCCTGCATCGAAGCATTGGTTTCCTGTGTGGAAGCTGCATTTTCTTCCGAAATCGCGGACAGATCCGTGATAATACTGATCAGATTGTTCTTTGCGCCGTTGAGCTGCCGGATGCTGTTCTTGATCTCATCGGCACTTTGCGTTACCTTATCCACGCCCATGGTCATCTGAACCATGTCTTCCTTGGTCGTGCTCAGTTTCGTATTCTGCTCTTCAAAAGCCTGATTCAACTGTTCTACGGTCTCAACACTCTTTTGAGATTCCTCGATCAGTTCGTTGACGATGTTGTTGATCTCTACCGTCGACTGTCTGGACTGGTCTGCCAGAGATCCGATCTCTGTTGCGACAACCGCGAAGCCTCTGCCGGCATCTCCCGCTCTTGCCGCCTCGATCGATGCATTTAATGCAAGGAGATTGGTCTGTGCTGCAATACCGGAAATCAGACCGGATGCCTCCGCGATATTCCGTACAGCATCATTGGTCGCACGGATCTGACGGTCGATCACCTGCATCGAAGCAACGACCTGCTCATTTTCGGAAAGCAGTTCGTTTAATGCCTCCATCGCCTTATTGCTAAACTCTGTCATATCCACGGTATTCTGATCCAGAACGGTCACGTCACGATCAATACCGTCGATCTCCTCTCCCATATCACTGGTATCGCCGGAAGCGCTCTCGACGCTCTCCGCCTGGCCGATCGCACCCTTGCTGATCTCTTCCACCGCCAGACTGACCTGTCCGGATGCTTCGGAAGCCTGTCCTGCGGAAGAAGCCAGATTGGTGCCGTCATTGGACAGCGCCTCTGCCATTTCTTTGACTGCACCAAGTACTTCATGCAGTTTGTCACGCAGACGCTTTGCACTGTCTGCGATCCCGCCGAGTTCATCGTTGCGCCCGATCAGTTTCTCATCAATTTCCGCATTCAACCGGCCCTCTGCCAGTTCCTCCAGATACATTTCGATGTCCAGCATCACCTTGGATAAGAGACGATTTAAATTGATCGCCATGCCGATCATAAATGCACCCGCAACAAAAACCACCAGAAGCATCTGCATCATATCGTCCTGAATCGCGCGATTGATATCCGCAGAAGCTCTGCCGGAAAATACCATGCCGACCATCGTCCCGTCATCATTGGCAAGCGGTACATAGTACCCGTAATATTTCTCGCCGCTGATCACGATGTTCTCGGCCATATAATCCTGTCCGTTCCGGTATACGGTCTCTACCACCTTGTCGGATGCGGTCGTGCCGACCAGATATTCACCGCTCTCATCCTTCAGCGTCGTTACGACACGTGTATTACCGTAAAAGATCGTATACTCCAGATTGGTATCCGCCTTTAAGTCGGTCATGAGCTCTAAATATTCCTCCGTCACACTCACGCCGCCTTTACTGAGATCTTCGTTTTCATATGCCCAGTCCCCGTCCCAGGTACTGGTAATCTGTGATTCATACTGCACTGCAGCGACACGCAGTTCTTCCTCTGCCATGTCCAGATAGGTCCCTTTGATCTTGATAATACCCATTACCGTAAGAATCAATGCGATCACCACCGCGATCCCTACGGACATCACCATCACCTTTCGTATTAGTTTTCCGTCATGTTTTTTCATTTGTTTTTCCCCTTTTATGATGTTATTTGGTGTATGATGAATCGGCGCTGTGTTCTTACGAAGTAATACGCCGAAAGATCAACTGAATTTTTAGCCCTCCATGATTTCCATTCTGTGCGATGACAGATCCACCCAGCTTTTCCATCAGACTTTTGACGATCGCCAGTCCGATGCCGCTGCCCTTTCCCGGCATGCTGCGTGCGGGATCGGTACGATAAAACACTTCAAACAGATGCGGTAGTGCTTCTTCACTGACCCCCGGTCCGTCATCCTGAAATGTAAGTGTACAATATTTATCGTCAGTTTCCATAAAAATCTTTAGATTTCCATGATCATTATTCCGATATTTAATGCTGTTTTCCGCGATATTAATGAGGATCCGGTCCAAATACTCCAGATCCACCAGACACACTGTATCACTCAGTGATGCGTGGATGGAAAGGCCACGAGTTTCGTAATCTTTCCGATGTGTTTCGATCAGATTGTTCAATGCCTGATCCATGCGGATCGAGATCGGATGACAGGGATAGTCTTCCCGTTTTAATTCGGAAAACATAAAGATCTGCGTCACCAGACTCTGAATATCTTCTGCCTTTCCCTTGATCATCTCCAGATAATGCTTCTGCTTCTCCGGTGTATTGGCCACTCCGTCCAGGATGCCTTCCGCATATGCCTGGATCGACGTCAGCGGCGTCCCCAGATCATGGGTAATGCCCAGCATCATTTCGTCTTTTTGTTGTTTTACCTGATTTTCCGACTCCTGGAGCCGCTCTGCAAGTCGATTAAAAGTCGCGCAGATTTCCGCGAACTCACTGTCCGCTGCCACGTCGAACCGATAATTTAGATTTCCTTTGGTCAGTTCATCCATCCCATTTGCGATATCGCCGATATTGACCTTTACTTCCTCTGCGGTTTGATTTGCCATGTGATTATCCATTCCTTAACCTTTCGATCGCAACAGTTCCCGTGCTGTTGCGTCTGATAAACACATCTCCCAAAGCGAGACCTGATATATCCGCTTTCCTTATTCTAACAAATCACTATAAACTCCCTTTAAACACTTACTTAAATCTTCATAAAAAATATAAAAAACAGCGATAAGAATTTCCCCGAATGTTCTGTCTTCGGGTTTCTTATCGCTGTCTTTGTCTGTTGCTCTACCGGATCGTTCCGTATACCTCGATCTGTGTCAGTGCCGGGAACGGTGATTCGCTCTCTGCTTTGATCAGATCTTTCAGTTCCACATAAGTCACCGTCTTTTCCGGGAAGGTGATCTTTTGTGCTCTGCCGGTTTTCTCCAGCTGTGCCACTACCTTGCTGCCATCGGAAAATTCCAGGGTAACCTCTTTCCACCAGTTATCATGCGGGAAATCCGCACGCAGATAAAGCACCACCTGATCTGTCACGATCTCTTCTCCAAAGTCTACCTTCAGGCAGGCTTTCGGATCACGGTTGATCCCCCAGGAATCATAGGGCCACTCTCCGTGCGATGAGTTTGCCTTGATCCCGTCGATGGCATTCCGTGCCGCAAATACCGCTTCATTACGCGTCTCTACATTGGCACTGGCATGCGGGAAGGACGTGGTGTTTTCATGACTGTCATACACATTGATCGCGTGATTGCGATACTGCTTGACTTCAAGTTCGGTCGCCGCTTTCACATACAGATAATGGCAATTGCCGATAAATGCTTTGTGGGAGGTCGCCGTACGCTGCTCGCCAAACGGGATCTTCACTTCGACATTGCCGGTGATATAAAGCAGCGATGCCCCCATCGCATCATCCGCCTGGAACCAGACGTGCGTCGGCTCGCCGCTGTATTCCAGAACCACGCGGTCTCCCGGCTCATACTCGCTGGTCGCTACCAGATAAACTTCCTCTTCACCGTGCGCCACAAACTTGGTCATTCCGGTTTCATTTAACACTTTGATTGAAAACATTCCGTATCTCCTTATGATCTGCAGAACCTGTCGCAGCCTGCCTCAGCGGTTATTTCTTTTTTCTCTGAAAGCTTGCAGCCACTGACGTCGTCAGTTCACTTTCTCCGACTATAATCTCATATTTGACTGCCGGAATCACTGTCTTATTCTGCCAAAGATTGGTATTGGGATCCGCATTGATGATCTCGCCCCGGCAGGTGGTGTTACCGCTGACTTCGCAGCAGGAGAAGGTATTCATCGCCACCGCACGCCCTTCTTTGACATCGGTCTGATAACGCTCTTCATCTCTGCTGACCGCAAATCCGCAATCATATGCCACACAGGCGATCTCGCTGTGAATGCGATGTGTCCGCACATGACCGTTTTCATTCGGGATCACCGTGGTCTCCACCGTAATGCCCGGATACGGGCTCCACCTGGAGTATACACCGTTTTCCAGGATCCGATACGCTTCGCAGATCCTGCGGACATAGGTATAATCGTTGATCACAAAGGCCAGCATACAGTCCGGACAATTTTCATGCAGCTCGTAGCAGGATTTAGCCATGCTCACACCAAAGCCGGAATCATACGCAAACTTGCCGTACTTGGCCGGCAACTGTCCATGTCCCTTCGGACTGTACTTTCCGGGGACAAAGCCGGTCGTATGATTTCCGTAATGATACACATACATATCCGCATAGGGCAGTGCATGTCTGCCGCGCAGATCCGGGAGCGGCGCAGCCTCTGCCTTCCAGAACGGATGCTCTGCAGGAAGGGCCAGGATGGCAAAGGTCTTCATCGCCCAATACGGCGAACCGGGCGCATTGTAGCGCTCCGCCATCACGAGGTTCGGATAACCGAAACCAATGGTCAGCACATGATCTCTGTCAAAGATCGGATAGGTCAGCCAATCCTGCAGGTGACGCACGATCAGTCCCTTCATCACAGGGAGCGGCAGCGGCTCTAAGCCGGTCAGCACGCAGGCACTGAAAAATGCCACCTGTGAGAAGCGATAGGTCAGCGATCTGCCGTACGGGATCGCCGCACCGTCCTCATCAAACCAGGTCACAAACTGCTTTGCAAATTCACAGGCTCTCTCCTGTAACAGGTTTGCTCTCTCCGGGTCCTGCTCCTTGCAGCGATCCGCATAGATCATGTTATAAAAATGCAAGGCAAAAGACACATAATAATCCTTTTGTCCCGAATCCCCGTCCTGATACCAGCCGTCTCCGAGATAAAACGTCTCGCAATCGTTCAGATACCGCTCCAGCATATCCGGACGGTATTCCGCTCCGACGCTGCGAAGCGCGATGTTGACCAATACCGCAAACATCAGCCAGTTGCAGACCGGTAATTCATATTCATTGATGTGATTTAAATAGGTCACCAGATGCTGTTTCTCCTCATCGGAGAGCGGCTCCCAGATCACTTCCGGCGCATAGAGGATCCCGTACGAAATGGCTGCCATTTCCACAAATCTCTGATCAAACGGCTTACAATCGCCCCAGTATTCCTCATGTTCCGGATCGGTCCCGTGGATCAGTCCGCTGCGCACGATCTGCGCCCATTCCTGCGCGCTCCGGTCAAGCACTTTCCCTTTGCCGGCTGTATTCGGCGCCCCCGCAAACAGCGGTACCAGTGCCCATAAAGGTCTGGAAAACGCTTCCATCAGGACTGCTTTTTGATCATAATGTGCTGCGGTATCGCCAATGACGATGCCGGCACGCCCCGGTGTATAGAGCGGGCGCAGTGGCTGCAGGATGTCTTCCATCAAGGCCACAAAATCTTCTCTGGACTCTAACTTCATGTTGTCTCCTTTACCAGTACTGTTCCCAGTCTTTGGTCAGTCTGGTCAGTGCCTCCATGTAGAAATAATCGCCCCAGGAATTACACTCATCCACACCCTTGTGATCACAGGTGTTGTACGGTGAATGATTCGAATAGGTGCTGTGTAATACCAGTCCGTTGGATTTGGTAAAATCTCTGACCGCACAGGTGTCATAGACTGCTTTCAGCAGCTGCTTTGCGATCGTCACATAATAGCCGCGCTCTTCTTTGGGCAGATACTTAACCATCTCAAGCATGCCGCAGGCCGCGATCGATGCACTGGAAGAATCCCGCGGCTGCTCATTGCCGCTTGTAAACTCCAGATCCCAATACGGTACCAGATCTTCCGGCAGATGCTGCAGGAAATATTCAGTCACATGACGGAAGATCTCAATGTATTCTTCACGTCCCGTGTAACGATAAGCCAGTGCCATCCCGTAGATGCCCCATGCCTGACCGCGTGCCCAGGCAGAGCCGTCACGATATCCCTGACAGGTCGCACCATGATCCGGTGCTCCGGTCTCCATGTTAAAGAAGAACGTATGCCAGGTCGAATAATCTTCCCTGATCACATTGGCAACCGCCGTATGAATGTGTTTCTCCGCGATCTCCTGATACTTCGGATCTCCGGTTTCCTCCGAAGCCCAGTAGAGGAGCGGCAGATTCAATAAGCAGTCGATGATCAGACGATAATTTTCCGGTGCATTCATCGGTCCCCAGGCCTGAATGAATTCGCCGACCGGATGGAACCTCGTGATCAACTGATCCGCAGCCTTGATCGCAGCTTCTTTTCCCTTCTTCGAGCCGATCAGCTTATACGCTGCGACACAGGAAGGCGAATATAAAAAGCCCATGTCGTGATGATCCACTTCGATCTTTTCATCGATACGATGCAGGAAGGACTCCACCTGCACTTCTCCGGCTTCTTTGAGTGCCTCTGCTGCATCGGGAACAACACTTCCATCGGTCAGGTTTTTGACTGCATGCGCTTTCGCATATTCATACGCCAGCCATACTTCGCCGGTCCAGAACCCGCAGGTCCAATAGTCGTTTTCGATCGGATGATAGAACCCGTCCTCGCTGTATGCCTTTTGAAATTTGTCCTTAAAATCCTTCAAGTTCGCAAGAACTGCGCTTGATGCATAATCAAGCGCAGTTTCCATTTCGCGATCGGTGATTTCAAGGTGATTTGAAAATACTGTTTTTTCCATTTCGTTCCTTTCGGGGATCTCCCCCACCGTTGTTATCCTGTTGTGATCCGCTCTGCCCGGATGCCTTATCCCCTAAGGTTCGCCTTTCAGACCGGATGCCTTATACAAAGGTTACCCTTTCAGACCGGTTGATGCAACACCTTCCACAAAGTATCTCTGCAAGATGAGGAAGACGATCAGTACCGGGATCAGGGACAGTACGGAACCTGCCATGATCAGACCGTAATCCGATGAGTACTGGCTGATGAACATCTTTAAACCGAGCTGAATGGTCTTCTTGGTCTCCGTCTTTAAATAGATGAGGGGTCCAAGGTAATCGTTCCAGGTGTTGACGAAGGTAAAGATCGTCAGTGTCGACAAGGCCGGTTTGGACAGCGGCAGCATGATGGATCCGTAGATCTTGTACTCACTCATGCCATCGACTCTGGCCGCCTCGCACAGTTCGTTCGGAATGCCTTCATAAAACTGCTTCATCATAAATACGCCAAAGGCCGAGAATGCCTGCAGACAGATGATGGCGAGCAGCTTATCGTTTAAGCCGAACTTTCTCATCATGATAAACTGCGGCACCATGTATACCTGCCATGGCATAGCGATGGTTGCGATATAAGCAAAGAAGAGGCCGTTGCGATGCTTGAACTCCAGTTTTGCGAAGGAATATGCCGCAAAACTACTGGTCAAAAGCTGCAGACAGGTAACCACGATCGTTAAGAATACGGTGTTACCGACAAACTTTGCAAACGGGATCTTTGTCCAGATGTCCAGGTAATTGTTCCATTTTGCATTCTCCGGAATAAAGACGAAGGGCTGCATCTGGAAAACTTCACGATCACTCTTGATTGCCGCCGAGAACATCCATAAGAACGGGATGAGCATCAGCAGGGCAATGATGATCAAAATGATATATACAATTGTTTTCTGTGCAATTGCATGATTTTTGGCTGATTTCATGTTTCATTCTCCATTATCATTCAACAATGAGGCTACAAAGCCTTACTCTGCGTATTTTTTCTGTCCGCGGAACTGGATCATCGTGACCACGAATACCAGAACGAACAGTACCATCGCTACCGCACTGGAGTAACCGAGTTTCCACTCCATAAATGCCTTCTGGTAAATGTAGTAAACCAGAACCGTTGCGGAGGTCGTCAGCTCTCCGGAGCCGCCGCCTGCGAGCATGATTGCGATATCGTATACCTTAAAGCAGTTGATCGTCAGCATGACGACAACGAAGAATGTCGTGGACTGCAGCTGCGGCCAGGTGATGTATCTGAACTTCGCCCAGGTACCCGCACCGTCCAGAGAAGCCGCTTCGTAAAGTTCGGAAGAGATTCCCTGCAGACCTGCCAGATAAATGACCATGTAATAGCCCATGTATTTCCATACACTGAACAGCACCATACTCAGCAATACCAGTCCGCCGGAGAACCACTGCGGCAACTCCTCGAGCGGTACCTTAAAGTAGGTGTACAAAATATTGTTGATGGGTCCCTTGGACGGATGGAAGAGCATCTTCCAGACTGCCGTTACTGCAACAAGAGACGCAACATATGGGAAAAAGGAGAGCGTTCTGAACACGCCTCGTCCTATTACTTTCTGATTTAAAACGATCGCAAGCGCAAGTGATGCGATCATGGTCAGCGGAACCGTACCGACGCAATAAATGATGGTATTTTTCAGTGCCGCCTTAAAAAATGTATCCGAGAACAGTTGCTTAAAATTATCAAATCCGGCAAATGTGATCGGATTACTGCCGTCCCAATTCAGGAACGCAAGTGCAAAAGCAAATACAATCGGAATCAATGTGAAAACTGCAAAACCGATGAAGTTCGGTGCAATAAAGGAATATGCCACCAAATCTCTTTTTGTCTGACGGGACAGACCTTTCTTTTTGGTAACAGCGCTAGCCTGATCAGCCATAGAGCATACCTTACCTTTCGATATCTTTCTGGTAGATGAGAAACCCTGCCGTCCCTGCGGCAACCGGTTTCCGATCATTTTTTCTGTAAAGGAGCCGGCGCAATGGCCGGCTCCCCAGATGTTCTTTGTTTGTGTCGTACAATCGATTACTTATTGATGATTGCCTGAACTTCAGTGTTCATTGCTGCAATACCGTCATCGATGCTCATTTCACCGCTCATGATAGAACCATGATAGGTATCCAGTACGCTGTTGATCTCTGCGCAGTTTGCATCATACGGCAGCTCCAGATACAGGTTGGAAACATTGAGTGCTTCCTTGCTTTCCGCATCTGTCGGGAAGCCTTCCAGACCTGCGATCAGATCCTGAACTTCGCTGTTCATTACAGCCGGGAAGTTACCGGTCTTTGCCATAACAGCTGCACCGTTCTCACCGCTAACCCACTTTACGAACTCCCATGCTGCATCCGGAGTATCGCAAGCTGTTGTTACGGAAAGACCTGTGATGGTACCTAAGGTAGAACCTGCTTCAACGCCATCAGCGTGAGGATATTTTACAATACCCCAGTTACCGCAAAGGCTGCTGTCATATTCGCCGCTCTGCAGGTTGGTCATCATAGTGGAGATGAACCAGGAACCCATGTTCATCATTGCAACATCACCGCCGGAGAATGCTGCAGAGTAATGCAGACCTTCGGTCTTCAGATCAGTGTACTTACGGCAAACGCCATCAGCTTCCTGATTCAGAACCATCTCATAGTACGGTTTCATGAATTCATACTCGCCATCCAGTACGGAGTGCTGACCATCCAGAACTGCAAGCAGCTGAACGGTAGATCTCCAGGTATGGTAATGAGAACCATATACCTGAGAACCGAATGTGGTATCTGTCAGCTCTCTTGCAAGAGCGTCATACTCATCAAATGTCATATCGTTGGTCGGATAAGCAACGCCTGCTGCGTCGAACAGATCCTTGTTGTAGAACAGTACCCAGAAATCGTTACGGAACGGTAACTCATACAGGCTGCCGTCTACGGTTACCTGATCGGTAGCACCTGCATACATATCCAGATCCACACCGTCTGCTGCGATGTAATCATCCAGCGGAAGGATTGCGTTCTTCTGAACCAGTGTAGCGTAACCCGGAACATCCTTAATAGTAACAACGTCGAAGTCAGAACCGTCACCGGATAACTCGGTAGCAAGTACGGTCATGTAATCTGTGGAACCAAGGTCAACCATCTCGATGGTAACATTCGGGTTTGCTGCCTGATATGCTTCAGCAAGCGCATCCCAATAAGCTGTGGTCTCTTTATCCCAGATTGCCCACTTTAAAGTAACAGGCTCAGCATCTGTAGCTTCCTCAGCTGCTTCAGCTGCTGTGGTTTCTGCCGGTGCTGCTTCTTCTGCCTTCTCGGTAGTTGTTGCGGTATCGGTGTTTGCTGCTGAATCAGTGGATGCGGAAGAGCCGCAACCAGCCAGAAGTGATCCAACCAGTGACATTGCCAATACAGCACTCATCAGTTTCTTCTTCATAGTTTTTTCTCCCTTTCTATAGAAATAAACTGTTTCGGACCATCGACATCACGCCCCGGTCCGAAGGACTTTTGTCCTCTGCATACAGTCTAGCCTTTTCGCAAATGTGAATGAATGTGAAATGTTTCAAAATCATGCGATATTTCACAAAACCTCACTCCCTCCACCTGCCCCCGGCATGTAAAATATTATCATCTCATGCAAAATCTTACACATCCCTACGCGCCGCCCCCCGCATCTGCTATGCTCACGATAGAAGGTACGCAGCATGGACCGCACCCTGAGGCACACGCGCCCTCGGACATATCCCGCCCTGAGATCCCCGCACCATAATCGGTCATGTCCCGCCCTGAGATCCCCGCACCATAATCGGACATGTCCCGCCCTGAGATCTCCGCACCATAATCAGTCATGTCCCGCCCTTTCTCCTATCTAAAGGAAAGTATGATATGATAGGAATAATCTTGCGGTGCAAAGCAGTCTTTGCCCGTGACGCTCAAAAGACGTCAGTACTTGATCGGCGTCCTGTGCCGATCTATGTACTGCTACGCCTTTTGTGCAGCGAAAGCGTGTCACGGCAAAGACTGCTTTGCACCCCAAAAGAACTACCGTCAATCACTAACATTTATTTAAGAAAGAAGCAAAGGAGCGGCACATGACCACCTCCACCAACTCCAAACGCCTCCAAAAGCATCTGGTCCTGCTCACGCTTGCGATCACCCTCGGCATCGGCCTGTCCTTTTCCGTCATCGCATCCGCGCTCTATCAGCAATATCTCGAGCGTGCCCTGATCCATTCCACGAGCACGAACCTGCGCTTTTTGACCGATTCGATCGAACATAATCTGGAAGATGTCTATTCCCTGGTCCGTTGGACCCAGACCAATACCGCGATCGGCAAGTACATTGCCACCGATGACGAAGGAACCTACGCATCCAATGCGATCTCCGCTTATGAACGTTTGACGGAAGAAGTTCAGAACCGCAAGGTCGGTGATTACCTGCACCGTATCGTCATCGCCAATGCCCACGGCCGCTACATTCAGAACATTTCGGCCAAGTATTCCTCCGGCCGGAATCTGGCTTCGCTCATCCCGCAGGAACCGTACTTTGACACCCTTGTGAACGACCGCGGCTTCCGCTTATCGACCGGCTTTATGAGTGACCCGTTTTACGACGGCACCACACCGCAGATCGTTCCGCTCCTTCGGCCGATCTACGCAACCTTTGACTCGTCGGAGGCCGGCTTTGTTTATATTGCGATCAACGAATCGCTCTTTACCTCGACCTTACAGTATTACGATACGTATGAGGATGCGGCACTGTATCTGATTCTGGAGGATCACACCTATCTGATGCATCCGGACGGACTGGTCCCGCTTTCCGTAGATGCCCTCTACAGCCCCGAAGATCGCATCGTCGACAAGCGCCAGGAGGCCTCGGTCTACGCCTACCGGGTCGATGACCGGGACGGCGAAGAGACCGTCTATGTCGTACGCCCCTTATCGACCGTCGGGTGCTACGTCGTACAGGAGCTCTCCCGCTCCGAGCTGAGCAGTAATACGCGGCTGCTCATCTATTTCTGGCTGATCGTCGTGACCTTGATGTCGCTCGTCGGTCTGGCACTGACCTATGCGCTGCATCGTCTCATCGGACTACCGGTACAGCGGATCCAGCGGCAGATCGCCCGCGTCTCCTCCGGTGACTTTACACCGGATCATTCCATCGAGCGCAACGATGAGCTCGGGGATATCGGACGAGGCGTCAATACCATGGCTGCCGACATCGAGCAGCTCATGGAGCGCAGGATCTTTGATGAAAAAGAGAAAAAAGATCTGGAATACAAGGTTCTGCAAAACCAGATCAATCCGCACTTTTTATACAATACATTAAATTCCATCAAATGGATGGCCTCGGTCCAGGGTGCGGAAGGCATCGCCAACATGACGACCTCCCTCTCCAGACTGCTGCGCAGTATTTCCAAAGGCACGGATCTGCACATCCCGATCTCGGAAGAGCTTTCCCTGATCCGGGACTACTTTAACATCCAGAATTACCGCTACGGCGGAACGATCCAATTAAACATCAACTGCGACGACTCCCGGCTGATGCAGTGTCAGATCATCAAATTCACCCTGCAGCCCATTGTCGAAAACGCGATCTTCCATGGCCTTGAACCCAAGGGTGGCACCGGAGCGATCACGATCACGATCCACGAAGCTCCCGGGTCTGCCCGTGGTGACATTGAGATCATCATTCACGACAACGGTGTCGGTATTCCGGAAGAAAAAATCAAAACACTGCTGACGCAAAACAGCAATGCCGGGCAGGAGCTCTTTAAAGAGATCGGTATTTCCAACGTCCACAAACGTCTCCGCTACGAATACGGAGACGATTACGGCATTCACATCGAAAGCATCGTCGGCGAATATACGGCAGCCCACATCGTGCTGCCACGTAAGGAAAGCAATGTATAAATTATTGATCATCGATGATGAACCCCTGGTGCAGGTCGGCATCCGCTCCATGGTTCATTGGGAAGAACTGAATATCGAAGTCTGCGGTGTCGCATCCAACGGACAGCAGGGCCTTTCCCTGATCGAAGAAGAGATGCCGGACATCGTCATCACAGACATCAAGATGCCGCTGATGAGCGGCCTCGAGCTCCTTTCCGAATGCAGGCGTCGCTACGGCAACATCCGTCCGGCCTTCATCATTCTGACCGGTTACGAAGATTTTCAACTGGCCAAAGAAGCGATCTCGCACTCTGTGATCGACTATCTGGTCAAGATCGAATTAACGCCCGAGGTGCTGACCGCCACAGTAGAGAAAGCCCTGGAGATGATCCGGGCATCCGGCAGCGCTTTGCCTGTCTCCGAAGCGTTAAACCAGCGTGATCTGCAGGTATTGAAAGACAAATTTTTCATCCGCCTGTTGCATGACCTCTTTGATTCCGAAGAGCAGTTCCGGCTTTTACAGGAAGACCTCGGGATCCCGTTTAACAGCGCCTTCTACCGGTGCTGCTACTTCGAACTGGTCAACCACAAAGCCGAAGACCTCAGCATCGATCGCCAGATCACGCTCTATTCCAATTCCCTGCACCTGTTGCAGGAAAATACGCTCCGCTTCCGCGAGGCCTATTTCGTGACCCTGGATCGAAAACACGGCGCCATGATCTTTTTTGCCGATACCGAGGAGGCACTTGCGGAATCCACGCTCTATACGATGCTGACACAGATGAGCGATACGCTCTTTGGCTATTACAGCACGGGCCTGAAATGCGGCATCGGCCAGATTGTCTCCTCTCCGCTCGCCGTTTCGGATTCCTACCTGAGCGCGCGAAGTGCCTTCGGTTCGATCACCGAAGATGTCGGCGTCAGCGGCTGCGGCGAATCCGATGCGGATACCAACGCGCATACGGTCTTTAATATTTCGATCTTAAAAGAAGACTTAAGCCGCGCCTATTCCGAGTACGATGCGGATCTGCTCCGCGAGGTCCTCGGCAAGCTGATCACGCTCTTTAACGACTACCCTTCGCACTATCTGCAAACGCTCGATGCGGCCTGCAACGTGCTCTACTTGGGGCTGTCGCTGATCCCGGACGGAGAAGAGGTCCTCTCCTCCCTCTTTGCCGATATGCCGGATGGCTATCGTTCCATCTATCGGCAAAAAAATACCGTGCAGATCACCGCCTGGCTGGAAACCTACCGTGACCGGCTCTGCGAGGTCTTTGAAAACCGGAAAAAAGAACACCGCCACCACACGGTGGAAAGTGTCAAGAAATACATTGATGCGCATTTGAAAGACCGCCTGACGCTCAACGAAGTCTCCGCGGTTTACGGCATCTCTCCCAATTATTTAAGCTCCCTGTTTAAGAAGTATTCCGACCTGGGCTATTCGGAGTACATTACCTGGCGCAAGATCGAAGAAGCCAAAAAGCTGATGAGCGAAGGGACCTTAAAGGTCTATGAGATCGCCGATGCCCTGGGCTTTGAAAGCGCCTTTTATTTCAGTAAGGTCTTTAAAAAAGTAGAAGGCATCTCTCCGACGGAATACTTAAATAAATAAGTCCCTTCCGCCACGGACGATGCCGGACATTCGATATCAGACGATACGCGGCTGCTGCCGCAGATTGGACACCCCTATGGATTACACAACAAGAACACTTTATAACACCTATCGTTCCTTAAGCAAAACACCATCCTGCAACGGCCTCTTTTCCGCGGAAAAAATCCGCGCGGCTGCAACGCCCGCGGCAAAAGCCGCCATCCTGGATGCCGCCTCCGCGCGCCTTGGCTATGCGTTTCCTCCGCTGAGTGCCACCATGTTTATGAACTTTAAGCGCACGGGAAACCGTGTCGATTATGAAGATGTGTATTTCGGCAAGCGCCGTGCCTTAAACGATCTGGTCCTCGGCGAAGTACTCGAGGGCAAGGGCCGGTTTCTGGACGACATCATCAACGGCATCTTCTCACTTTGCGAAGAATCTGCCTGGCAGTTGCCACCGCACAATTCCTATCTGCGTGATACGCCGCAGCTTCTGCTTCCCGATGCGGACCGTCCGGTACTGGATCTGTTTGCCTGCGAAACCGGCGCACAGCTCGCCACCATCTATGCCTTGTTAAAGCCGCAGCTGGATGACGTATCCGAATTTGTCACAAAGCGCATCCTATCGGAACTGGAGAAGCGCATCATAGTGCCGTATCTGACCGAACACTTCTGGTGGATGGGACATGACGAAGAGCCGATGTGCAACTGGACGATCTGGTGTATCCAGAACATCCTGCTGACCGCGGTGCAGATCCCGACAACTTCTTCCAGAATGCTGCAGATCATTGAACAGGCCAGCGCAAGTACCGACTTTTTCCTGAAAGACTACGGCGAAGACGGGTGCTGTAACGAAGGTGCCCAGTACTATCACCATGCAGGACTCTGCCTCTACCTGACCATCGATCTGCTCAACCGCATTTGTGATCAGGCCTTTGCAGAGATGTGGACGACCCCCAAGATCCGCAACATTGCGGAGTATATCTGTAATGTGCATGTCGAAGATATCTATTACATCAATTATGCGGACTGCTCCCCGATCGCAGGGCGCTGCAACATCCGCGAATACCTCTTTGGCAAAGCGGTATCCTCTGCGCCGCTGATGTCCTTTGCGGCACTGGACTTTTGCCGGAGCGATGCGCCTTACCAGCCGGAGGAGATCAATCTCTCCTACCGCCTTTTAACCCTGCTTTATGAACAGGAAGTGCGCGACTACGCCAAGGCGCATCCAACACAGGATACCCCGCGCAACATCTGGTATGAGAGCGTCGGCATCTTTATTGCAAGAGATGATCGCACCTGTCTTTCCATGAAAGCAGGATGCAATGACGACAGCCACAATCACAACGACACCGGCTCTCCGATCCTCTACGTGGACGGTCAGCCGACGCTGATCGATGTCGGCGTCGAAAGCTATACCAAAAAGACTTTTTCTCCGCAGCGTTATGAGATCTGGAGCATGCAGTCCGGCTACCACAATCTGCCGACCATCAACGGCACCGACCAGTTACCCGGCCCTGCATATGCTGCGAGGGAGGTCCGGGTCAATCCACAGATCACAGAGATCTCGATGGACCTGGCAGATGCGTATCCAAAGGAGAGCGGCATCTTATCCTACCTGCGTACCGTCTCATTTGAGACGCGGCCCGATGCCCCGGCTCTGATCACCCTGACCGATCACTTCTCGTTTGCAGACTCCGAAGGGGGAGAGGTCATCTGCAACTTTATGACCTATGACAAGCCGGTCTTTGCAGAGAATATCCTGCAGATCGGAGAGCGCTACCGCTTCCGGATTGATGGCGTCTCTGATTGCGTGATCGAAGAGATCCCGGTCCGTGATCCGCGCCTGCAGATTGCCTGGAAGCACGAGATCTACCGCATCCGCTTTACCGTCCTTGGCGATACCTTTTCGATGCGCGGCATCTAAGGCCCGCAAAAATCCCGCAGCAGACATTCTGCTACGGGATTTTCGTTTTCGCACATCGTGCGCTTATGACAATCTTCCATACATCTTTGCAAAACTGCGCATCTTTGCTGTCAGCTCCGGTGTGATCGCATCCTTTTTCATCCGCCACATCCAGTTGCCGCCCAGCGTCGAGGGCTGATTCATCCGGGCTTCATCGCCCAGATTCAGGTAATCCTGCATCGGAATGATCACGGTATCCGCAACCGACATAAACGCGACGCGGATAAATTCCCAAACCGCAGTCTTCTTTGACGGGATCCCGACATAACGTTTGGCAAAGCTGCGATCTGCACGGGGTGCACTCTCATACCAGCCGCGCGTCGTCTGGTTATCATGCGTGCCGGTATAAACGACACAGTTGGTGCCGTAATTATGCGGCAGATAATCGCTGTCCTCTCTGGAATCAAAGGCGAACTGCAGCACTTTCATACCGGGATAGCCTGTCTTTTTCACGAGTTTTAACACACTCGGTGTCAAAAATCCCAGATCCTCCGCGATGATCCGCTGTTTGCCGAGTTCTTTTTTGAGGATCTCAAACAGTTCGATCCCCGGCCCCGGGCGCCATGTACCAAATTCCGCCGTCTCATCACCGTACGGGATCGCATAATATTCATCGAACCCTCTGAAATGATCGATACGGAGCACATCTGCCAAACGGAAGCAGTGACGGACACGCTTGATCCACCATTCATATCCGGTCTTTTGATGGTAATCCCATTTGTAAATCGGGTTGCCCCAGAGCTGTCCCGTTGCGGAAAACGCATCCGGCGGACAGCCTGCCACAACAGTCGGATAACCTTTTTGATCAAATTCATACAGTTCCGGGTGCGACCAGGTATCTGCCGAATCAAACGCCACATAGATCGGGATATCCCCGATGATATCGATCCCGTTTTGGTTTGCATAGGCCTTTAATTTCAGCCACTGGTTCATAAACTCAAACTGTAAAAATTCGTAGAACCGGATCTCATCCGCAAGCTCCCTGCGATACTTTTCCATCGCACTGCGCTTGCGCAGACGGATGTCTTCCTCCCACTCGATATAGCTGACATTGCGGAAGTGTTTCTTCACCGCACAGTAAAGCGCATAATCCGCAAGCCAATCCTCTTCCGCCTTCTGAAACTCCATAAATTCCGAAAGCTCTTTTGCCGCCGATGCATCGCCGCTGTGCGCAAGCGAAAACGGGCTGTTTTGATAAGCCTTCCAAAGCAGCGGGTAGCGATTTTCGTATTCCAGCGCATAATCGATCTGTTCCGGATCACTCGACAGTTTCGCCTTCTCTAAGTCATTTTTGCGCAGATAGCCTTTCTCAAAAAGCTCCTCTAAATCGATAAAGTACGGATTTCCCGCAAAGGTCGAAAAGGACTGATACGGAGAATCTCCGTAACCGGTCTGCCCGAACGGCAGCACCTGCCAGTATGACTGTCCCGCTGCCTTCAAAAAATCCACAAATTCATACGCTTCCTTGGAAAAGCAGCCGATGCCGTACTTCGACGGCAACGCGCTGATCGGAAGCAATACCCCACATGCTCGCTTCATGATTTGTCCTCTTTTACGTTAGTTTGACAACTTCCAGATGTCTTTGTCATATTGTGCGATCGTACGATCCGATGAAAAATATCCGGCCTTGGCGATGTTGATGAGCATCTTCTTTTCCCAGGCTGCCCGGTCCTCATACGCCGCAAAACATTCATCTTTCACCTTGATATAATCTTCCAGATCGATCAGTGCCATGAACCAGTCTTTGCCGAGAATATCGTTGTAGAGCCGCTCCAGGTTTTCTTTATGCCCGATCTTTAAGACCTCTTTGCTCACGATAAAGTCCACAGCCTCTTTGATCACCGGACTCTTCTTGTAATAGTCCTTGGATACATAATCCGCTTTACGATAATGTTCAATGACCGTATCGGAATCGATGCCAAAAATAAAGATATTGTCATCGCCCACCAGCTGATGGATCTCTACATTGGCGCCGTCATCCGTGCCAAGCGTTACCGCACCGTTTAACATGAACTTCATGTTGGAGGTACCGGATGCTTCTTTGGATGCCAGTGAGATCTGCTCCGAAACATCACACGCCGGAATCAGTTTTTCCGCATAGGTCACATTGTAGTTTTCCACAAAGACCAGATGCATATACGGAGAAACCTCCGGATCGTTATTGATGATCTCCTGCAGTACACTGAGCAGATGGATGATATCCTGCGCAATGATGTATGCCGGTGCCGCCTTGGCACCAAAGATAAAGTTCAACGGTCTGACCGGCTTCCTGCCGCCCTTGATCTCCAGATATTTGTGGATGATGTAGAGCGCATTCATCTGCTGTCTCTTATATTCGTGAAGCCGCTTGATCTGAATGTCAAAGATGCCGTTCGTATCTAATGCGACACCTTCCTTTTGCTGAATATATGCAGCAAGGGCTTCTTTTTTCTGATGCTTGATCTCGCCGATGCGACGAAGTACCTCTGCATCCTCTTTGAATGCCAGCAGTTTTTCGAGCGCATCCGCATCTTTATAAAA
>JAILPR010000286.1 GCA_024699355.1 Lachnospiraceae bacterium
TATGCACAGGAGCGTGTACTGTTTCATGATGATGAAGACAGCTGGTATGTGATGGTCTTCTTAAATGCGGATGGCACGATGAAGGATTGTTATCTCGAGGCCAATGATACCTGGATGCATGATTGGGCAACAGAGGGTGTGACCGTTTATAACATGGACCGGGAACAGATCGGTACCATTACGCTGACGCTGGACAATTCTCTGACCAATGCATTTACGATCGATATGGATCTGGGTGAAGCAGGCGAGACACTCAGTGCAATGGATAAGACGGCGATCTACTGGAGATGTATCTCGGAGATCAACGATACCTACGGAGATTAAAAAATCGTTACCAAACAACAGGACTATTTTAGATACCAGACAACTGAACTATTTTAGTTACCAAACAACAATTCACATATATTCAGGAGGTAGAACAATGGGATTATTTGATATGTCAAACGGTGGAAACATGGGGTTTGCAAGTGTGAAGAACACACAGAACTTCACCAACGAGGATCTGCTGGAGAAGCTCTCCGACGTCAAGGTAAGCTTCGGCGAGCCGATCATGGGTGACATCAAGGGGACACAGTCTGTCATGTATAAGAAGGTGACAGATATGTATGATGTGTTTGTCCGCGTCAACAAGAAGGACATCATCATGGGCAAGATCGGTACCGACGGCGTCAGCGGCGGTGAAGCAGCACTTTCCATGGGCATCAATATGTTCCTTGGACACAACGATGAAGGTACATCCGTAGCAGATCGTGCAGTCGATGAACTCTGCACCGTCATCAAGAAACTGGAAAGCGGCGAAACCGTTACAGAGTCTGCAGCTTCCGCAAATCCGGTCAACACCGCCACAGGCGATGCAAAGGCACTGTTTATGAAGCAGAAAGCCATCTCCCTGGTGCCGAAGTTTGATATCTTCGATGAAGAGGAGACAACCGTTTATCATGTGGAAGGCGATATCACCAGACTCAACTTCTCCATCCAGAAAGACGGTCAGGAAGTACTGAAGTTAAAGAAGAAACTGGTAGCCGTTATGCCGGAGTACACTCTGGTAAAGGATGGCAAAGAGATCGCAAAGATCAAGAAGAAATTCAAACTTACCAGCCCGGAACTGACCGGTAATGTCAACGGTCAGGAATTAAAGATCGCAGGTAACCTGATGGGCTATGACTTTGATCTCAATGTCGGTGGTGTGACCTTAGGTCATGTCGATACCGCCCGCACGATCTGGTCTGATTGCTATCGTATCCAGATCATGGATGAAGCACAGAGTGATGTGGTAGTCGCACTGGCGATCATTTGCGATAACGTATCTGATCAGGAAAACAAGTAAGGAAAAGTAAGGAACAGGGACTATGGGAGAGAAGGTTAAAAGTTTTATCGTGGGCCTATTGCTGTACGTGCTGGCCTTTGTGGTATTGAATTTCCTGCCAAAGCGCGTCGGGATGCTGACCTGGGTGCTGATCCTCATTTCCGCACTCACCTTTATGTTCGGATATTTCTACATGGGATCGGCGTTTGACGGACCGAGCAGCAGAGGATTTCGTCTGGGGAAAAAGATCCTCTTTATCGGGATGGGCATCGCGATGATCATCTACAGTGTCTATGCGCTGGTGATCAACAATTATGATGGCAAAGGCCTTGGCAAATTTACCATGCTGCTGATCTATGGTCTGGCGATGTTTTATTACGGCTCGGCCAAAGGCTTTGATTACGCGGTCGATGGCATCAAGCAGAGCGAGCTTGTGGAGACGCCGATCGAGCAACTGCAGAGAGCATTTGCCGATGTGGAGACCCCGATGGGCAAGCCCTGGCTTGGTAAGGTCTTAAATATCGATTCGGACTGTTTGATCTACGGACCGACCAAGAGCGGTGCATTTCTGTATGCCTACTATCTGTTCGGAACCTTTACCGTGGCGGAGTCGCAGGTCTTAAGTCAGCTGGTGGATGAGCATGCATCCGAGCATGTGATCGAAGGCGACTGGGACCGCGATGATGTGAAGATGGGGCAACTTTATCACCTGCTGGCTCGTATGATGCCGGATTTTTATATCGGGATGTTCGATGAATTTCAGCAGACGGGTGTGGCGGAGTGCAGATTTAAAAAGCTCTTTTACGATAAAAAGCCGAACGTCTTTATTTTCGACGAGCTCTTTGCCATTGTGCATCAAAAGTACCGGCTGCTGGATCTGGAAGGCAATGCGAAGTATAAGATGCAGGGCGTCTTTCCGTTCTGGACCTTCCGGATGGAGGATGCCGAAAGCGGCGTGGAGGTCGTCAAGAGTAAGCGGATCATCTGGCATATTTTCTTTCCAACCTATGATCTGTATATCAACGGCGAGAAGTACGGCAGAATGCGCTGGCTCTTTCGGATCCTGCGTACCAAATTCCGCATGCAGACGCGTGACGGGGAGATCATGGTACGTGAGATGACCGCCACGATCGGCGACCAGTACGGTGTCTACAAAAACGGCGTGCTGATCGGTACGATCTCGCAAAAGATCGGTCTCTCCGGACTCGGGACCTTCGTCCGGGATATGGTCTTTGATAATTTTGTGGTCATGGTCTTTGATGAGGCGGATCTGCCGCTGGTATCGAGCCTGTCCGTTATGCTGGGCAGCTTTAAGAATCATGGCATCAAAAAATCGTGATCCGTAAAAACGGTTGCTCTAAAAAGGAGCACCGGGTTTGGGTAAATTTAGAGGGAGTAGAAGATCATGGGATTATTTAGTATTGCAAAAGATGTCGTTAATATGGTGAAGGATGCGCGTGAAGCGGCGGCGCAGGAGCGCGAAGCAAATGAGAAGCGTCCGAGCGTGGCGCTGATGGAGTTTACGCCGATTCCGGCTGAGATCGCAGATACGCTGGCGGATGCCAAGGCAGGCTTCCTTGGCGGCGGCGATAAGAAGAAATTCATCGCCTGCATCCGGGAAGGCAAGGCGGAGTATGCGGAAGTCGCGGTCGTACAGTTCCGTCAAAAGACCGTCGAGTATCGGGAGGATGATACGGACAAGACCAACTTCTATGTCAAAGTAGCCAATATGGATGGCACGGTCTTAAAAGAGGATGTCGCGGTTGCGGAGTATCCGGCAGGATATGTGGAGCATTCGAACGCACCGATGACCCAAAGTGCGGATGTGATTGATCCGTCGCTTTATAAGCACATGTTTGTCATTCATTATTATCTGGGCAAAAAAGAATACTTTTTGGCGATCAAGCCATCCGAATTCAAGGACCTGTCCAAGATCGTCAAATTCGTGGACTATCACTATGAGTGCCTCAGTGAAGGAACCGGATACGACTGGTAATTTTGGCGCCTGCGCAGTACAAAAGCTGCGCAGGCGTTTTTTTGCGCGCGTCCGCCGGCGCCCGCAGCCGGCGAAACCTTGCGCGGCGCGCCCGCAGCCGGCGCAACTGCGCGCAGTG
>JAILPR010000288.1 GCA_024699355.1 Lachnospiraceae bacterium
TATGCCAACGCTGCTTCCAGGATCGATACATCCTGGATCATGACCGGCTTTCCTGCGCTCTCATAGAGCGGCACGATGCTGCACCAGTCACCGTAATAGGCATCGCTCTCGCAGATCGCCCGGTTTAAGTCCATCGTATCATCATAAATACCGCTTTCCTTAAAGCCACTGACCAGCTCCTTAAAGTGTGCCAGCATCTCTTCGCTGTAATCGGCGATCGTCTCTTCCAGGGCCGGCTCCGGTCTCCACCATAACACCACATCATTGTCCCTGTCGGAGAATTCCCGCAGCACCGACTCGATCTTTTTGAGCATCTGCTCCGGGCTGTTGCGGAATGCTTTGACGGTCGTTCCGTATAAGATCACCTTCCGGCGCACGCCGTTATCTTCCAGGATCTGCTTTTCCCAGGAAGCCGGCAGTACGCTCGATGAGTACTCGGTACGGGTCTCCTCGCCCTGCACCAGAAACTTCCGGTCTAAATGTTCATGGTCGGCGATCCCGCGCTCGATCATATAGTCATGGTAATGGACCATGTAGATTTCACGCCCTGTTTTGGACTGCAGGATCACGCGATTGGCATGCTCTACCGCCGGACACGTGCAAAATGCCTGCGGCATCTCTTCCATCTCCGTAAAGTACGGAATATAGATCAGCATATCGGTCTGGAGGCGCAGCGTGCGCGCAAAGAACCGCTGATCGATCCCGTTTCTGATATTCTGATCGTCAAATGGATATTGAATACAAATGATGTCCGGATGGAGCTGTTCGAAGTCCGCCTCGCGGTAGTCTTCCACCGGAACATAGTCCGGGAACTGCTCTCCTTCATAATAAGAATTGCGCCGATTGCCTTCTTCATCCCTGTCGAAATACGGAATCGGCATAACATGCACATGACAGTCTGAATTCGACTGCATAGAGATCCATACGCTTTCCATGCTTTTCCACATAGAGGCGCGGAATGGTAAAAAGTAAACTTCCTGCTTCTTTTGACTCATGGCTCCCCCTCTTCTGCGCCACAACAATTTCAAACGCCCTCACATCCAAAATTGTCCCTCATGCGGTACAGAATCGATCTGCTTTTGTTGGGTCATCATCCTGATGACCCGGGTCCTTCTTCCCTGAAGGTACCTTAGAACACTTAAATTCTATCATATATATCGACAGATTTATGTAAAACATAACACCCCAAATGAAAAATTCTAAATTTTTTATAAAATCACTAATTTTGTCTACTTTTTCATCGGGATTTGTCCGTCTCATCAGGTTTTTTGGCGGTGCATTCGTTGTTTTTCCCGCTTTAATAGAGTAAAATAGGGCGAACCGAATCAACTTCCGGGCGGCTATCTCATAGCTTAAGCCACACGAAGCCGACCTGTGATTTATGAAAAGAGGAGATACTATGGATCGACAAAATCTGACACTGTTGACCGATCTCTACGAACTGACCATGATGCAGGGTTATTTCCGCAATATGGATCGCAATGAGACCGTAATCTTTGATGCATTTTACCGCAAGAACCCGATGGACAGCGCCTATGCGATCTCCTGCGGACTCGAGCAGGTCATCAAGTACATCAAGGAATTGCACTTTAGCAAGCAGGATATCGATTATCTGGCAACGCTGAATATCTTTGATGCGGACTTTCTGGATTATCTTGCCAATTTCAAATTTTCCGGCAGCATCTACGCGATCCCGGAAGGCACTGTCATGTTTCCGCGTGAGCCGATGGTCAAAGTCATCGCGCCGATCATGGAAGCGCAGCTGATGGAAACTGCGATCTTAAATATCATCAATCATCAGTCCCTGATCGCCACCAAGGCATCCCGTGTTTGCTGGGCCGCAAGAGGCGACGGCATCATGGAGTTCGGCCTTCGTCGTGCACAGGGTCCGGATGCCGGTACGTACGGTGCCAGAGCCGCAGTCATCGGTGGCTGCATCGGCACTTCCAATGTCTTGACCGGACAGCTCTTCGATGTTCCCGTCAAAGGAACCCATGCGCACAGCTGGATCATGAGCTTTCCTGATGAATATACCGCCTTTAAAGCCTATGCGGACATGTATCCGAATGCCTGCATTCTGCTGGTGGATACCTACAATACGTTAAAGAGCGGCGTCCCGAATGCCATCCGCGTCTTCAAAGAAATGCGGGCGGCAGGACTTCCGATGAAAGGCTACGGCATCCGACTCGACAGCGGTGACCTTGCATACCTTTCCAAAGAAGCGCGTAAGATGCTCGATGCGGCAGGCTTCGAAGATGCGATCATCTCCGCTTCCAATGACCTGGATGAATACCTGATCGACTCCCTGAAAGTCCAGGGAGCCAAGATCACCTCCTGGGGTGTGGGCACGAACCTCATCACCTCCAAAGACTGGCCAAGTTTCGGCGGTGTATACAAACTCGCCGCCATCATGGGAGAAGACGGCAAATTCATTCCGAAGATCAAGCTGTCCGAAAACAGTGAAAAAGTCACCAACCCGGGCAATAAGACCATTTATCGTATTTATATGAAAGATACCGGCAAGATCAAAGCAGACCTGATCTGCCTGACCGATGAGACCTTTGACGAGTCCAAGCCGCTCCTTCTCTTTGATCCGGCGGAGCCGTGGAAAAAGACCCGTCTGGAAGGCGGCACCTACACGATGCGTGAGATCCTGCAGCCGATCTTCATCGACGGGAAATGCGTCTATGAATCTCCCAAGACCATGGAGATCCGTGAGTACTGCGCCAAAGAGCTCTCCACGCTGTGGGATGAGACCAGACGTCTGGTCAATCCGCAGAAAGTCTATGTCGACTTATCCAGCAAACTCTATGACACCAAGATCGATCTGCTCGATCGTATGAGCATCGCAGGCGATTAAGCACTGCTTTGGCCGCAGTCCCACAGGCTGTAACGCATGGCTGCCGGTCGCGATCCCACAGATAGCAGAGCACCTATAGCATATCCACAAAAACAGAGCATGGAACCGTATTGGTTCCATGCTCTTTCTGTATTCCGCTTCTATTGTTTCCGCTTGATGCGCGTTGCTGCACACTACCCGGTTTTCCCGTAAATTCCGTGTTACTTGGATTTGCCCGTCAGATCTCTGTAGATCTCCAGCGTCTTTTCATACGTCTGCGCACCCTTTTCACGACCGATGCTCTGCATCATGCGATTCTTGAGTTCCGCCTCGCTGGAAGCTTTGAGAAAGTTGTTGTAAATGGCGGTGTAATCCTTGGGCAAGAGCTCTAATTCCTTGACCGTGCTGCGCACCTTCTTGCGCACCGACTCCGCGATCGAGAGAATCCCGAGATTCTGTAGTGTGCTCTTGGATTTTTTTGAGGCATCCGTGGATACCTCCGCGGCCGCAGATCCTGCTGCCTGCTTGCGTTCCGGCATCTCTGCAACTGCCTTTTGCTTCTCCTGCATCGGGATCAGCTCGATCGTTTTCTCCGCTGTCCCTGCGCTATTGTCGCTCTTCTTTGCAGTTGCTCCTTTGGCACTTTTCCCGTTCTTTACGGCTGTTTTGTCATTCTTTGTTGCTTTTCCGCCTGTCGTTTTGGCGTTTGCAGCCTTCTTTCCGCCTGCCGCTTTGGCGCTTGCGGTTTCCTTCGCGCCTGCCGCTTTCGTTTTTGCGGCCGTCGTTTTTTTGGCTGCCGCCTTTCCTTTCACCTCACCGCCTGCGATCGTCGCCTGCAGTCTGCAGCGGAATTTCCGCTCCAGATATATCTGTCCGTCCCAAAAATCCACCAGCGACTGGAACCCTTTGTCCCCGCTGATGATGACAAATTCATTGTCCTTCCGGCTCCCCGCCATCAGGCCGAGCACCGTCGATAACTGAAAGTCCAGATAATTTTTGCCGCTGCCAAGGCACTTAAAATACTGTACCTCCGCACCGCTCCCCGTCAGATATGCCATCGTATCGATGGTGAGACTTTGTGCCGCATTGCTGTATAACAGGCAGAGCACATCGTTTGGATGCAGCGTCTCGATGCCTGTTAACCCTTTCTCGTGCACGTTTTCATAATCAATCAGATAGATCGCCATATAACCCCCTTCTAAGACTCTACTAAAAATGCTTCCATATCCGTCAGCACGTTCTCTACTAATTTTAACAGATTTTCCTCATCCTTTTCGACAATTCCGCTGCGCAGATATTTCAGTGTAAATACCGGCGTTCCTTTGGGCTGCAGGGTCATTTTTCGCCCGTATTTTTGCAGCAGCTGCGGTACCCCCGCGACATGGATTTTGGCATCCGGCAACATGGTAAAGGTTAACGTACCGCCGTTTCCTTTGATCTCCGTCACATAAAGTCTGTGCGCCCGGATCCGGATCAGTGAGATCCGAAGCAGATGCTCGACCGCATCCGGCACCTGACCGAAACGATCCAGCAGTTCTTCGCGCACCTCCTCGCGCTCTTCGATCTGTTCGATACTGGCGATCCGCTTATAGATCTCCAGTTTCTGCTCTTCATTGACGATATAGCTGCCCGGAATATACGCATCCGCATCCAGATCCACGCTCGTCACGAAATCCGCCACTTCCTGCTCGCCCTTTAAGGTCTTGACCGCATCGTTGAGCATCTTGCAGTACAGATCATACCCGACTGCCGCCATATGCCCGTGCTGCTCTTTGCCCAGCAGATTTCCGGCACCGCGGATCTCCAGATCCCGCATCGCGATCTTAAAGCCGCTTCCCAGATCGGTAAATTCGCGGATCGCTTCCAGACGCTTTTCCGCCACTTCTTTTAAGACGCGATCCTTTTGATACAGGAAAAAGGCATACGCATTCCGGTTCGATCTGCCGACGCGCCCGCGCAACTGATAGAGCTGCGACAGTCCCATGCGATCGGAATCGTGGATGATGATCGTGTTGGTATTGGGGATATCCAGA
>JAILPR010000025.1 GCA_024699355.1 Lachnospiraceae bacterium
GATCTGACTGCTCTCGATGCGGATACTGTTTTGGGTATAGACGGTAATATGGACACTCATAGAGATTCCTTTCAGCAACTGTACTCTCAGATCATAACTTTGGATCAGCTAGTTCCTCCCGGTAGGCTTCAAGCTCCTGCGGACGGAAACAGCAAATGCGCAGATCCATGTTCTCATGGCAGTCTTTGGCAAAGTCGCGGATCGCCTGCAGAGCGACCCCGGCGGCTTCCTTTAGGGGATATCCGTAGACGCCTGTCGAGATGCACGGAAAAGCGATGCTGTGATACCCGTGTGCGCAGGCAAGCGCAAGGCTCTTTAGATAGCACGAGCCAAGGAGTCTCGCATCCTCCGCGCCCCCGTGATAGATTGGTCCGACCGTATGGATGATGGCTTTAGCGCTGTGGATCTCATAGGCGCCTGTGATCTTGGCATCTCCTGTCGCGCAGCCGTTGAGCGTCCTGCATTCTGCAAGGAGCTTTGGTCCTGCTGCCCGGTGGATCGCGCCGTCGACGCCGCCCCCGCCAAGCAGACTCGTATTGGCCGCATTGACGATGACTTCCGCATCGGTATCAAGCACGCTGCATGACAGGATGTGCACGCAGACTGTTCCAAATGTTTGTGTCAGTTCGGGATTCATCTTATGCATACTCCATTAAGGCAAAAAGTGGTTTGACCACGACGATCTCATCATACTCTTTCTGGGTGACGGTGACGGAGGAATTGATGGCTTTTAAGTCGTCTTTGACGACCTGCAGTGCTTCCTCTTCGCTTTCTGCGCGGCCCATTTTGATCGCGCGGATCATACGCTCTAAGACCACGGGGTGCGCATAGTAGGCCGGCAGCGGGAAGTGATCCGCCTTTTGGATGTGGCTCTCCTGGATCTCTAAAGCTTTTTCCCATTCTTCTTCGCCGTATCTGCGGTTACTTCTGCCGGATGGCAGGACGTGACTTGCCATAGCAAAGAGCATCGCCGCAAAGCCAAAGAGGACGAAGTATCCTGCGCCGTCCATGAGGTGCCCTCTTAAGGCATAGAGCCCCCAGATCGCGGAGGCGATGCCGGCGATCAGGATCAGGATCGCGATGAGGCGATACGTCGGGCTGATCGCATCGAGGGTGCGTTTTTGTTTGGCACAAAAGGCGAGGCGGTCGGCTTTTTCCGGCTGGCGCTTTAGATAATCGCGTGCCGCCTCTAGCTTAGCCACACTTTTTTCGGCAGTGGGCGTCAGTTCTTTGAGGTATTTTTTGCGCTCCTCTTCTTCTGCTTTGCGCAGGCGCTCTTCCGCCTCTTTGCTGTGGGTCGGAATTTCCGGATGATCTATCTCTACGCGGTGCAGCAGTGCATCCACGTCGTCTTCGATTTTAAAATTGCATTGCTTCTCACGACCGTCTTTCATCTGTACCACGAGGTAGGGGATGGAGCCAAAGATGCCCTTGCCGGTAAAGCCGCCCTTACTCATGGCGACGCGTTTAAAGACGCGCTCGATGTCGCTGTAGCAGACATAGTACATGCGATCGATATAGAAGCTGTTTAGATACAGCGCCTTTTGGCCGATGCCGCAGGGGCCTGCGTGCAGGCACTGTCGTTTGTCTTCTGCTAGCTCCTCTTTGGTGAGTGTCGTTTCTGATAATGCCTTGGGGCTGATGATCATAAGTTACCGTCCTTTGAAAAAGGGGGAGGTTGCCCTCCCCCGTGTTGTTGGGTTGCTTAATTGGTCTGTTCTGCTTTCTTTGTCGCTCTGATAAAGAGGAAGAGGAACAGTGCTGCAACGATGATACCGCCCGGGTATGCGATCGCGGTGTTCTGTTTAAAGAACGGGATCAGGCCCAGGCACTCCGGTGCCATCAGGAAATAGGTCGCGGATACTGCACTCATGAAGGTTGCAGGTACCACGGTGATCCAGTAGTTGCGTTTCTCTTTGAACAGGTACATGGACGCCGACCATAAGACGATCATCGCCAGGGTCTGGTTGGTCCAGGAGAAGTATCTCCAGATGATGGTGTAATCGATGAAGCCAAGCGTATTGCCATATCCAAGGAACGCGCCCACACCAAGTACCGGGATACAGAGTTTTAAGCGGTTGACCATCTTTGCCTGATCAAGGTCCATCCAGTCAGCCAGGGTGAGGCGTGCCGAACGGAATGCCGTATCACCTGAGGTGATCGGACATGCGATAACGCCGAGCATCGCAAGTGCGATACCGATACCGCCCATGGTCTGTGTACAGATCTCGTAAACGCTGGTCGCGTTGCCGCCGCCGACATCGACGAGGCCCTGTCCGCCATAAACTGCGCAGCCTGCTGCTGCCCAGATGAGGGCGATGACACCTTCTGCAACCATCGCGCCGTAGAATACGAAGTGTCCCTGCTTCTCACTCTTTAAGCATCTAGCCATCAGCGGGCTCTGTGTGGAGTGGAATCCGGAGATCGCACCGCAAGCTACGGTGATGAACATGAAGGACCAGATCGGGGTGCCGTTTGGATGCATATTGCCAAAGTTATTCCAGATTTCCGGCATCGTGTAGGTGCCGCTTGCGGTACCTGTGAGCATACCGATACATACGCCGACTGCCATGATGATCAGGCAGATGCCGAATACCGGATAGATGCGTCCGATGATCTTATCGATGGAAATAAAGGTTGCAATGAAATAGTAGATCAGGATAATGGTCAGCCAGAATACCGGATTGACGAGCAGCCCGGATGCGCCATTATTGGTAAAGAGTACTTTTAATAATCCGGCAGGGCCGACAGCGAAAACCGTACCTACCATAACCAAAAGTATTACTGCGAAGACTCTCATGATGTTTTTCATCGTGTTTCCAAGGTAGAGTCCGGTGACCTCGGAAATCGAATCGCC
>JAILPR010000032.1 GCA_024699355.1 Lachnospiraceae bacterium
GAAGTTCATTTCCATGAAGTGGGGGCGGTGGACTCCATCGTGGATATCTGTGCCGCAGCCATTGCCATTGATACCTTCGGGATCACCGAAACGTATCTGCCGTATTTGAATGAAGGCTCCGGGACGATCATGTCCCAGCACGGAGAGCTTCCGATCCCGGTACCGGCCGTGGTGAATATCGCAAAGATGTATGACCTGCCGATCCGGCTGACCGGGAAGGCGGGAGAGTTCATTACCCCGACCGGGGCGGCGATCGCAGCGTATCTGCAACCGAAACAAAAACTTCCGGAGAGTTTTCGGATCGAAAAAAGCGGCATGGGCGCAGGAAAGCGCGTCTATGAGATCCCCGGATTTCTGCGTGCGATGCTGATCCGTGATGCTAAAGAGGGGGATCAGATCCTGAAACTGGAATGCAATCTCGATGATGTCACGGGAGAGGCGCTTGGCTATACGATGGAGCTGCTGATGGCAGAAGGTGCGCGGGATGTCTACTTTGCACCGATCTACATGAAAAAGCAGCGGCCTGCTTATCTGTTATCCGTTCTCTGTCAGCCGGGCGATCGGGAACGGATGGAAGAGCTGATCTTTGAAAATACCACGACCATCGGTATCCGCAGGTGCCTGATGGAGCGAACCGTACTGGAGCGTAAGACCTACGAGATGCAATCCCCTGAGGGTGTGCTTGCGGTCAAGGAAATCCGCCTGCCAAACGGTCAGATCCGCATTTGGCCGGAATATGAGAGCGTTAAATTACTTGCAAAGCAAAAAGGACTGTCCTGGCAGGATGCCTGGACACTTGCACTGGAGATGATAAAGAGATGAAGTTCTTGCAAAAGATCGCCAACGGAATCATGGTGTTGTTGATTTTGCTGGTCCTGTTTATCTTGTTTTTACAATTCAATCCGGCAGTATCCGAACAGATCGGGGATGTACTCGGCGCGCTGAACATCGGCAGTATCCTGCCGGGGGGCGCAGGTGATGTCTCCGGAAATGACGTAGAGAGCGGCACTGAGGAGACTGCGGAAACAGTGCAGGAGCCCGGAAGTGAGATGCCGACAGGAGATGCGACGCCGGCTGATGCGACGATGCCTGAAAACGGGATCTCGCAGAGCGGCTTAAACGATGCCGTGACAGGGACTTCTTATGTGGCGCCCGAAGAGCATTCGCTGGTGATCCCGAGCAGTGTGGAAGGAAAGAGCGGTTATGAGCCTGTCGCCGATGACGGACAGGAAGTCAGCGAAGATACCGCGCAGTCACTGCTTGATCAGTATGGCTATGGGGAACTTGGCGAAGGAGAAAATTTTGATGCGCAAAAGTATCCTTACTATGCCATGCTGGATGAACAGCTGCAGTCGCTGTATCGACAGATCTATGCCAACGCCAATGCGCTGACACAGTCGTTTGTTCCGGTGATCACCGTGACAGGCACGCAGCTGAAGACCGCATTTACTGCGGTCATTAATGATCATCCGGAATTGTTCTGGATGAACACCGCTTACAGTTATCAGTATGGCAGGGATCAGGCGGTTGCGTTGGTGACACTTTCCTATAATTCCACGGCGGAGAATTTAAACAACAGCAAGCAGATCTTTGAACAGTGTGCAAAAGAATTGCTATCCGAGGCCGCTTCGGCACAGACACCGTATGCCAAGGAGATTGCCGTGCATGATGCACTGATCGCCAAGGTGTCGTATCAGGCGAATGCGGCAAACAATCAAAGCGCTTACAGTGCCATCGTGGATGGGGAAAGTGTGTGTGCAGGTTATGCCAAGGCGATGCAGTATCTGCTGCAGGAACTCGATGTCACGATCTATTACTGCACCGGGTATGCGGGAGAGAGTCACGCCTGGAACATTATTTCATTGGAAGACGGATTTTATAATGTCGATGCGACCTGGGATGATTCGGATCCGGTAAATTTCCAGTATTTTAACGGGACGGACGAGGATTTTTCCGCAGATCATCTGCGGCAGGATCTTTCGGTTTATTTACCGGCCTGCGAAGGCAGCGATTACCGTCTCCTTCGCGTATCGGAAGGGAGCGATAGCGCCTCGGAGAAGCCCTCTTTGGAAGAAGCGGGGTTTTCGGACAGTGATGTGCTCTCGACCATAGATTCCTATAAGACGGCGGCAGCAAAGGCACTGAATGCATCTTCGGAGAATCCCGTGACCTGTGACCTGGTGATCAGTGATGCATCGCTTCTTTCGGAAGTGCAGCTCCTGTACCGGACGGGGAATTATCAGAATGTCTACGGGACGGAGGCGATCACGGGCAGAGGTGCAAAGACCATGCATGTGGAAGTAAGCGCAACGGAATTATCCGGTGGAGAATATGTGTTGCATCACACCTTTTCATTTGACTAGAAGAACTGTGTGACCGGTAATAGGAATTCGTGTCCGCACATTGAATTTCTCTTTCCCGTATGGTACATTTTGTAATGTAGTTTTGACAATATTCATGGCGAAAGGGAGAGAGAACATGGAGAAATTTTTTAAGGTTAAGGAGAGCGGGTCTACCGTCAAGACGGAATGTCTTGCAGGTTTGACCACGTTCATGGCAATGGCCTACATTTTAATGGTCAATGCCGGAATGTTTTCGGAATTGGGGGTTGTTTCTTATAATGCAATTTATATCGCAACCGCGATTTCCGCAATTGTCGGAACCGTTCTGATCGGTATCCTGGCAAACTTACCGCTGGCACAGGCTTCCGGTATGGGTCTGAATGCATTCTTTGTTTATACGGTTTGCTTCGGCTTTGGTTTGAGTTATGCGAATGCACTGGTACTGGTATTGTTTGACGGTATTTTATTTGTGATCCTGACCGTTACCGATCTGCGTCGCGCGATCTTTGAAGCGATCCCGGAATCTGTTCGTGTTGCGATTCCTGCAGGTATCGGTCTGTTTATTGCAATGATCGGTTTCCAGAATGCAGGCATCGTTGTAGCTGACAGCGCAACGGGTGTTGATCTTGCTTCATTCAATATGTTTAACGGTACCGCAACCTGGGGCGATGTGATGCCGAAGCTGGTTGCATTTTTTGCAGTACTTGCCATCGTCATCATGACGGCACGTAATGTCAGAGGTGCGGTTCTTTGGGGCATTCTTGGTGCTTCTGTTGTGTACTATGTTCTTGGATTTACGGTTCCGGGCTTCTATGATGGTTTTGCGGAATCCTTATCGTTCAATCCGCTGGCTGCCTTTGCCGATTTTGGATCTCAGGCATTCGGCCGTGTATTTATCGAAGGCTTTGATTTCTCCGGTTATCTTGCAGAGCATTCGGCAAGTTCGCTGATCGTCCTGATCATTACCACGGCACTGGCGTTCTGCATGGTTGATATGTTTGATACCATGGGTACGTTATACGGTGCCTGTGCAAGAGGTAATCTCCTGGATGAAAACGGTCAGATCCCGAATATGAATCGTGCGATGCTGGCAGACGCGATCGCAACCTGCACAGGTGCGATCTGCGGTACTTCAACCGTAACCACATACGTAGAGTCTTCTGCAGGTGTTGCGGAAGGCGGTAAGACCGGTCTTTCTTCGATCGTTACCGGCGCACTGTTCTGCGTAGCAATGTTCTTAAGCCCGGTGGCTTCTCTGATCCCGGGATGTGCGACAGCAGCTGCACTGGTATATGTCGGCGTGCTGATGATGAACTCTGTTCGCAATATTGACTGGCTGGATGTTCCGACAGCGGTTCCGGCATTTATGGTCATTGCGATCATGCCGTTCACCTATAATATTTCTTACGGTATTGCATTCGGTCTGATCTCTTATCTGATCATCAGCCTCTTTACCGGCAAGGCAAAAGAAGTAAAGATCTCCACCTGGGTGATCTGCATTCTCTTTGCATTGATGTTCTTCCTGACACACTAAGTGTATCTGAAGAGCGTTGGACAGTTTGAAACGCAATAAAAAAGCTTTGATGCGGAAACCCTGCATCAAAGCTTTTTTGTATGGTTCTCATCGGTGACCGATTCGATGTGTTTGCTGTTTGCACCTGTCAGGTCATGATACTCTGGATTGATAAAAGCGGGAGATCAGTCGATCTTCAAATTGCATCCGCGGAAGAGGCTTATCAAAGACAAAGCCCTGAACGATATTGCAATTTAACGATTGGATCAGACGGATCTGCTCCGGGGTCTCGACACCTTCGGAGACAATATCGACATTGAGATTGCGCAGCATGTTGATCATACTGGTCAGGACAATGCCAAGGCGCTTATCTTTTCCGAGGTTGTTGATAAAAGATTTATCGAGTTTCACGACATCGAAATCCAGATCTTTGAACAGATTGAGCGACGAATAGCCGGTGCCGAAATCATCCATGGAAACCGCAATGCCTTCCTGATGCATTGCAGACGCAAATGCGGTCAGGGCAGCATAATCCTTGTAGAAGGAAGATTCGGTGATCTCGAGCTCGATATATTTACTGTCGATCCTGTATTTGTGCAGGATATTGATCGTATCGTTGACCAGATTCGGGTGGTGCAGATCCTGACGCGAATAATTGACAGAGACGCGTACCGGCTCAAGTCCCATATCCAGCCAGCGACGCAGATCTTTGCAAACCTGTTCGAGCATATACAGATCCAGTTTCCAGATACTGCCGTCATTTTCGAGGGCAGGAATAAATTCATTGGGCGGAATCGTATGTGCGGATCGTTTCCAGCGTACCAGTGCTTCACAGCCGCAGATCTCATTGGTGGAGATATTGACCTTGGGCTGATAGTACGGAACAAATTCGCCGTTTCGGAGTGCGGAAGGGAAGATCATGGAGATCTTCTTGGCCTGCATGGTCTCGCGCAGCATCTGCGGCTCGAAGAATGTGATGTCACGGTTGTTCCGTTTGCCGGTATCGAACGTGATCGAGGTATTATCCAGGATCGTTTCCGCGGTATCGTTCTTTTCCGCGAAATAGATGCCGATCCGGCTGCGCATCGGTACCGAGACTTTCTTGTTTCCGTACGGTACGATGATCTTCATATCGGTCAGGCGTTCAATGAAGCTGGGCAAATGTTCTTTGCGGATAAATACAAAAAAATTATCACCGCCGATACGGGAGATCAGTTCGGTTTCCTGATCCAGATAATGATAAATCTGCTCTACATACTGACGCAGAAGATAATCGCCGTTTTGAGATCCGAGCAGGTTGTTGACATATTTAAAACTCTTCAGATTGAAATAGACACCGGCATAGTCCTGTGTCTGGTGCTCACGGATCAGATCCTGCATTTCGCGGCGAACACCCGGGTTATTGAGAACACCGGTCATGGTGTCGATCATCGGCGCCTTCTGTGCTTTGGATAAGAGATCCGCGCGGCTGTAGATCAAATAGATAAACTTACTGAAGTTGGAAATAAACGTGGTTTCTGCCTGATTAAACCGATAGCCTTCCCACGGGAAAAACGAGGTGACGGTTTTTTGCTTACCCGAAATGGTATATTCATAGGTCAGGGCCGTATCGGGCGCACCGCACCTGTGGAAATTGCTCGTTTTATGCAATTCGTCAGAATGGGAATGATGCGCTTGATCGGTACGGGAAATGTCCAGACCGATCTGTGCAATATGATATTTGTCTGCAAGCGGAGCAATATAATGCTGCAGCTTCAGATAGATGTTACCTAAAGAACTCTCCGAGACATTCAGCTCTTCCAGTAAATTCATTACATCCGATATCATCGGGTCGAACATAACTGAGATTCTCCTGTGATTATTAGGAAACCGGTAACTTGTTCAGAAACGAAAAGAAAAATCATAAGTAATTGAAAAAGTTAGAATCCTATTTGGGAACTTAACTAAGTAAATTAGTTTTTTGTCCTCTTCTATAGTATCGCAAGATGATGTGAAATTCAATGCAAAATTGCCACAAAAAACACAAGATAAAGCCTGCATTTATCAGTGTTCACACAATTTTCACAAAAATCTAAACTGTTAAAATAATTAATACAATTTGAGCGGCTTTATGATTATGTAAACAACTGGTTACTTTTTGTGATTTTGGGGATATTTTTTATTAGAAAATTAAGAAACGCAAACCGTATCGGCAGGACGTCTATGTTATAATATCTCTGATACAAAAACGGAGGTGTTCAGATGAACGTAGAAGAGCGAATTTCGAGCATTGTTTCATCCATCCGTCAAAGAACGGATTTTATGCCAAAACTGGCGTTGATTTTAGGTTCCGGTCTCGGAGACTTTGCAGATCGGATCGAAGTGGTATGTGAAGTCCCTTATCAGGAACTGGACCACTTCCCGGTCAGCACGGTGCCGGGACATGCGGGCAAATTTATCTTCGGATATTTAAAGGGGATCCCGATGGTCTGCATGAAAGGCCGCGTACATTACTATGAAGGGTATGCCATGGAAGATGTGGTTCTGCCGACCAGAGTCATGGCCCGGCTTGGTGCGAAGATTTTATTTCTGACCAATGCAGCAGGGGGTCTCGGCGATGGATTTCAGGCAGGAGATCTGATGATGATCACGGATCAGATCGCCATGTTTGTGCCGAATCCTTTGATCGGACCGAACGATGATCGCATCGGGGTACGGTTCCCGGATATGACCAATCTTTATGATCCAAAGCTTTGCAACCTGATCCGTCAGTGTGCCATAGCACATGAGGTCACCCTGCGGGAAGGCATTTATGCACAGCTTACCGGACCAAGTTATGAATCTCCGGCAGAGATCAGGGCTTTAAAAGTGCTTGGCGCATCGGCTGTCGGCATGAGTACCGCGGTCGAAGCGATCGCAGCCAGACACATCGGGATGCGGATCTGCGGCATCTCGTGCATCAGTAATCTTGCGGCCGGATTGTCCGGGAAACCGTTATCTCATGACGAAGTACAGGCGGCAGCGGATGCCGCGGCAAAGAAATTCAGCATCCTGGTAGAAGAGTCGATCATCGCCTTTGACCGGGAGAAGGAAGTTTAATATGACAGACGAAGAATTATTGGACCTGGCACTTGAAGCCAGAGATCATTCCTATTCCCCGTATTCGAACTTTGCTGTCGGGGCAGCACTCCTTACCAAAGACGGCAAGGTATATCAGGGATGTAATATTGAAAATGCTGCATTCGGACCAACGATCTGCGCAGAGCGCGTTGCGCTCTTTAAAGCGGTTTCGGAAGATCAGCGTGACTTTGAAAAAATCGCGATCGTCGGAGGGCCTGCCGGAAAAGCGCCTACGGAAGATGCACCGCCTTGTGGCGTCTGCAGACAGGTGCTCCGGGAATTCTGCAATCCGGACGAGTTCCGGATCCTGCTTGGGACGTCCAAAGAGGATGTTCATGCGTATTTGTTGAAAGAATTGCTGCCGGAGAGCTTTGGCCCTTCATATCTGTTATAACGGAGCGTAAGTAGAATGCAGATTGTCATCATCATCGGATGCCTGCTGATCCTTTTGGTCATCAGCGGGTATCACAATCAGAAACGGGAAAGGGAGGCACTCTTGCAGCGCCTTCTTTCTGAGTACGGAAATGTGACGGATCCGAAGATCAAACGAATTGCCTGTTTGGGGACCCTGGAAGATCCCGCCGTGGGCGGTGCGATCGATCAGATCACCTGGAATGACCTTTCCTTGACCGACGTATATCAGCGGATCAACTATACCCATACCTCAGCAGGTGCGCAGCGCCTGTTTGACGTGATGGCGCATCCGGCCATGTCAAAGGAGCCGATAGATGCGCAGGATGCACTCACGGAGAAGCTTACGAAGGATCGGGCGTTGTTTCAAAGCATCGTTCCCGCACTTCATGAGATCGGTTATACCGGGAAATACACCCTGCAGGAATATCTGGCATATCTGACAGATCTGCCCAAAGAATCCATGGCGAAGATGGTCCTGCTCGATCTGTTGTATCTGCCGGCGATCGCGTTGTTTGCGCTGACACCGATGGCGGGCGTTGGGGGCTTGTTTGCAGTGATCGCATTGAATCTGACGTATTATTTCCGGAAAAAGGCGATCCTGATGCCGTATCTGGGCTCCTTTGCCTATATCCTGCGCATGGTGCGCGCTGGGCGCAGGGTGGAAGATGCGCTGCGGGATCTTCCGGAAAAACAATTGCAGATCAGAGCCGACTTAAAAGAATTATCCGCATTTTCACGGGGATCTTCCCTGGCCATGTCTTTGCAGGGCGCTTCTTCGTCGAATCCGTTGGATCTGCTGCTGGATTATCTGCGCATGCTTTTTCATTTTGATCTGATGAAGTTTTATCAGATGCTGGAGATCTGCAGAGAAAAAGAGCAGACGATCCGGGATCTGGTAGCACAGATCGCAGCATTGGATCTGGCACAGTCGATCGCATGTTATCGGGCGTCCTTAGCAACCTGGTGCAAGCCCGATCTGCAACAGGGATGTGCCTTATCTGTGGTCAATGTGAAGCATCCGCTCCTTTCGGATGCGGTAGCGAACAGCATTCATGTGGGAGAAAAGCAGGTGCTGATCACCGGGTCCAATGCATCCGGAAAATCCACCTTCTTAAAGACCGTTGCGGTAAATGCGATCCTGGCGCAGGCAATCGGCACCGTGTCGGCAGAGACCTGGCAGGGCGATTGTTACAGGATCTTTTCCTCAATGGCGCTCAGAGATGACCTTTTGAGCGGTGACAGCTTCTATATGTCGGAGATCAAGGCGCTAAAGCGCGTGCTGGATGCTGCTTTGCCCGGGATGGCAAGTGACACCGGCACCACGGGTACGGAAAACCGTGCAGGCATCGGGAATTCTGCAAATGAGGAAAACCGAGCAGGAGGAGAGGATTATTCGAATGCGCCAATCCTGTGTTTTATCGATGAAGTGCTCAAAGGCACCAACACGGTGGAGCGTATCGCGGCATCCGGAAGGATCCTCCGTTATTTGGGCGGGCAGCATGCCGTGGTATTTGCGGCGACGCATGATATTGAACTGACTTCGCTTCTGGCGGATTGCTATGAGAATTATCATTTCACCGAAGAAGTGCAGGATCAGATCGTCTTTTCCTATCGCCTGATGGAAGGGCGGTCGACAACGCGCAATGCGATCAGGCTATTGTCGATGATCGGCATGCCGAAGGAAATCACGGATGCGGCCGAGGCGGATGCGGCATTTTTTTTAACACACGGAAAGTGGGAGTAAGGTTATGTCAAAAGTGGTAATTTATACAGACGGCGCGGCACGCGGTAATCCGGACGGACCCGGAGGATACGGTGCGGTGCTGCAATATACGGATGCAAACGGACAGCTCTTTCAAAAGGAATTCAGCGCCGGATATCGTCAGACGACCAACAACCGGATGGAGATGATGGCAGCGATCGTTGCACTCGAAGCGCTGAAACGTCCCTGCGAGGTCACATTGTATTCGGATTCGAAATATGTGGTGGATGCGTTTAACCAACACTGGATCGAAGGCTGGATCATGCGCGGCTGGAAGACGGCAGGGAAAAGCCCGGTGAAAAATGTGGATCTGTGGACACGTCTTTTGGATGCAAAAAAGCCGCATCAGGTAACGTTTTGCTGGGTCAAAGGGCATGACGGGAATCCGATGAATGAGCGATGTGATCAACTGGCAACAAGTGCGGCAGACGGAAGCGATCTGCTGATTGACGAGGGACTATGCCTAAATCAGAAAACCAAAAACTGAAACTTCTATATCTGCTCAAAATCCTGACGGAAGAGACCGATGAAGAGCATGTCCTGCCGATGGGAAAGCTTTTAGAAAAGCTCTCATCGTACGGGATCAATGCAGCCAGAAAAAGTATTTATGATGATGTCGAGCGACTGAAGGATATGGGCTATGATATTCTCTACCGCCCGGGAACGGATGGCGGATATTTTCTGGCATCCCGCGAGTTTGAACTGATGGAGTTAAAACTTCTGGTGGATGCGGTGCAGGCATCCCGGTTCATCACCGAATCCAAAAGCGCGGAGTTATCGGCAAAACTGACCCATCTGGCAAGCGTCTATGAGGCCAGGGCCTTATCACGCCAGGTGGTGTATACCGGAAGCAAAAAGGCGGAGAATGAAAAGATCTATTACAGCGTGGATGCGATCCAGGAAGCCATGCGGCAGGATCGCCGGATCTCGTTTGCCTATCTGGAATGGACGCTAAATAAGCAACTGGTGGCAAGACATGGCGGAAAGCGCTATGATGTCAGCCCCTGGGCGCTGCTTTGGAATGACGAAAACTATTATTTGATCGGCTATGATGAAGAGGCTAAGCAGATCAAACATTTCCGCGTGGATAAGTTTGATGACACCAAAGTGGAAGAGCTTGCAAGAGGCGGGAAAGAAGCATTTGATGACTGCCGGATCGAACGTTTTTCGACCAAGACCTTCGGGATGTTTGGCGGGGAAGAGGAAATGGTGACGCTTCAGTGTCACAATGAACTGATCGGCGTCATGATCGATCGCTTCGGGAAAGAAGTGTCCATTCAGCGCGATGCCGGGCTGAAAGATCAGTTTCGCATCCATGTGCATGTCGCTGTCAGCGGGCAGTTTTTCGGGTGGCTGACCGGCATCGGCAGTGGGATCAGGATCGTTTCTCCGGCGAATGTGGCAGCACAATATCGGGAGTATTTAAAACGCATTTTAGAGCAGGATGAATGTTGACAGATTGCATGCGAACTCCGATAATGTAATATATTTTATGAGTGAGGTGAAGGTACATGCAAAAGATTGCACAGTTTGAAATGGTCAGTGAAGAGCAGTTTCTCAAGGACTTTGCTAAGATCTTCCCGGAAAGTGCGATTTCCGATGGCTCGGTATTATACAAGAATATCAAGTTACCGAAGCGTGCGACATCAGGAAGCGCCGGCTATGATATTTATGCGCTTTACGGATTTACCCTGCAGCCCGGTGAAACAAGGCTGATGCCGACCGGGATCCGTTGCAAAATGGAAGAGGGCTGGGTATTACAGATTTATCCGAGAAGCGGTCTGGGATTTAATTATCGTTTACAGTTAAATAACACGGTCGGGATCATCGACAGTGATTATTACGGATCCAATAACGAAGGTCATATTTTCATCAAAGTGACCAACGATACCAACGAAAAGAAGATCCTTCGGATCAATCGCGGAGATGCGTTCTGTCAGGGAATCTTTGTTCCGTTCGGCATTACCGTGGACGATGATGCGGACGGCATTCGAAACGGTGGATTCGGCTCTACCGGAAAATAACAAAAGGCAGGAGACAGTCGGGTGTTTGACGGCTGTCTCTTTTTATGTGTTGACAGATTTTTCTCTTTATGATATTTTTTATGAGCTTTGTGACGCTCTGTCACATTCTTTGAAGCAACTCTAAAAATCATATCAGAAAGAGGACACATCTATGGTCAAATCAAAGGCACTCGCCTTACTTGCGGCATGCAGTCTGCTATGCCTCTCAATCTCATCATGTGTTATCACAGACACAAACAGAACAAACACAGAATTGATCAGTTTCGCACAGGAAGACGGCGGCGATACGGAAGAATCCGTTGTATCGGAAACCGAAACCAAAGAAGCAGAGATCACGGAAGAATCGACTGTCGCCGGGGAAACCGAAACAGTAGAAGGATCCGAAACAGTAGTAGGATCGGAAACAGTAGCAGGATCTGAAACGGTAGAAACCGAAACGGAAGAAACTGAAGCAGAAGAAACCGAAGCTGAAGAAACCGAAACGACAGAAAACGAAGTCTCGCTGGAGACGAATTTCTTTTCCTTCTGGGACTATTTTGATCTTCCGCAGGAAGAAGAGTTAGAGATCCCGGATGGATTTACCAGAATCCCGGGGGAAAACGGTGCGGAGGATACGTTCCGTGGACCGGACGGGTATCTCTACACGATCGCGGATCTAAAGCTGTTAGAGGAGGAATCTTATTTTGATGCGTCGTGGCTGTTTGCTTCTCTTGCGGTGATGAATCAGACGGAAGGTGCCACGCAGCGTTTTAACTATACCGGCGGTGTGCAGAAATTTGAGGCACCGATCGCAGGAATCTATCACTTTGAATTATACGGCGGTAAAGGCGGATCACTCTTTGAATCCAATGGCGGTAACGGTGGTTATACGCAGGGGTATCTGAAGATGCAGCGAGGAGATGTGGTTTACCTTTGCGTCGGCGGTGCCGGAAATAATGCATCTGGCGGCTATAACGGCGGCGGTTCAGGGGCCTTTGGCGACTGGGGCGGCGGTGGACTAAACCGCAGCTGCGGTGGTGGCGGTGCGACGTCTCTGACCACGACCAATCGAGGCGTATTAAAGAATTTCAACAGTTACCGAAATGAAGTCCTTCTGGTTGCGGCAGGTGGAGGTGGCGCTTCCTACGAAGCCACGAGTCAGTACTATGGCGATGAAAAAACCGCAAACAACGGCTCTGCAGGCGGCGGCTTATCAACGGAAGGATACGAGATCACCGGATCGAGCGGTGAGCGTCAGCCAAACAGTCATTATGAACGCTCCACGATCGAGGGCGTCAATCAGACCAGAGGTTATGCCTTCGGACAGGGACAAAGTACCGGAAATACCAGAGGCGCCGGCGGTGGCGGCTGGTACGGCGGTACCGAGCAAAGTTACGGCGGCTGTTTAAAAGGCGGTGGTGGAGGCTCTTCTTATATCGCCGGGGCACCGTCCTTTACCTTTGCCGGCGTGACCTATGCATCATCGACGGTTGGCGGCAGGAGTGGCGGACAAGGCTACGCAGTCGTTTCGCTATCTAAAATTTTGCTGGATGCACAGCTTCCGGCAGAAATCCATAAAATTGAATTACAGCACATTGAAGTCAGCGCCAAAGTAAATGGCGTGGAGACCTATGTGTGGGAGATGCAACAGGCGGAGAGCAAAGAGGCGTTGTCGGAGGATGCCTGGGTGGAAATGGATTTTACGACATCCGACAAGTACCGTCTCGAAGAGAACATCACGGATGGCCGGGGGACGATTGCGATCCATTATGATGCGGAGGTCGAAGATGACCATACGTTTTTCAGAATGTTTGTCACCGGCAACGAAACGGAGCGGTATTCGGATCCATGTCTGGTGCTTGTCGATCCGTTAAAACTGGATCATTTGTCGGTGGAAACGCCGGAACTGACCCTTGAACTTGGCGATGTCATTTCGTCTCATGACTTTGAAGTGACGGTTATTTATAACAACGAAGATGTCACGATCGATCTCTGGAAAGATGAACAGTTAAAAGAACAGGTCTATTTCGTTTCGGAGGATGGAAGTCTGGTTACGGAATACGCCTGTGACCATCTGGCGAACGGGGAGGTGCTCACAGTACATTTTGAGCACGAGGATGCGCCGAGGGATGTGACGGTCCTTGTCACAATCGTGGATACCACACCGCCGGTGCTGACCTTAACGGAGACGCCGGGACTGAATTTTTCGGATCACGAAGTCTCACAGGAGATTACGCTGCATGTGGAACTGGAAGATGAAGCAGTAGAACCGGTGACGTATCATGTGGAAGATGAAAACGGCAATACTCTGGACGGACCGAAAACGGAGGGCGATCTGCACTTTACGCTGGAGGGCAATACCAAAGTCATCATCGTCGCGGTGGATGCCTCCGGCAATGAACTGCGGGAGGAATATCCCATTGATTATGTGGATACGACGCCGCCTGCGATCACACATATCGGCATCGATCAAAGCGGCTGGACAAAGGATGCGGTTACGATCAGTGTCAGCGCATCGGATGATCTTTCGAACTTTCCCAAGGCACCCTATTCCTTTGACGGAGGACGCACCTGGCAGGAGAGTCCTAACTTTGAGACACATACCAATGGGGTATATACCATTGTGGTCAGAGATCTGGTCGGCAATGAGACGCGCAGGACATTTGAGATCAGCAACATCGATACGGCCGGCCCTGCGATCCACCGGATCTCGATCAATCCCGCTGATAAAGAGTGGACAAGCGGCAGCGCGATCGTCTGCGTAGAGGCGGAGGATTCCGATAGCGGATTGGATGAGGAGCCGTTTTCCTTTGATGGAGGACAAAGCTGGGAGAAGAGCCCGTTTTATGAACTCGAAGATTCTGCAACCTTATCTGTTTGTGTCAGGGATCGTGTGGGAAATGTTTCCCAGGCTACTTTCCGGGCAACCAAACAGGCGGATCCACTGACCATGCCGAATCTGCCGTTCGGAGATGGTTTGCTATCGACGGAGGAACTGCTGCTGATCGAGACTGCAGCGACGCAGCAGGAGCGCGTAAACGGACGAAATCAGGGCGGCGGAAAGCCTGTTTTGGTCGAAACGGTCATGGAAAATGAAATCTTCGGGGAAGATCATCTACAGGAAAGAAAAACAGAAAGTACGCAACCAATGATCCAACCGGCAGGAGAGATCATGGTATCCGGTGATCAGGACCTATCGATCGCAGCGCGTATTTGGAAATTTTTCCGGCAAAATCCAACGGCGACTGCTGCCGGCGCAACAGCGGCAGGAGCATCGATCTGGGGCTTTTTCCTGTTCGTTTATGTACGAAAAGCAGAAGTGTATCGCCTCAATTCAAAGTATCTGGAAGAAGAGTATCTGGGGAGGTTCCTCATCCGTAAAAAAAGAGCTTCCTACGTTATCCGCATGAAGATGTCGAAAGAGGAGCTTGCCGGTGAGATCCTGTTGATCCGCTTATCCAAGCGCTTTCAGAAAAAGGCGGACGGGAAGATCCTTACCCTGCAGTTGAAGGATGTTCAGAGAGATGTGAAGATTCATCCTGCAAAGCAGTTCAAAATTTCATTTCGCCAGACAATTGATTTCTCAGCGTGATTGTGCAAAAATAATATGCTGAACCGACAGGTGCCGGTTTCCAAATTTTTTGAAAAGCAAATGATGAAAGAGAGAATGTTATGAAGATCAGAACGAGATTTGCACCAAGCCCAACAGGCAGAATGCATGTAGGTAACTTAAGAACTGCATTGTATGCGTATTTGATCGCGAAGCATGAAGGCGGAGATTTTCTGCTTCGTATCGAAGATACAGATCAGGAACGTTATGTCGAAGGTGCGGTCGAGATCATCAATAGAACGTTACAAAGTACCGGCCTGATCCATGATGAAGGACCGGACAAGGATAAGGGCGTGGGTCCTTATGTGCAGAGTGAGCGTCAGAAGGCCGGCATTTATATGAAGTATGCCAAGGAACTGATCGATCGCGGGGAGGCATATTATTGCTTCTGCGATAAGGAACGTCTGGCAGGACTGACACAGGTGATCGACGGAAAAGAGATCAATATTTACGATAAGCATTGCCTGCATTTATCCAAAGAAGAGATTCAGGCAAATCTGGATGCCGGAAAACCGTTTGTAATCCGTCAGAACAATCCGACGGAAGGAACAACGACTTTCCATGATGAGATCTATGGAGATATCACGGTGGACAATTCCGAACTGGACGATATGATCCTGATCAAGTCCGACGGGTACCCGACCTATAACTTTGCCAATGTTGTGGATGATCATTTGATGGGCATCACACATGTTGTCCGCGGAAATGAGTATCTTTCCTCTTCTCCGAAATACAACAGACTGTATGAAGCTTTCGGCTGGGAAGTTCCGGTTTATGTACACTGCCCGCTGATCACCGATGAGAATCATGCAAAGCTTTCCAAGCGCAGCGGTCACTCTTCTTATGAAGATCTGCTCGAGCAGGGCTTTTTGTCCGAAGCGATTGTGAACTTCGTTGCGCTGCTTGGCTGGAGCCCGGTCGGAAATGAAGAGATCTTTTCGCTGGAGGATCTGGTCAGAGAATTTGATTATCGTCATCTCTCCAAATCACCGGCGGTATTTGATTATCAAAAGCTCCGCTGGATGAACGGCGAATATATCAAGAAGATGGAGTTTGAGCCGTTCTATGAAAAGGCACTGCCGTACTTAAAGCAGGCGATCAAAAAAGACCTGGATTTAAAGAAGATCGCGGAGATGGTCAAGACCAGGATCGAGGTTTTTCCGGATATTCCGGACCTGATCGATTTCTTTGAGACCTTACCGGAATACGATCCGGAAATGTATACACACAAAAAGATGAAGACCAATGCGGAAACCTCTTTAGAAGTACTGAAGGAGACGCTGCCGTTGTTCGAAGCACAGACGGATTACAGCAATGACGCATTATATCAGATGCTTTGCGGCTATATCGAAAAGAAAGGTTGTAAGAACGGTTATGCTCTGTGGCCGCTTCGTACAGCAGTTTCCGGAAAGCAGATGACACCGGCCGGTGCGACCGAGATCATGGAGATCATCGGCAAAGAAGAGACGATCGCCAGAATTCAAAAAGGCATCGATCTTCTTTCGAAAAACGTATAATTGCAAGACAGAACACAAATAAGCCCGGAGCAGGAGATGGCGATCACGCACGGCGAAGGACCGATGATGGTCCTTGCCGGTCCCGGCTCCGGGAAAACATTTGTCTTAACACAGAGAATTCATTATCTGATCCATTCTTTGGGCATCTCGCCCGAACAAATCCTGGTGATCACATTTACCAAACTTGCCGCCAAAGAAATGAAAGAGCGGTTTATGCGCCTTCAAGGGGAAGGCTATCTTCCGGTGACGTTTGCGACCTTTCACGCATTCTTTTTTTCTATCCTCCGTCTGACCGGAGAATATCAGCTTTCTCAGATCATTACCGACCATGATAAGATCAAAATCCTGCGGATGATCTGCGCCAAATATCAGGAATTCACAGATCTGCATACAGAACTGCTCAGTGCGCTGGCACAGGAGATCTGCGATGTCAAAAAGCGGGGAATAGCGCCTGTGGACTATGTATCGTATTTGCTTGATCCTGCGTTGTTTCGAAACATCTACCGGGAATATGTCAGCTATACGAGACAGGAGCGGAAGCTCGATTTTGATGATCTGATGCTGCAGTGTCATTGTCTGCTGACAGAACGGAGGGACCTGTTGCGGATGTTACAGGAACGCTACACCTATCTGTTGATCGATGAATTTCAGGACATTGAGGATGGTCAGTTTCAGATCATGCGGCTGTTGGCCTCCCGATATCGCAATCTCTTTGTGGTTGGCGATGATGATCAAGCAATCTATGGATTTCGCGGGGCTTCTCCCGGGCTGATGATCGATTTTCCAAAGATCTATCCGGATGCAAAGACCGTGACCCTGAAGTGCAATTACCGCTCCACCGGAGCGATCGTTTCGGCCGCACAGTCGGTGATCCTGGAAAACCGCTTTCGGATCCGCAAAGCGATCAAACCGGTAAAGGAGAGCGGGGGAGCGGTGGAGATGACCGAATATCCCACGATGCAGGCGGAAGTGCAGGGGCTCATAACAAAGATCAAAGCATTAAAGTGCAGGAAGGGGTCTGTTGCAGTGATCTGCCGTACATCCAAAGATCTGAGCCGGATCGCACTGCGTTTGAAAGAAGAACAGATCCCGTTTCTGATGAAGGAGGAACTGACCAATCCGTATCTGCATAAAGACGCGACACTGATCGAGGCGGTCCTGAGATTTGCAGCGGGAGATCACAGACGGGCCTGGTTCTTAAAATTTTCCACCAGGATCTTTGGTATCGTGGATCGGGAAAAAATCCCGCCGCTGGTAGATCTTGCAGGACTTAGGAAAAGTCATCCGTCCGCAAATGTGCGAAGGACACTGAACGTGCTCGAAGAGGATCTTATGATGATCACGAAACTTCCAAGCTTTGCCGCGATCAATTACATGGACCGCGGGATGCACCTGTTCCCGGAAAAGGGGGAGGCGTTTTTACTCCTTTCGGAGATGGCAAAGCGCCATCCGGATCCGATGGAATATGTAGCACTGATGGATCAACTGCGGGATATTCAGGTAAAGGCTCTGCCGCAGCAACAACGTTCTGTAAAGATCACGCTGTTGACCATGCATGCGTCCAAGGGACTGGAGTTTGACACGGTGATTTTGCCGTTTGTCAATGAAAAGACGATGCCGCATCATCGCGCGATCACGTCCCGGCAGATCGAAGAAGAGCGACGCCTGTTTTATGTCGCGATGACCAGGGCCAAAGAAGCGCTCTTCATCTCGTATCATATACCGGGACAAAGTGGCGGGGATTGTCCTTCCAGATTCCTTACCCCGTTGCGAAAGTTACATGATTGTTCTAAAATGAAGTGCAACAATATTCATCAGGAAACGGAGCATTCATGAGTAAAGAACAAAACGAACATGCATTTGACAAACAGGAGCAGGAACGTGTCTATATCGACAGAGAGGCCCCGTCGGAAGAGATGACGGTGGATCTCGAACTGGATGAAGGTACGGTGACCTGCCGCGTGATCACGATCTTTGCGGTCGGAGACAAAGACTATATCGCACTTTTGCCGATCAAAGGAGCCTATGATGCTTCCGATGAAGGAAATGTTTGGATCTACGGATATCGCGAGAATCTCAAAGATCCGAATGAAGAGCCGGAGCTGATCTACATCGAAGATGAAGAAGAGTATGAAGCAGCTGCGGATGCGTTTGAAGAATATTTGGATGACTGCGAATTTGATTCCCTGTAAAGGATTGACCGGATGATCAGACTGAAGGCGGATAAGCCGACGCGCATGGGCGTGACGGTGGAGAACAAATCAATTCATATTCAAACAGTACTGCACGGCAGATCGTCGTGCGGTATTTTGCTGTATTCCTGTGCAAAACCGAAAAAAGATCCACTGCGCCTTGATTTTACAGAAGATTGCAGGATCGGGGACGTTTGGTGCGTAAATCTTGTCGGTGTCGATCCGGCGCTGTACTTTTACCGGTTCCATGAAGACGGGAAACCGGTGGATGATCCATATGCCCGTTCGATCGTGGGACACAGGTTCTTTGGCGAAGCACATGAAAAGGGCGATGATGCGATCCTTGGATTTCGGTTTTGCGAAGACCATTTTCGCTGGAGAGAGGATCACAGACCGGAGAGAAGCTACGAAGAGAGTATCTTTTATGAGCTGCATCCCCGTGGATTTACCATGGATCCGTCCTCCAATGTGCGTGAGAAGGGGACCTTCCTTGGAATTCAGCGTAAGATCCCGTATCTGCAAAAACTTGGGATCACCGCTTTGATCCTGCAGCCATCGTATGAGTTTGAGGAATGTGTCGTGCGCAAACTCAAATCCCCATATGAGAAGCCGATGAAGCAGCAGAAGATCCTGAATTATTGGGGCTATATGCCGGGACGGTATTTCGCACCGAAGAATGCCTATAGTTTTTCGGAAGATGCGGTCACCGAATTCAAACAGCTGATCCGGACGCTTCATCAGCATCAGCTGGAACTTCTGATGCAGTTTTATTTTGATGAAGAGACCACAGAGTCGCAGATCGAAGAGATCCTCGAGTACTGGACCATTACCTACCACGTCGATGGATTTCAGCTTCTTGGCAGAGCTGTCGATACCTACAGACTTTCTCAAAATCCATACTTGCGGCACAGCAAGATCCTGATCAATGATCTGGATCCGCATCAGGTGGATCAGCGCTTCTCTCAAGCCGGGAAGACTTTTGCATCTGTTTCAAGAGGCTTTCAGGATTCGATGCGCTGTTTCTTAAAGGGGGATGAAAATACCCTTCCGGCAGTGACCTATCATCTGCGTCATAATGCATCGGAGATTGCGATCATCAATTATATCGCCGCACACGAGGGCTTCCGCCTGTATGACCTTTATGCGTATGAGCGCAAGCACAACGAAGATAACGGCGAGATGAATGCGGACGGCGAAAATTACAACAATTGCTGGAACTGCGGAGAAGAGGGCGAAAGCAAAAAACGCAATATCATGCTGCTCCGCACGAAACTTCGTTATAACGCTTTTGCCTGCCTCCTTCTTTCACAGGGGACACCGCTCATTTATATGGGAGATGAATCCGGAAAAAGCAGCGGCGGCAATAATAATCCTTACTGTCAGGACAACGAGATCTCCTGGAAGCAATGGAAATTAACGGCAAGGCAGAAAGCGCAGTTATCGTTTGTCATTGCGCTGATCGCCTTTCGAAAAGCTCATCCGATGTTGCATCTTTCCAAAGAATGCAGCATGATGGATCGTGACAATACCGGATATCCGGATCTTTCGTTCCATGGGATCGAAGCATGGAAGCCGGATCTGAGCTATTATATGCGAACCATCGCAATGCTTTGCAACGGCGCATATGCCAAAGAAGGCAAGGTGCATCTCTACATCATGCTGAACATGCATTGGGAGAAGCATGTATTTGCGATGCCGCGGCTTGGCTATGGCAACACCTGGGAAAAAGTGATCGATACGTCCTTGAAGGACCCGTTTGCGATCCCGGCAACGCCGCAAATCAAAACAACAAAAGCGCAGGGCAGAAAAAACGATCAGACCCTGCAGGAGGAGATCGAAGCCCGGTCCGTTCAGGTATATATCAGTACCGATCGGGAAAAGAATCATCGTGGAACACATTAGTATCAAAAAAGCGTGGGGGCATTTTCGAACAATTACACATCACAGACGGCTGGTCAGAGCAGGGTGCTTTCGCGTCGGACTCTACTGGCAGGGACTGACGCACGATCTTTCCAAATTTTCCTGGACGGAATTCCGCGTGGGCGCCATGTACTTCCAGGGGACGAGATCCCCGAACAATGCGGAACGGGAAGATCTGGGATTTTCCACAGCCTGGCTTCATCACAAAGGGCGAAACCGTCACCACTATGAATACTGGTTTGACTACAATTCGCATGCAGATCCCGGCGATCCGGTCATCATTCCCTGCCCGATGCCGCACAGGTACATCGCGGAAATGGTGATGGACCGTATCGCGGCGTGTAAGACGTACCAGAGAGAAGCCTATACGGATCAAAGTCCGCTTCAGTATTACCAAAAAGGAAATCCGGAGATGCTGATGCATCCGGATACCGCCAAAGATCTGGAGATGCTTCTTAAGATGCTTTCCGAGCGCGGCGAAAAGGAGACCTTCCGATATATCCGGGAAGTCTACCTGAAACAATAAGCAATTTCTTTTCCGATGGAATTGTGCTAAAATTTAGAAAAATATGCAGTAATTACGGGAGATATAGTTATCATGATCAACGACCAGAAAATACTTTTCAGCGGCATGCAGGCAACAGGAAATCTGACACTCGGCAATTATCTGGGTGCCTTAAAGAACTGGGTGACGCTTTCGGATGAATATCAGTGCTTCTATTCGGTGGTGGATCTGCATTCGATCACTGTCAGACAGGATCCGGCGGAACTTCGTAAAAGAGCACGCACACTGCTCACACTTTATATTGCGGCGGGCCTGGATCCGGAGAAGAACTGCATCTATTATCAGTCCCATGTCACCGGTCACTGTGAACTTGCCTGGGTATTAAACTGCTTCACCTACATGGGCGAATTAAACCGTATGACGCAGTTTAAGGATAAATCCGCCAAACATGCAGACAACATCAATGCCGGACTGTTCACCTATCCGGTTCTGATGGCTGCCGACATTCTGCTGTATCAGGCAGATATCGTGCCTGTCGGCAAGGATCAGATGCAGCATTTGGAGATCACCAGAGACATTGCGGAGCGCTTTAACGCGATCTACGGAGATGTCTTTACGATCCCGGAACCGTATCTGGGAAAGACCGGTGCCAAGATCATGTCCTTACAGGATCCGACAAAGAAAATGTCCAAATCCGATGAAAATCCGAATGCATCGATCTATCTGATGGATGATCCGGATACCATCATGCGGAAGTTTAAGCG
>JAILPR010000052.1 GCA_024699355.1 Lachnospiraceae bacterium
CTGACGCCTGGAGACCATTTTGCCGAACCCGTTATCCGCCCAGATGAGGATCACATCCTCCGGGATCTCCAGATACCCCTGCTGATACAGTTCCATCGTCTCACCATAAAGATTGCTGCAACAGATGGCCTGCGGATCATAAGATCTGACGAGGTCATACTGTTTTTTGATCAGATCGCTCATCAGACGGCCGCGTGCTGCCGGTGTTGCATAGGTCGGATCATCTGCCCAAAACGGGCGATCTCCCTGCCCGCGAAATCCAAGATTCCAAAGGACACGGTAACCAAGCTGCTGTTCAATTCCTTCTCTCCAGAGGTTTTCAAAGAGTTCCGGATACTTGTCATACGATGCTTCCAGATCGGGATAGGCCCGCGCAAACATCTGCGCGCCCAACGGCTCGGCATGATGATGCGTGATCCAAAGCCCCATGTCGGATGCGATCTTGCAATAGATGTGCGCATTCTCATCGGTCCCCGGGATCGTCATGTTGCCGCCGCAGCGAAGCAGGGTCTCAAATACCAGTTCCCAGGGCAGTTCCCGATTCCCGTCGATCTTCCAGTCATCGATCAGTACTTCATCATTGACAAACCAGCCGCGGAAACGCACCGGATACGGCGTTGACTCGTAGCTGTAATTCTCCGGGATCTCATACCCGTCCTGCCTGTCAAAAATCTGTTCATTCCAAAACCAGAACTCCTGCACGCCGAGAATATATTTGCTGATGTGATAAATGCCATAGATCAGCCCCAGATCACCGGATGCACTGATCTCGATCCCCTCAGAGACGCATCGGATCCGATAACACTCCGGCAAAATCTCTTCATCGAGCCGCAACAGGATCGTATCGCCCTGCAGATCTGTCTCGTTACAGGTATAATGCAAATCCCGCAGAAAACTCTTCGCCGCATACTGTACGGCACTTGACTCCGGAATCTGTTTGATCAATGAATGATAGGTCAGCATGTCTCTTCCTCCTTCATCAGGCGATTTACAGTACCTGCTCCGCTTCCGCACACATCAGTAAAAAGGCCCCCACGCCGTGCAGGTCATTGACCGATGTCGGTCGCTTACAATAGAATTCATAATCTCCAACGCCTGTGCCGACACAGACATGTCCGATCTCGATCCTGCCCTGTGCATCATAAGTCAGCATGGAAATGACCGCGTCATACGCCTTCTTTGCTGCCGCCAGAAAGCGCTCGTTCTCCGTATCGAGCACGCCGGTGCGCAGTCCTTTGCAGATCGCCGCGATGAACAGACAGGTGCAGGATAACTCCGGCCAGTTGCCCTTATCCTGCGCTTTGTCGATGACCTGATACCACATGCCGGAAGCACTCTGATACGAAAGCAGTGCCGTCAGCAAGTCTCTGACGATCTTTGCAAGTTCTTTGGCTCCTGCGCTCTCTTTGTCCATCTGCGAGAGATCATCGAGGATCGCCACCGGCACCCAGCCGACCGATCTGCCCCAGATCTCCGGCGACTGTCCGCTCACCGGATCCGCCCACTCAGCCTGCTTTGTCTCATCATATGCATGCGTCAAAAGGCCAGTGCGTTCCTCTCTGTTATGCGATACCACCGATCTGACATGCGCCACCACCAGTTCCGTGATGTCTGCACGGTGATAGCGATTTGCATACTCTGCCAGAAACGGACCTGCCATATAAAGACCATCCAGCCAGAGCTGCCCTTCTTTCCAGGCACGATGCCAGAATCCGCCATCTGCGGTGCGCGGATAGGTTTCATACACCCCGATCAGATGATCGAGCGCCCGTTGATATTTGCTGCCGGCGATCTCAGCCTCGCTCTTCCCTGCTTCCCGTTCCATCTCGAGGATCGGATAAAGTAAGATCCCGGGCTGGAGATCATCGATCTGTCCTTCTTCGATATTCAAAAAGTTCCCCTGCTCATCCATGCAGGAGTCTACCCATTCTTTCAGATACTGCCTGTACCGTCTCTTCCGGTCCGGTGCACAAAGCTGTGCGATATGGTCGACGCCGGATAAAAATACTCCCTGATGATAATGAAAATGCCCTTTCGGCGGCAGATCTGCTGCCGCAAAGCGCTGCATCATCATCTCTACTGCTTCTGTTCCATAGTCCAACGGACGAAGTGTGTTCTTCATCGTTTCTGCTTCCTCTCTTTGAAATATCCTTTTCATTATAACACCGATCGCGAATTCTTTTCTGCGATTTCAAAGCATGCCAAATACCTTACTTTTCCGCCTCTCATCTTGCATCCCAACATACTTCTTGCTACAGTGAGAAAAGACATCATCGCCCCGATCGGGCGAACGAAAAGAGGTTACGATTTATGAAGATTTCACTTGATGGTAGTTTCCGTGTGACAACCGCGGAAGGCATCGATCAGATCATGACCCTGCCCGGCACGTTAGATGAAGCCGGCATCGGTCATCCGGACCGCATCGATAAACCCTGGCATCCCGATCTGCAGGAAAATTCCGCCAAAGCCGAAAAGGTAAAGGCCAAAGCCGCAGCCGCGGATCATGAAGCCTTTGCCCGGGATTCCCGGATTCCATCCAGATTGACCAGGGTGGTGACCTACGAAGGTGCCGTACACTTCACAAGTGCCCTGCCGACATTGCCGACCGGCGGACGACTCTTTCTGATCGCAGAGCGTGCACGCGCGCTCACACTGCAGATCAACGGGACAAAGATTCCTTGCCGCTCAGGCTCCTTAAGTACACCGTACTGTTTTGAACTGACAGGCCTTGCAAAGAGCGGCGATGAGATCACACTGACCACAGACAATACGTATCCTGCTCTGCCTTATCAGGATATCGTCTTTTCCTCGGCTGCAACCGATGAGAGTCAGACCAACTGGAACGGCATCGTGGGAGAACTGTATCTGGAGCAGACTCCCGATACCTTCATCGACCGCGTGCTCGTTTATCCGCACCGCAACCACATCGATGTCACTGTCCGGATCGATGCCAAAGAGGCCTGTGCACAGGAGCTGACGTTACGCCTCACATCGCCTGCACTCTCCGCTCCTGCACAGATGCAGGTATCCTTATCCGCCGGCCAAAACTGTGTGACGTTTACGGATCTTGCCCTGACCAGGGA
>JAILPR010000055.1 GCA_024699355.1 Lachnospiraceae bacterium
TCCCGTATTTTTCTCTGAGGGATAACAGCACTTCATTGAGTACACTGTCCGCAAACAGCTGCGTGTTGACATCCTGCATCACCAGAAAACTTTTCTTGACTCTGACTGCTTTGGTCAATTTCTTTGCTCCCTGATAAATGCAATCTTTACTCTGTTTGTTCAGCCCGCACAGGCACTTGGCAAAGGTCGATTTGCCGGCACCGTTAAGCCCCACGAGCGCCGTGATCTCACCGGCCTTTAACATGGTCTGCTCGATCCGGATACCGTCCCCGGAGCCTTTGTATTGAAATGTCATCGCGCGGATCGCAAAGTTCGTTGACTCACGTAGTACCGGTGTGCTCTGCGGTGGCAGTGGAACGTCCTGCGGTGGCCGTGGTACATCCTGCGATGGCCGGGACACATCCTGTGGTGGCAGATCCTGCCGGAACAGCTCCTCCATGGAGAAGGTCCTCAGTCCCATCTCCCGCATCTGCGCACCCGTCAGGTTCTCGAATTGCCGCTTCTCCAGTACGGCATGGATCCGTCCTTCCTGCATGATCACCAGGCGGTCGGCAAGATTTTTCAGGTAATAAAGTCTGTGCTCTGCGATCAGGACGGTTTTGCCCTGTGCTTTCCACATCCCGATCACCTGCTTTAGATCCTCGATCCCCTGCAGATCCAGGTTGGATGACGGCTCATCCATGACAATGATCTTTGCATCCGACATCGCAATGGAAGCACAAGCGATCTTTTGCTTTTGGCCGCCGGATAGTTCAAAAATGCTGCGATCAAGCAGCTCGGAGATGTTGAACTGCTCCACTACCCCGGATAGGCGCTCCCTGATCTTCTCCGGCTCCATCCCCTGGTTTTCGCACGAAAACGTGATCTCGCTGGTCGTATCGACATTGAAGAACTGCGTTCTGGGATTTTGAAAGATGCTCCCGACATACCGGGCGGTTTCATATAACTCGCTGGTCGACGGATTCATTCCCTCCACCGATACTTCTCCGGTCAATTTCCCATTGTAAAAATTCGGAGACAGGCCGTTTACCAGCCTCCCGACGGTGGTTTTGCCACAGCCCGATTCGCCGGTCACCACGATCACCTGACCATTCCCGATCGTCAGATCGATCCCTGAGAGCGTCGGATGTCCGGCCGCCGCAGCTTCTCCATATTGAAATGAAACATTTTGTAACGTGATCATAGTTAGATACACCTAACCCTGAGTCAAAATAAAGATAATCAGATTATAGATTATTTGATTATCGATAATCCGATTATCATTCTTACCAAAAGGTATACTACATGATTACGTTGTGAAAGTCAATGGGGATTCCCACCGATCATTACAATATTTTTTTTCGTGCAATCAGTATTCTGTCCGCGATTTTGCCGGCATGTGTAAAACCACTCTCCTGCAGTTCCTTTCCGGCTTCTCTGATCGCAACTTCGAATCGATCCATCACTTGATCATAGTGATTCATCGCCAGCTTCTTGCTGATTCCGATTTCCGCCGCAAGTGATTGAAAGTTCTCTTCCCTGATACGATCCAGATTCCTGTCTCCACCAATATGAAATGACATGTCTCTCGTTGCACTCTCGTAAATGACCGTGCTGATCATGTCATAAGCCGGAGCAAGGGATACTCCCTCCAGGTGCGGGTCATAAAGAAGTGCATAGTTCTTGATATGTGCATCGGTGTTGCCCAATGCGAAGTTGAACACCATCCTGTTCCAGAGCCTCAGTTGATCCTCCAGTGGTCTTTTGGCGTATTTTCGGATGATCTCAAACATTTTCACGGCATAGTTCTGCCCTGCTTTTTCATACTTATCAAAAGAGGCGATTCCCATTGCCTGCGCAAAGTCTTCCTGATGAATCCGAAACGGACGTTTCAGTTGTCCGATTTCCGGCGATGTCTCATCTATGGTCCTGTCATATCGTTTTGTCGCAAACAGTACTTCTGAATCAACACCTGTTCCAACATTGATAATAAAGCTCTCCGGAACATCGATTCCGCATTTGCCGGCTGCCAGCATGGAAAGCTGCTCGTTGGTCACGATTCCATCCAGTCTGATATGGCTCTGCTTGACAATATGTGTACTGGGCGCAGTTCCACACGGGAGATACCAGCCATCATTTGACTCATCGTAATAAAGGCCGACTTTTCCTGATGCACCTGTCAGAGATAGGTGCGTTTTGATCACCATCTCCGTAGACTTCGTCGTGCCCTCGGCTGCCAATTCCTTCACCTGCTCAGGTGAGATTGCTTCATAACCGGATTCGCGATCCTCATCCGGCTCTCCTATCCTGAGCGCACCCAGACATTCTTTTCCCAGGTGATCAAGAATCGATAAATAGTCCTGCTCATCAAAGTGCATATTACTTGCGATGCTTTTTCTCATGAATCCTTCCGGAAGCAGTCCATCAAAAAATACTTTGGTCCGCTCCGAAGAGAAAGGCTCTTCCTGCAAAGGCAGTGACACGGAAATCGATCTGGAACCATTTGCCGCAAGATATTCCCGCGCATAAGAAAAGCAAGCATCCTCAGAAGAGTTCCCTTCGATCTTGCCAACATATCTCTGTTTTCCGTTCAATTCAATAAATACGTGATACGACCTCATGGTTATCCCCTGTCATTGACTGCAATGTCGAGTCCCAGCATGTTTGCCAGATATATCGCTTTCCCCAGTTCCGCTGTACTCTTGCCATTTTCCAAATCTGAAATGAAGCTGATACTAAAACCTGTAAATTCAGACAGGTACCGTTGCGTATAACCAAGTGCTTTTCTACGCTTTCTCAGTGCTATTCCAAAATCTACCGTGCTGTTGATAATCATAGCCATCCTCCGTATCCCGTCACTATCCCGGTGCAATGATCCGTGCTCTTTGCTTTAAGCTCTTTGCTTTAAGCCCTTTGCTTTAAGCCCTTCCGCTAAGGGTTCGCTAAGCCGTTCGAACAAATCAAGGAATGAACGGCATAAAATTAGCCGAACGGCTTTATTATCTTGTTTCCATTGTATAATAAGCCGTTCGGCTAAGTCAATATAAGTCTTCTGTGGATTACAATTTTCGCTGCTATTTTCGATACTCTACCGCCTCGATACAGGTATGAGCGTCATCGATCACCTGCAAGGTCTCATCCTGCACCAGATGACGCAGCGCATCCGCATTCTTTTTCCCGGTTCTGTAGATCACCTTTGAGATTCCCCTGACCCCGTTGGGGTGCGTGTAGTTTTTAGGTTTCGGATCCAATGTAAAGTAGCTCATCAGAAACGGCATGTTATAGTTGTGGGTAAAATAGCACTTATAAAACGAAGAAAGTCCCGGTTGCCCGGGATCTTTCATTGTTTCCTGTTGTTTTTTCTGATGTGATATCGTAGATATCTTTCCTTTGTGATATGTATCTTTTCTTGGTTATTTAATATCATAGATGTCTTTCCATCCGGGATAAAGCAGCTCGCTTACAAACCGCATATGTTTGATCGCCTCTTCCCTGCTCATGTCATGCCTTACGATCTCAAATATCAGATGTACATAAGCCGTTGCCAGCATATGCCACTGCAGATCGGAAATCTCTTTGACGTTCCGTCCGGATGCCTTTAAGATCTCATAATATCTCTTGTCACCAGCCTCTTCATATTCGATCATCTGCTCTTCAAAGGATTCATAGGCCGACCCCTTCGAACAACAGATCAGCAGCTTTAGACCATCATAGTGTGCAAAGATGAACTCCAGCCAGAAAGCTGCGTACGCTTCCTGAAACGGATTGTACAAATCACCCGTCTCCATCTCCGCTTCATTTGACTGCGCCATCTCATGAAAGACATCAAGCGTATCCTTCACCAGATACCGGAACATAT
>JAILPR010000083.1 GCA_024699355.1 Lachnospiraceae bacterium
AAAAGAAAACGGACTGGAAGTTCTGGAAGAAATCTGTCCGCTCTCTGCACGTATGATCGTTAATCAGGTCAGCATGAGAATGGAATACGACCGGATCAACAAACTGATCCATGACCTGAAAGGAGTCCTATGAGAATCGTACCTTTAACCAAAGAAACAAGAGAAGATATCCAGGCAAACCTGTTAAAGAGAAGCCCGAATAATTATGGCCGGTTCGAAGAAACGGTCAATGAGATCATTACAAATGTCCGTGAACGAGGCGATGCCGCCTTATTTGAATATACCGAAAAATTTGATCATACCAGCCTTTCGGCAGACACGATCCTGGTCACTGCGGAGGAGATCAAAGAAGCTTATGCAACGCTGGAGGATGAGTTTATTGAAACCATGCGCAGATCCTGCGCCAACATTCGGGAGTTTCATGAAAAACAGCTCCGTCAGAGCTTTTTTACCACCAAACCGGACGGATCGATCCTCGGGCAGCGGATCACCCCGCTGCAGCGAGCCGGCGTTTATGTACCGGGCGGGAAAGCTGCATATCCATCCAGTGTGTTAATGAACGTGATCCCGGCCAAAGTTGCCGGTGTTCCGGAGATCGTCATGACGACACCGCCCGGAAAAGATGGAAAAGTCAATCCGGGGACCCTGGTTGCCGCTGATCTTGCGGGCGTTGATAAAATTTACAAAGTAGGCGGCGCACAGGCGATCGCAGCACTTGCGTTTGGGACCGAATCGGTTCCGAAAGCGGATAAGATCACAGGACCGGGCAACATCTTTGTGGCCCTTGCCAAAAAAGCGGTCTTTGGCTATGTCAGCATCGATTCCGTTGCAGGTCCGAGCGAAATCCTGGTGCTTGCGGATGAAACCGCCAGAGCCCGTTACGTGGCTGCAGATCTGCTTTCACAGGCAGAGCATGATGAGATGGCCAGCGCGATCCTCATCACGACCAGCAGGAAGCTTGCGGAAGAGGTTTCCAAAGAAGTGGATGGCTTTGTCGCCGTGCTGGAGCGCAAGGAGATCATTCAGAAATCCCTTGATCAGTATGGTTATATCTTGCTTGCGGATTCGATGGATGTTGCGATCGATGCCGCAAATGAGATCGCATCCGAACACATGGAGATCCTGACGCAAAATCCATGGGAGACCATGACCAGGATCCGGAATGCAGGTGCGATGTTCCTCGGCGAATATTCTTCCGAGCCGCTGGGTGATTATTTTGCAGGACCGAATCATATCTTACCGACCAACGGTACCGCGAGATTTTTCTCACCGCTTGGCGTGGATGATTTTATCAAGAAAAGTTCGGTCATCTGCTATTCCAGAGAAGCACTGGAGCGTGATCATACCGATATTGAACGATTTGCGAAAAACGAAGGCTTAACCGCACATGCCAATTCCATTGCGGTACGCTTTGAGGATTGATTCCGGAGGAGACTATGGCAAGAGAAGCAACGATCAGCAGAAACACCAAAGAGACCAAAATTGACTGTACCTTGAACATTGACGGCAAAGGCACGTATCGGATTTCGACCGGTATCGGTTTTTTCGATCACATGCTGGAAGGCTTTACCAAGCACGGCTTTTATGATCTTACGTTGACGTGCGACGGCGATCTGCAGGTCGACGGTCACCATACCGTGGAGGATTGCGGCATCGTTCTTGGACGTGCGATCAAAGAAGCCATCGGCGATAAAGCGGGTATTTGCAGATACGGCTATTTTGTATTGCCGATGGATGATGCGCTTGTCCTTTGTGCGATCGATCTGTGCGGCAGACCGTATTTTTCGTTTGAAGCAAATTTCCCGACAGAGAGATGCGGCGGTCTCGATACCGAGCTGGTCAGAGAATTTTTCTATGCCATCAGTTATTCTGCAGAGATGAATCTGCATATCAAAGTGTTAAACGGCTTAAATTCGCATCACATCATTGAAGCGATGTTTAAGGCATTCGGCAAAGCACTGGATATGGCGACGAGCTATGATGCGCGTATTGACGGCGTGTTAAGTACCAAAGGAGCATTGTAAATGAAACGACTCATTCCCTGTATTTATTTATATCAGACCAAAGCAGTTCGCGGTTTTCGTGACAAAGAAGTTGTGAGCGAAGATGCGGTCGCACTGGCCAGAAGTTATGAAGACCAGGATGCGGATGCTCTGATCGTCTTTGACTTATCAAACGGTGATGCGGAGCATGATGCTGCGCTGGATGTGATGAAAGAGATCTGTGCGGCTACGCAGATCCCGGTCATCGGCGCCGGCAATGTCAAACGTATGGAAGATATCAAAAAGATCCTCTATACCGGCTGCAAACAGGCAGTGTTAAATTATGACAAAGATTCGAACATCGCACTGACGGAAGAAGTCTCAAAGCGTTTCGGCAAAGAAAAGATTGCGATCAGTTTTACCGCACCGGAGACCTTAAACCAGCAGGCAGCACTCATCCGTGAGTATGTAAGTGATACGATCTGGATCGCCAAAGAGCACTTTGGGGATCTGCTGGAATATTTAAACGAGCCGACCATCGCCGTGATCGAAGATTGTATTCTGGAAAACATGATCGAGCTGTTAAAAAGACCCGTGATTGATGCATTATCCGGCAACGCCATCAATCAAAACGCGAAAGAGATCCATTCTTTAAAAGCGATCTTAAAAGAAGACGGAGTCGATGTGCAATCCGCGGAAGTAAAGCTCTCCTGGAGTGATCTGACACCGAATGCGGATGGTCTGATCCCTTGCATTGCGCAGGATTATAAGACCGGTGAAGTATTGATGCTGGCTTACATGAATGAAGAGTCCTTCCAGATGACCTTAAATACCGGCCGTATGACCTATTGGAGCAGAAGCCGCAAGGAACTTTGGTGCAAAGGCGATACCAGCGGCCATTATCAGTATGTCAAGAGTCTGACGGCAGATTGCGATAAGGACACCCTGCTTGCCAAAGTGCAGCAGATCGGTGCTGCTTGTCATACCGGCGCCAGAAGCTGTTTCTTTAACGAGATCATGGCCAAGGAGTTTAAGGCGTCCGAAAATCCGCTGATGGTCTTTGAGGAAGTCTATAAAGTCATTGCCGATCGTAAAGTCCACCCGAAAGAAGGTTCTTATACGAACTATCTTTTTGATAAAGGCGTTGATAAGATCTTAAAGAAACTTGGCGAAGAAGCAACGGAGATCGTCATCGCGGCGAAGAATCCGAATAAGAATGAAGTCAAATACGAGATGTGTGATTTCCTCTACCACATGATGGTTCTCATGGTGGAGCAGGGCGTCTCCTGGGAAGAGATCACGACAGAACTTGCAAATCGATAAGGAAACAAACTATAATAGAACGAATCGGCATGTCCGGTTCGTTTTATTTTTGAAGTAAGAGGTTTTTATGCAGGATTTATTTTTAAGCGATGAAATTTTAATGCAGATTTCCAAACCCGAGCGCTATATCGGCCATGAGATCAACTCCGTGGTCAAACGTCCGGAAAGTGTCGATATCCGTATGGCAATGTGCTTTCCGGATGTTTATGAGATCGGCATGTCGCATCTGGGAATCCAGATTTTATATGATATGTTCAACAGCTACGAGGATGTCTGGTGCGAGCGCGTCTATTCCCCGTGGCCGGATCTGGATGCTGTGATGCGAAGAGAGCATATTCCGCTCTTTTCCCTGGAGAGTCAGGAGCCGGTGAAGTATCTGGATTTTCTGGCAATCACGCTCCAGTATGAAATGTGCTATACCAATATCCTGCAGATTCTGGACCTGGCTGAGATCCCGCTGCGCGCCGTGGATCGAAGCGATAACGATCCGATCATCGTCGGTGGCGGCCCCTGTTCGTATAATCCGGAGCCGATCGCTGAGTTTTTTGACTTTTTTTACATTGGAGAAGGAGAGACGAGCTATCGGGAGATCCTTGATCTCTATAAAGAACACAAGGCAAACGGCGGCTCCAGAATCGATTTTCTGAAAAAAGTCGCAACCGTTCCGGGCATGTATGTGCCGCAGTTTTATGATGTCACCTATCACGAAGACGGAACGATCAAGGCATATACGCCGAATGTACCGGAAGCACCTGCCATGGTGCCTAAGTGCATCGTCAAAAATTTCGATGAAGTTACTTATCCGACCAAACCGGTGGTGCCGTATATCCGCGCAACCCAGGACCGTGTCGTGTTAGAGATCCAGCGCGGATGTATCCGCGGATGCCGTTTCTGTCAGGCAGGTCAGCTTTATCGTCCGGTTCGGGAAAAGAACGTTGAAACCTTAAAAAAATACGCCAAAGAAATGCTGGAAAATACTGGGTATGAAGAAATCACTCTCAGTTCGTTAAGTTCCAGCGATTATTCGGATCTCCCGGAACTGGTCAACTATCTGATCGACATCTGCAATGAAAAGCATGTCAATATTTCCCTGCCGTCACTTCGTATCGATTCGTTCTCATTGGATGTGATGAGCAAGGTACAGGATATCAAGAAAAGTTCGCTGACCTTCGCGCCGGAAGCGGGTTCGCAGCGCATGCGCAATGTCATCAACAAAGGCTTGACCAAAGAGGACATTCTGCGCGGTGCCAAAATGGCATTTGAGGGTGGCTGGACCAGAGTCAAGCTTTACTTTATGCTGGGACTTCCGACCGAAACGGAAGAAGATATGCTGGCCATCGGGGAACTCGCCAATGAGATCGCGGGGCTCTTTTTTGACACGATTCCAAAGGAGCAACGCCGGGAAAAAATCCAGATCGTCGTCAGTACGTCCTTCTTTGTACCAAAGCCGTTTACGCCTTTTCAGTGGGCACCGATGATCACGGAACAGGAATGCATCGATCGAGCGCACGTGACGCTTTCGGGCATCCATTCGCAGCTCAATCAAAAGCGCATCAAATATAACTGGCATGAACCGGATGTCTCTGTCCTGGAAGGCATTTTTGCAAGGGGCGATCGCCGCGTTGCCAAAACGATCCTGAAAGCCTATGAAAAAGGCGCGATCTTTGATGCCTGGACAGAATATTTTGATCGTTCCAAATGGGAAGAAGCAATCCGGGAAACCGGACTGGATATCGCCTTCTACACATCACGCAAGCGTGCCGATGATGAGATTTTCCCGTGGGATCATTTAAACTGCGGCGTCTCCAAAGAATTTCTGCTTCGCGAATGGCATCGCGCACAGGAAGAGACCGTTTCACCAAACTGCAGACAGTCCTGCAACGGTTGCGGGGCGATGCAATATCAGTGCGGTGTCTGCGTGGAACCGCATACCGGAGAAGCCGTTCATGACGGTTCAAAAATGGAGTAACAATGAAAGTCAGAATCAAATTCAGTAAGCACGGTGTGCTGAAATATATCGGTCATCTGGATGTCATGCGCTATTTCCAGCGTGCCTTTCGAAGAGCCAATATCGATATCAAATATTCTGCGGGCTTTTCCCCGCACCAGATCATGAGCTTTGCGGCGCCTCTCGGTGTCGGGCTTGAGAGCGAAGGCGAGTATATGGATGTGGAACTGTTGTCATTTCCTTCTTCGCATGACCTGATCTGGGCCTTAAATGAGCAAATGGCGGAAGGGATCGAGATCCATAATGCAGTTCTCTTGCCGGATGGCACGGGCAATGCCATGGCATCGGTTACGGCCGCCGGATATTATATCGATTTTCGTGACGGTTTTTTGCCACCGAAGGGCTGGGAGGAAGCCATCCGTGACTTTATGGCGCAGGAGGAGATCCTGTATTTGAAAAAAACGGAAAAAACAGAGCGCGAGATCAATTTAAAAGAGTATATCTTTGATTTCCGCCTCTCCTCGCATGCTGAAAAAGACTGCCTTTACCTGATGGTCGATGCCAGCAGTTCCGGAAACATCAAACCGGCCATGGTTATGGAAAAAATGTATGAGTTCTTGGGCGGCTATGCCTTTGACAGTTTTAATTTGCTGATCACCAGAGAAGATACGTATTTAAATCGCGGGACCAAAGAAGCACCGGACTTTGCTCCGCTTGATCAGATCGGCATCACGGTGGAAGAGGAGTCGGATCAGACCAATGAGTCGTAGGCCCAAACCAGTTGCACATTTACATACCTCCAGCGAATTGCTGCATAAGAACGACTGCGTGCACAAATATCTGCTGTTTCAAAAGCCTGATGGAATCTTTACCATTCATATGGAAAATCAACGGATTATGGATGTGGATTTTATCCGGGGCGGTGATGCATTAACCATCGGAACTGTACTGATCGGACGTGTGGAACATGTCCTGCCGCAGATGAACGGTGCATTTCTTCGGATCACGGCATCCGGTGAAAAGGCATTTTTGCCGCTGGATAAAGTCACAGATCCGCATCCATGCAACAGAACCGCGGATGGACGTGTGCTTGCCGGGGATGAGTATGCGCTTGAGATCAAAAAACTTGCCCAAAAGCAAAAACTGATCGAAGTGGCGCTTTCCGATACAACGCAAACGCATCATGCACTTTATGAAGTGCTCCGTAAGGCGTCCCCGGATCCGCTTTCGATGCTGGCCTTGCATCTGCAGGATGGCTTCGTGTCTGCTTCGGATGATCTGGAGATCGTCACGGATGATGCAGCACTTTTTGAACAGATCCTGCCGTGCGCAACCGCACTTTCGGTAAAAGCCCGTCTCTATGACGATCGCATGATCTCACTGGATAAAGTGTATGCACTCGATACCAGGCTCAAAGAAGTCTCTTCCATGAAGGTACAGATGAAATCGGGCGCATTTCTTTATATCGAACAGACACAGGCCATGTGCGTGATCGATGTCAATTCCGGCAAAGCAATGAAAAAGACGGATCCGGAAAGTTATTATCTGCAGATCAACCTGGAAGCGGCTGCCGAGATCTTTTACCAGCTGCATGTACGGAACATCAGCGGTATCATTATGATCGACTTCATCAATATGAAAGAAGACGAAAACAGAGCTGCGCTGACCGGAGTATTAAAGGCAGGCGCTGCAGAGGCTGCAGTCAGGACCAGATTTGTTGATTTTACGAGGCTGGGGCTGGCGGAGATGACCAGAGAAAAACGTGATCTTCCCCTGCAGGAAAAGCTGAAATTCTGGTTTGACAAATAGAAGTTTGGGTGATATGATAACTGAGTATGCCGCATAACGAGGTAAAAGTATGCCCATTTCAGGCATCACCGCAGTTAGCGAGTAATTTGATAGGAGGTCCCATATGTACGCAATTATCGTAACAGGTGGTAAGCAGTACAAGGTATCCGAAGGCGACGAGATCAGAGTAGAGAAGCTTGACGCTGAGGTTGGCAGTACTGTTACATTTGACCAGGTGTTAGCTGTTAGCGATAACGGTCTCAAGGTTGGCAAGGATGTTGCATCCGCTTCCGTAACTGCTGAAGTTACAGATCAGGCCAGAGACAAGAAGGTTATCGTCTACAAGTATAAGAGAAAAAGCGGCTATCACAAGAAGAATGGTCACAGACAAGCATACACACAGGTTAAGATCAACAAGATCAACGGCTAATCACAGTCGTAATCCTTACGTAGCTTATTTGATGAAATGACGACAATCATTTTCAAACGTTCCAAAACAGGTGAATATCAGGGGTTTACTTTTCAGGGCCATGCAGGATATGCGGAAAGCGGCAACGACATTGTCTGTGCTGCACTGTCGATGCTTTCGATCAATACGATCAATGCACTCGATTCCATTCTTCATACGAAGATGGACGTTACATCCGATGAGGCAGAAGGGTTGATCGATGTGTCATTTGCACATCCGTTAACCGAAAAAGAACAGCTTTTGGTGGATACACTTGTCCTGGGATGTCAGGAGACAGAGAAGCAATACGGGAAACAGTATTGCAAAATCAAGATCAAGGAGGTGTAAACCGATGATGAATTTAAACCTTCAGTTCTTTGCTCACAAGAAAGGTGTTGGTTCTACCAAGAACGGTAGAGATTCCGAGGCCAAGAGATTAGGAGCTAAGAGAGCAGATGGCCAGTTCGTTAAGGCTGGTAATATCTTATACAGACAGCGCGGAACTCATATTCATCCGGGTGTCAATGTTGGCATCGGTGGAGATGATACATTATTCGCTCTGGTAGACGGCGTTCTTAGATTCGAAAGAAAAGGTAGAGATAAGAAGCAGGCTTCTGTATATCCGGTAGAGAATAACTAAGTTGTTCCCATGGGCTCCAAACGACAGTTTGGAGCCTTTTTTTACCAATGAACAGTACGGAAAGAACAGGTACAGATATGTTTGCAGATCGCGCAAAAATCGTAGTAATCAGTGGAAAAGGCGGCGACGGCCATGTTTCGTTTCGTCGTGAAAAATTCGTTACGAACGGCGGCCCGGACGGCGGTGACGGCGGCAAGGGCGGCAGCGTCATTTTCGAAGTTGATAAAGGACTCAATACATTGACGGAATACCGTCATGTACATAAATATAAAGCAGAAAACGGTGAAGACGGCGGAAAGAAAAACTGCCACGGAAAAGATGGTGCGGATATCATCTTAAAAGTTCCGGAAGGCACCGTGATCAAAGAAGCATCATCCGGAAAAGTCATTGCCGACATGTCCGGTGAATGCCAGAGATATGTCTTGTTAAAAGGCGGCAGAGGCGGACAGGGAAATCAGCATTATGCGACTTCCACCATGCAGGCACCGAAGTATGCACAGCCCGGTCAGCCTGCCAGAGAATTGGAACTGCAACTGGAATTAAAGGTCATCGCTGATGTGGGCCTGGTTGGATTTCCGAATGTCGGTAAATCCACCTTTTTATCCCGTGTCACCAATGCCAGACCAAAGATCGCCAATTATCATTTCACCACGCTGCAGCCGAATCTCGGCGTCGTGGATTTAGACGGTGATGGTTTTGTCATTGCGGATATCCCGGGACTCATCGAAGGTGCTGCGGAAGGGCTGGGACTTGGTCATGAATTTCTGCGTCATATCGAACGCACAAGAATGATGATCCATGTTGTGGATGTGGCCGGAACTGAGGGCCGTGATCCGGTCGATGATATTTATAAGATCGATCATGAACTTGAAAAGTATCAGGCAGACATGTTAACGCGACCGCAGGTGATCGCCGCCAATAAAACAGACTGCATCTTCACGGAAGAAGGCGCAGAGGATCCGGTGGAGCGTCTGAAAAAGGAATTCGAGCCCAAAGGCGTAAAAGTATTCCCGATTTCCGCAGTCACGGGAGAAGGCTTAAAAGAACTGTTGTATTATGTACAGGGACAGTTAAAAGAATTGGGTGAGAAACCCATGGTATTTGAGCAGGAGTTTGATCCGGAGCACGTGGTGATCCAGGAGGATGGTTATACCGTGATTTACGACGCGTCTGAACAGGAATATGTTGTGGAAGGTCCGAAGATCGAAAAAATGCTCGGTTATACCAATTTAGAGACGGAAAAAGGCTTTGCATTCTTCCAGAATTTCCTGAAAGAAACCGGCATTCTTACGGAACTGGAATCGCTTGGCATCAAGGACGGCGATACCGTGCGTCTCTATGGTCTTTCCTTCGACTACTATAAATCATAAGAGTTTCAGTGCATTTGCACCAAATCAGGAGAAAATATGACAAGTAAACAACGTGCTTTTTTAAAAGGAAAAGCAATGACGATGGATTCGATCTTTCAGATCGGAAAATCCTCTTTAACACCGGAATATACCGCATCCATCATGGAAAATCTGGAAGCACATGAACTGGTAAAGATCAGTGTTTTAAAGAATTGTGCGGATGATCCCAAAGATCTTGCACAGATTCTGGCGGAGCGCACCAGATCTGAGGTGGTGCAGGTCATCGGCAAAAAAATCGTTTTATACAAGATGGCAAAAGATCCCAAGAAACGCATGGAATTGCCGAATTAGGAGTTTACAATGGCACGGATTGGAATTCTCGGCGGTACGTTTAATCCGATTCATCATACCCATATTGATCTGGCCAGGGCAGCCGCATCTTACGCTTCATTGACTGCGCTGATCCTGATGCCGTCCGGTGTATCCTATTTAAAGGACCCGCATGAAATTGCATCCAAAGAGGATCGCTATCAAATGGCGCTTCTTGCAGCAAAGAACCTTCCCGGTGCAATGGTTTCCCGGATGGAACTGGATCGCAAGGGGAATTCTTACACCTATGAAACAATGGAAACACTTCGTTTGCAGTATCCCGGGGATGATCTTTATCTGATCATGGGCGCTGACAATTTATTTTCCATCGAGCACTGGTATCGTCCCAAACGGATTTTTGCAGCCTGTCATCTGTTGGTAGCGGTCCGGGACGATAAGGATGAAGCAGATATTCTCCAAAAAGCGGATGACCTTCAGAGGCGTTTTAAGGCGCAAATCGAGCCGTTTCCATTTCAGGCGTCTTCCTTATCCTCAACCATGATACGAGAGCGAATTGCGGCAAATCTGCCAATCACAGATATGGTTCCCGCAAACGTAGCACAATATATCCGGGAGCATCAATTGTATTATGACAAAACAAATTGCAAAACTACGTAAAGACATGAAAAAAGTCATGGACAAAAAGCGGTTTGAACATACGCTTGGTGTTGCGTATACTTCAGCGTGCCTTGCCATGTGTCATGACGAAAATATCGAGAAAGCGGAATTGGCCGGACTTCTCCACGATTGTGCCAAATGCATGACCAATGAGGAGCGACTGGACCTTTGCAAAAAGTATGCACTTACGGTAACCGAAGCAGAACAGAAGAATCCGTTTTTACTGCATGCCAAGGTAGGTGCTGCACTGGCAGCCTCCCTCTATGAAGTGGATGATCCGGATGTCTTAAATGCCATTCGTTCGCATACTACAGGACGTCCCGGAATGTCCAAACTGGAAAAGATCGTTTTTGTTGCGGATTATATCGAACCGATGAGAACCCATTCCGCACGCCTTCCGTATCTCAGAAAACTGGCATTTCACGATCTGGATGCCGCATTGATTGAAATACTGAAAGATACACTGGATTATTTGCATACAACCGATGCACAGATCGATCCTCAGACGCAGGAGACGTATGATTACTATGCATCGAACAGACCGAAGGAAAGAAAGGAAGCATCATGGAACTGAAAGACGCTGTAAAATCGATCGTTTCGATCATTGAAGATAAAAAAGGAGAAGACATCCGTGTCATTGATATCTCAGAAGTCTCTGTGATCGGAGACTACTTCATCATTGCCAGCGGAAACAACCGCAGTCAGATCCAGGCGATGGCGGATGACATTGATGAAAAGCTCGGAAAAGCCGGACTGATTCAGAAAAATATCGAAGGCTACCAGAACGCCAATTGGGTATTGATGGATTTTGGTGATATTATCGTTCATTTATTTGATCAGGAGAATCGTGTCTTCTATGATCTGGAACGTATCTGGAGAGATGGAAAAGTACTGGATCCTTCTTCGATCGCATAAGCTAAAAAGACTCTGAGTAGAGATATAGAAATAGGAAGATATGAGGATATGAAAAAGGCGCTGTGTTTGCACACAGCGCTTTTATGATTTAGAAAAAGCGTAACACGCCAAAGACTTTTCCGAGGATTTTACAATCCGGAACAATGATCGGATCCATGGAATCATTCTCCGGCTGCAGACGAATATGACCGTCTTCTTTATAAAACGTCTTCACTGTAGCAGAATCGTCAACCAGAGCAACGATCATTTCTCCGTTACGAGCGGTAGAACAGCTTTCCACCATGATCGTATCCCCATCAAAAATTCCGGCATTGATCATGGATTCTCCTTTGACTTTCAGCATAAAGGTTTCGCCCTTTGGTACATACTCTGCAGGAATCGGGAAGTAACTGTCGATATTTTGCTGTGCGAGCAGCGGCTGTCCGGCAGCCACTGTACCAACGACAGGAATATTTACCATTTCCGTACGAACCATCTGGAAATTTTCATCGCAGATCTCGATCGCACGTGGCTTGGTAGGGTCACGACGGATCCAACCGTTATATTCCAGATTCTCTAAATGCGCATGAACGGAAGAGGTTGATTTTAAATGAACGGCTTCACAGATTTCACGAACAGCGGGCGGATAGCCCTTCACAAGGATCTGCTGTTTGATATATTCTAAAATTTCTTTCTGCTTTGGCGTGATCTTTCTTTCCATACGAGACTCCCTCCATCTCAAACATATGTTTCTCTACTTATCATACCACACCCATACGACGGAAGCAAACATATATTCAGAAAATCTGTTCGATTTTTGCTCAAAACTGTTGACTTTTGAACGCATGTTCGGTATGATTGGATCAGAACAAACGTTCCGAACATATTATCGGATTAAGTCAATGATATCGGGAACATGATCAGGGATCTAAACATCGATCCGGAAATGAGGTTATGATGACAAAGTCAGAATATCGCAGAATGATCGAACAGCATAAAAAAAGCCAGCGTCAGCAGCGCATCATGCGCCGTGTGCTGGTATTACTTGCAGCAGTTTGCCTTCTGGTATTTGTGGCAGCATTTACGACAACCGCAGCAGGCCGGGATGAGCAGAAGACCAACAAATATTATACCAATTTATGTGTAGCGCCCGGAAGTACCTTATCCGATATTGCAGATGTATATATGGACAGTGCACATTATGAGGATCGTGATGATTATATTTATGAAGTATGTTCGATCAACCATCTCGATCAGGCAGATGAGATCCGGGCGGGAGAGTATCTGGTGGTTCCATATTATTCCGCAGAGGTCAAATGATTCTTTGCGTCTAAAGATTCGAAATAAGGTTCCCAGCGAATATCTTCTTTGGGACGATACTTCAGGCTTGGATCGTCGTTAACATCAATTGATTCGAAGCCAAGCAAACAGATTTCAGCTTCTGTGTCATGAAGAAGCGGTGTTTGCATCAATTCTTCATAGGTTTCATAAATCTGTTCATCCATCAGATAAATTGCATTATTACTTTTTTCAGATGTAAAACCCATCCCGACCCGATGGGTTTTTTCATGATATTGAAATACGAGAACATCAATAAAAATCTGATTTTGATGTTGCTGCTCCAGAAATGTGATCAGATCATGCATCGTAGCATAAAGCGGTTGAGGATCCTGATAGGCATTCAACTGATCTTCTTCTGTAATTTCTCTGTTAAATTGTTCATACTCGCTATTCTGCTTTGTACGCTCATTGAGCATTTGCTGCACTTTATCAATCAGATTTCCCATGGATTCACCCTTTGGTACAATAGTTTTTAAAATTTTATGTTAAAAATTATAGTTTTAAAATAGTATTGTGTAAACAACATGTCTTATAATAAAGAATGATTTCATCGGAAACAATGAATATTCTTTTTAGGGAGAATGATACATGAAGCATGTCAGTAATTCTGCAGCTTACAATTCTGAACTCAACGCGTTCCATCATACGAACATAAAGGAAGAGCATTTAAAGCCGATTCAGGTCATCATACCGATCCTGTTATTTTTGATGATCATAATGATCATGTGTTTATTTGCATTTTTCCAAAGAAAAAGAGTGATTGATAATGCTGAACAGGTTACCAATCAAATGGCAGAATATATCGCCGGTAATATCGCAAATGAGATGGCTTATGCCAAAAGCAGTATTAAGTTTGCCGCATCTTCCGTTTCACAATCCATGACCTCCGAGGAATTGGAACATCCTGAAGATGTCATTTTACCGATGGTTGAAAACACACCGTTTGGTGGTATTGAGTATATCAGAGCAGATGGTATGAATGTCATGACAATCGGTGAACCATTTGATGCCAGCAACCGCATCTATTACATGGAAGGAATTCAAGGTCACACCGGGGTATGGAATAATTATCATCCCAAAACCTCAAAAGAAACGCTGATGAATTATTATACGCCGCTCCTGTATCAGGGAGAGATCGTCGGTGTACTGACCGGCTATATTGCTGCGACTACGCAAATTGCACCATTATTTGAGACACAGCTTTACGGGCAGGAAATATTCGGTCTTTTGGTTGATGAAAATGATATGGTCATTTGCTCCACGTTTCAGGCCGAATATATTAAAAATCTGACACTGAGTGTGTTCTTAAATCGCTTTGGTTATAACGGAGAACAAAAAAACATGTTCACGGATATCATACATGAAGCGACCGAAGTAGCTGCGTCTTATCAGGATCCTGCCGGCGGAGGAAGAATCAGTGTGGTTACCATTCCCGGAACGGAATGGAAAATTGCGATCATTGTTCCCAAATCCTCGGTCGATGATTTCGTAAATCAGTATACCCGTAATTCTGTTATCACAATGATCCTGATCAGCGTGATCCTGATTATTTATGCAACATCACTTCTTGTGAAAAATATGCTGCGTCGCAAAGAAATTGCAATCCAGAATGAACAGCTCGAACTGGCAAATCAGCGATACGATGAAGAAAACAAACAGGCGATCCGGGAGATTTCGATCATAAAAGATATTATCGCTTCAGCGAATATGGGAACCTGGCGCATTGAATTGATCGATGGCAAAATGCCCCGTATGTTTGTCGACGATACCATGGAAAATTTATTGGGCCTATCCGGAAAGAATCGGACTCCGGAAGAAACTTATGATGATTGGTTCCGGAATATCACACCGGAAGCACTTCCTTCTGTTCTTGAGAGTGTTGAGAAAATGAAAGACGGAAAAAACGCTGAAAACACCTATCTTTGGATGCATCCTTATAAAGGCGTACGCTATGTAAGATGTGGCGGAACAGCGCAAAAAATTCCCGGTGGATTTTTACTCAGCGGTTATCATTATGATGTTGATGAAGTGGTTCGTGAAGACCAGGCCAAAGCTGCCATGAAAGCAGCCATGATGCGGCCATGAAGCAACCATGATGCGACCATGAAGCAGCCATGATGCGACCATGAAACATTGATGAACCTTGCTTAATCCTTTTTGCCGCCATCTGCATCAGAACGTAATTTAACAGCATTGGCAGCCTTTCTACGGGTTTCATCCTGTACGGCAGCATAATGCTTTCGTGTCGTATTGACATCCTTATGTCCAAGAACATTGGCAACCAGATAGATATCACCGGTTTCATTGTACAGTGCGGTGCCGTACGTACTTCTTAATTTATGAGGCGTAATTTTCTTTAACGTAGTGGTGTTTTGTGCATACTTCTTTACGAGATTTTCTACGGCACGAACACCAATACGTTTCTGTTGTAACGATAAAAACAAAGCTTCTTCGTGTCCGGTGACCGGAACAATATTTTCACGAACTTCCATATATTCACGCAGCGCAAGTTCTACTTCGTCCCCAAAATAAACAATGCTGTTGTAACCGCCTTTTCGATGAACGGTTAAACCTCCATTCTCCAAATCTACATCATTTAAATTCAGTCCCACACATTCTGACACACGAATGCCGGTTCCCAAAAGCAGTGTAAGTAGCGCAACATCACGAACACGCGTCTTTTTGTGGTATTCCAGTTGCTTCTTGGTCAGCTTGGAACCATCCTCCACCTGATCCAGTAACGTAGCTGTTTCATTCGGCTCTAATCGGATGATCTCTTTTTCGTGTAATTTAGGTAATTTGATCAGTGCCGCCGGGTTGGTCTTAATCTTTTCGGAGGTGAAATAGTAGTTGTAAAAACTGCGTAATGAAGCCAGCTTTCTTGATTTTCCACGTTCATGATTGGTGATTTTCTTACCGTCTTTTTCATACAGATTCATATAATCCAGATATTCATTAATATCAGATTTGGTAATCTGATCTAATACGTCGATCGGAATCTGCGTCATTTCATATTGCGCGCAGACAGAATTATTCTTTTGCATGAACTCAAAAAAGACACGAAGATCGTATGCATAAGCAAGACGTGTTCGTGTGGAAGTATAATCCGAAATGTCATGAAAATAATCTCTGCAAAAACGCGGTAACGTGTTCAGCAGTTCCCGGA
>JAILPR010000175.1 GCA_024699355.1 Lachnospiraceae bacterium
AAAAATGAAAATGCAGTAAAGGCAAGTGCATAAAGCACAGTCTGTAAGGCAAAAGAAAAGAAGGTGATCCTATGCCGGCTATTTTGGGAAATATCATAGCAGTAGCAATTATTTTGGTAATCGTTTATTTCTGCGGCAAAAATGTCGTGGAAATGATTCGGGGAGAATTAAGCGGAAAAGGATGCGCCGGATGCTCCGGTGGTTGTTCGGGAAGCTGCACATCCTGCAGCGGATGCAGTAGCAGCACACCAGGTACAGGGAAACAACACGACAAAGCAAAAAAATAAGCTGTTTAGAGGAAACGGACATGTATCAAGTGACTGCCAAAATCGATGGTATGATGTGCTCCATGTGTGAGGCTCATATCAATGAAACTGTACGAAAGACCGTTCCATCGGCCAAAAAAGTAAAAAGCTCCCATAAGAAGGGAGAGACAACATTTCTCGTTGATCAGCAGATCGATCTGGAGATGTTAAAAAGCGCAATTGAGCAGACAGGGTATCATGCTTTGGATGTCAGTTGTGTTCCTTATGAGAAAAAGGGGATTTTCGGATAAACTTTAAAATGAAAAGAGCATTTTGCGTTGAAATGTTGCGCAAAATGCTCTTTTTTATATGCAATTCCGAAACTTATCCAATGAATTGAGTAAAAGAATCGTAAATAATCATAGAATGTCTTGAAAAAGAGATTATTTTCGGGAATAATAAAGGAAACTGTGAAAACGTTGTCAGTGTTTACAGCATCAAAGAAAAGAGGACAGACTATGAATGAAAAGAATGTAAAATACACGTCATCGATCTTTTTTAAGATCATTATGATCGCGGTAATGTCGGTGTGTAATGCCAGCCTGGTGACAGGACTTTTGGTATCGTCTTATTTGCCGGGTGCAGGGGCTGTGGCACTTAAGATCGTGGAAGCGGCGCTGATCGCCGGAGCGATCAATTCCATCTTCGTATCGTATTTTGGACGTAAGATGGTAAAGCCGTTAAAGCAATTGACAAATAATATCAATGTGATGTCAACGCTGGACCTTCGGAAAGCGGAGAATCAGGACATCTTAAACGCCAGAGCGGATGAAGTCGGGATGATCAGCCAGGGGGTTGATGAGTTGCGCATGAACCTCCTGGAGATTATTCATCGTCTGGAAGAGGTTTCCGTGAATATGAAGAGCGGTGCCAATGAGATCAACAGCCAGACGGATCTGGTCGCGGCCTCAACGAGTGAAAACTCATCGACTGCAGAGCAGCTGGCATCGAGTATGCAGGAGACTTCGGCAACGATCCATGTGGTCCTGGAAAAGATCAGCGGCATGAACAACGACATGGAAGGCATTTATGATCAGGCCATGGACGGAAAGGCACTGGCTGCGCAGATCAGTGAGAAGTCAAATGAGATCGCCAAGGAAACCAAAGAAAATTCGGATGAGACCACCCGAATTTATCAGCATGTCAAGGATACGGCCGATGTCGCGATCGAAAAATCCCGTTCCGTGGATGAAATCAATAACCTGACACAAACGATCACTGCCATTGCATCCCAGACCAACCTCCTGTCCTTAAATGCTTCGATCGAGGCAGCCAGAGCAGGCGAAGTGGGACGTGGCTTTGCGGTTGTCGCAGAAGAGATCGGAGATCTGGCAACACAGTCACAGGCTTCTGTGGCAAAGATTTCAGACGCGGTACAGTTGGTCAAGGATTCGGTGGGAGATCTGCAGGATTGTCTGACGGAAGTATTGACTTTTGTGGATGAAAAGGTCACCGGTGACTACCGGAAGTTCTTAGAGGCCTGTGAGTTATACGAAGATCAGGCCAATCGGATGAACGTAACGATGGATACCGTGGCACAGTCGATCGATGGCTTTAAAGATGTGACCAATGAAATGAACCATGCGATGGATTCAATCAATGAAGTTGCCGGACAATCCGCACAGGATGTGGTATCGATCGCAGATAAGAGTACTTCAACGGTATCTGCACTTGATAAGGCACGTGATCGTATCCAGCAGAATGTAACGGATGC
>JAILPR010000202.1 GCA_024699355.1 Lachnospiraceae bacterium
GGTATATCCAAAGCAAGGAGCGTTACGAGAGCCAGGAACAAATCCTAAAAACAGCAGACGAATTCTGCAAACGAGGAATCGGACTAGACTGTATCGTATTAGACTGGCTAAGCTGGCCGGATGGACAGTGGGGACAAAAAAACTTTGATCCGGAAAGATTCCCTGCTCCTCAAGCCATGACAGAAAAGCTTCATGAAATGGGCATACACTTTATGATGTCTATTTGGCCGAATATGAACCAGGACACAAAGGATAATCTGGAATTTAAGAATGCCGGGCTGCTCCTTCCGGGAACAGATATTTACAATGCTTTTGAAAAAGAGGGGCGTGATCTGTACTGGAAGCAGCTGAGAGATTCTTTGGTGCCTGCCGGTGTGGATGCCTGGTGGTGTGATAGCAGTGAACCCATTACGCCGGAATGGGAGTATGCCTTGGAACCTACTGCCGGAGAGAAATACTGCGACTACAGAAAGGAGGCAGATAGTTGCATGCCTTTAGAAAGCGCAAATGCTTTCTGCAAATATCATGCACAAGGAATCTGGGAGAATCTAAAGAGATATGATGCTACTAAACGCGTGGTAAATCTTACCAGAAGCGGTTGGGCGGGTAGCCAAAAGTATGGCACCATTTTGTGGTCGGGAGATACTTCTGCCAGCTGGGAATGCCTAAGAAATCAAGTTCGTGCAGGATTGCAGCTGGCAGCCAGCGGTATCCCATACTGGACTATGGATACAGGTGCTTTTTTCGTAAAAAAAGGCAGAAATTGGTTTTGGAATGGACAGTATCCAAACGGCATACAGGAGGATTATAAGAAACTGTATGTCAGATGGCTGGAATACGCATCATTTCTGCCAATCTTCCGAGTACATGGTACAGATGTAGACAGAGAACCATGGGCCTTTGGAGATGTGGGAGATCCTTATTATGAGGCAATCTGTAAGACCATACAACTGCGTTATAGCCTGCTGCCATATCTCTATTCAGTAGGAGCACAGGTGGCGCTGGAAGATGACACATTTATGCATCCTTTACTGTTTGATTTTGAGGGGGATGCAAAGGTTGCAGAAATTTCCGACCAGTATATGCTGGGTCCCAGTCTCATGGTGTGCCCGTTTGTCACGGAAGAGGATACCAGAGCTGTCTATTTACCAAAAGGAAGTGGCTGGTATGACTTTTACACCAATGCTTACTTTGAGGGCGGACAGGAAATTGCATGTGAGTGCCCGATAGACCGTATTCCTGTATTTGTCAAAGCAGGTTCTTTGATTCCCATGAAGGAACCGGGTCGAAACGTGAGAGAGATGGAGGCAAGGCCAGTTCAGGTGGTAATCTATCCTGGATGCGATGGAACCTTCCCGTTCTATGAGGATGCAGAGGATGGATATGGGTATGAGCAGGGCAAGTACCACATAAGTGAGTTGTGGTGGTCTGAGAAAAATCGGGAATTTACGGTGAAGTCTCATGGGAATCAATCCTATCAAAAAAACAAACTAAACTGGAAGCTTGTTACAGACGACATATCATAGTTTGACGGAGAGAAGAGATGAAAAATAGAAAACAAGCAGTAAATCCTTATCTCCCCAATTGGGAGTATATTCCGGATGGAGAGCCTTACGTATTTGATGGCAGAGTGTACATTTATGGTTCTCATGATCAGTATGATGGAGAGGTTTTTTGTTTAAGAGATTATGTGTGCTGGTCTGCACCGGTGGATGATCTTGGGAACTGGCATTATGAAGGGGTGATCTATCCAAAGACGGCGGATCCGTATAACTCGGATGGACATATGTGCCTGTATGCACCGGATGTAACGCAGGGGCCGGATGGCAGGTATTATCTGTATTATGTGCTGGATAAAGTCAGCGTGGTATCGGTTGCGGTCAGTGATAAGCCGGCAGGACCGTTTGAATTCTACGGTTATGTTCATTATGAAGATGGGACGAAGCTGGGAGATCGACCGGGAGATGAGCCACAGTTTGATCCGGGTGTTTTGACGGAGGGCGGGAAGACGTATCTCTATACCGGATTTTGCGGTCAGGGAGATCGCAGCAGAAGCGGCGCACAGTTTACGGTGCTCGGAAGAGATATGCTGACCGTGCTTGAGGCACCCAGGATCATCGCACCGGGGAGCTGTTACAGCCAGGGAACAGGCTTTGAAGGTCATGCATTTTTCGAAGCTCCTTCGATCCGTAAAGTCGGAGCACGGTACTATTTTATCTATTCGTCGGAAGTGATGCATGAGCTTTGTTATGCCACGGCAGATGCACCGCAGGGACCGTATACATACGGCGGCGTACTGATCAGTAATTGTGATCTGCATATTGACAGTTATAAGCGTGCAGATCAACCGACGGCACCGGGGGCCAATAATCATGGCAGTATTGTACAGATCGGAAAGGATTGGTATGTCTTCTATCACCGACATACCGCAGGACACTGGTACAGCAGACAGGGGTGTGCCGAGAAGATTCAGATCCTGGAAGACGGATCTATACCGCAGGTGGAACTCACTTCCTGCGGTTTAAATGGCGGAGCATTGAAAGATGTTGGAGAATATCCGGCGTATATCGCCTGCAATCTATATTCCCCGAACGCAGAAATCTATGTTCAGCCGACCGAACCGAAGATCGTTCAGGAATACGGGACGACGGGAAGAGAAACAAGCTATATCAAAGGGATTACGGAAGGTACGGTTATCGGATTTAAGTATTTTGATCTGCAAGATGTAACAGGGCTTCGGATCAGGACCAAGGGGTATTTCGACGGAACCTTTGAGCTGACATCGAAACCTGACGGAGAAATCCTGGGAAGCGTGACGGCAATCTCTTCTAATATCTGGACTGCATTTGAAGGGGCATTTACACCGAAAAACGGAATTGGTGCAATCTATTTGAGATATCGGGGAAGCGGCATCGCACATCTGAAAAGCATCGAATGTTTGCACGAAGATTGATCGGCATACATCCGGAAAGGACCGAAGCGGCATGGGCTGCTTCGGTTTTTTTACGGATAAAAGTTGTTGACAAGTGAAACAAAAAAGCGTACATTAAAATCAAACATATGAATAAATGTTCATATGTTTGAGAAAAGTGAAACATTACAGAATTGTTTTGACAGGAGGAATCATGGCAAAAACAGATGTCGCACAGTGCGAAGAACTGCATGAAATTCATATGGATAAAGTAGATGCGTTGCATCGTGCGATGCCGGATGAAGACGAACTGTACGATCTGGCAGAACTGTTTAAGGTATTTGGTGATTCGACCAGGATCCGCATTTTGTTTGCACTCTTTGCAGCGGATACCTGTGTCTGCGATCTGGCAGAAACGTTAAATATGACACAGTCTGCGGTATCGCATCAGTTAAAGATCTTAAAACAGGCAAAGCTCGTCAGCTTTCGTAAGGAAGGTAAATCCGCCATCTATTTTTTGGCAGATGATCATGTTAGGACCATTATCGATATGGGTAGGGAACATATCGAAGAATAGTGTAAAAGGAGAGTATGCGGTGAAAAAGAAATTCAAATGTGAGATCGATTGTGCGGATTGTGCAGCAAAGGTGGAAGCAGCGATCAAGAAGGTAGACGGTGTTATTGATGCCAACGTCAATTTCCTGACGCAGAAGTTTATGCTGGAAGCAGACGACGATCGTTATGAGGAAGTATTGAAAGCAGCGATCAAAGCCGGTAAAAAGGCCGAGGATGAATTTGAAGTAGAAGTATAGTGTCTGTGACACACAGAGGGGAGGGGACATTTGCACAAGCGGATGTCTCCTCCAATACGCTAAAGAGACCTATCGGATTGGAGACATGATGAGCAAAAAACATCAAAAAATGCTATATCGCATTCTGGTGACGGCAGTACTGTTCTTCACCTTATTTATTTTAGAAAAACTGGGTAAATTAGAGCCTGTGCCAATCTGGGGGCAGGCACTGTTATATGCGGTGCCGTATCTGATCATCGGCTATGATGTATTGTATCGCGCGGCACGCAATATTCGGAACGGTCATGTCTTTGATGAGCATTTCCTGATGATGATCGCAACCTTTGCGGCGTATGGAACCGGAGAGTTCACAGAGGCCTGCGCGGTCATGCTCTTTTACCAGGTCGGTGAGCTCTTCCAGGGCGTGGCGGTTGGTAAGAGCCGCGCGTCGATCGCAGAGATGATGAGTATTGCACCGGAGTTTGCAAACGTCGAACAGGAAGATGGCAGCATCGAAGAGGTGGATCCGGATGAGGTTGCGGTCGGCAGCATCATCGTGATCAGACCCGGTGAAAAAATCCCGCTGGACGGCGTTGTTACAGAAGGAGAATCGTTTGTGGATACCGCCGCGCTTACCGGCGAATCGGTACCGCGGAAAGCAAGTGTCGGCAGTGAGGTCATTTCGGGATGCGTGAACGGTGAGTCCACGTTGAAGGTACGTACGACCAAATGCTATGAGGATTCGACAGTTGCCAAGATTCTGGAACTCGTGGAAAATGCAAGCAGCAAAAAGTCCCGTATGGAGAATTTTATTACGAGATTCGCCAGATACTATACGCCGACAGTAACGATCGGCGCGGCTGTTTTGGCGGTTCTTCCGCCATTGATCCTGCAGGAATCGTTTGTCGGATGGATCCAGAGAGCCTGCATCTTTCTGATCGTCTCCTGCCCGTGTGCGCTGGTGATCTCGGTACCGCTCGGCTTTTTTGGCGGGATCGGTGCAGCCTCCAGGATCGGGGTGCTGGTCAAAGGCTCCAACTATTTAGAGGCTGTGGCACAGATGGATACACTGGTCTTTGATAAGACCGGAACCCTGACCAAAGGGGAATTTAAGGTGACCAGGATCCTGCCGGCAGATGTACAGGACGCCGGCGTGCAGGGGGATGCCGCACAGACAGCGCTTTTAGAGATCGCAGCGCTCGGAGAAGCATATTCAACGCATCCGATCGCACTTTCCATTCTGGAAGCGTACGGGAAGCAGCCTGATCTTTCCCGCGTCGGCAAAGAAACCGAGGTTGCGGGACATGGCTTAAAGACAACGATCGACGGGAAAGAAGTGCTGATCGGCAATGCCAAACTGATGGAGTATGCCGGAATCGCTGTCAACGTACCACAGGGCGGCGGAACTATGGTTTATCTGGCGCAGGAGGGTCGCTTCCTTGGCACGATCGTGATCGATGATGAGATCAAAGAGGGTGCAGCCGAGGCGATCCGCAGGATGAAGCAGG
>JAILPR010000212.1 GCA_024699355.1 Lachnospiraceae bacterium
CCCGCTGTCAGCATGCCAAGCAGCATATACTCGCAAAAGTGTGCACTTTTGCGTACCGCATGATCGATCGCTTCCGCCATGGCCCGCTGTTCGGTTGGTGTCAGTTCTTCATATCCCTGATCAAAAATCCGGCAGATCAGGGTACCGACCGCCACCGACTCCTTCGTCGATGTGGAGGCATCCTGTGCCGAGAACCAAAAGATTCCCAGCATCAGCATGATCCAGGCGATCAGCAGCAAGACTCTGCCGGTCTGTTGTTGTATCTTCATGAAACTCCCTGTCAAATATGCAGCATCGCGCGCGCTTCGCTTGCGCTCATCGGCTCCATCCCCTGCTCGCGGATGATCTTTGCCGCTTCTGCGATCAGTTCATAATTGTGTGCCACACATCGATCCGGCGCGATATAGTCCGAATCCTCAAAGCCGATGCGTACGGTAGATGCGCCCATGTGCAGCGCCTGTTTCATCAGTTCCCAATCGGTTCTGTGTGCCTCGGTATAGCCCCAGATGACATCTTCCTTCTTGAAATTATCATAGACGCCGTCGATCAGATGCTGAAATCCCGCCTGTGTCGCCGGCATCTCTCCCGGATGTCCCACAACCAGTGCGATCAAGAGCGGCCTCGGGAAGTGGAACTGCTCATCCAGCTCCCGCAGTGTATTGGCCATACCGACCTCGAACAGTTCGGTCTCCGCCAGTTTGTGATTGTCCAAAATCTGTTGCACGCAGAAGCGTACATCTTTGATCGGATTGATGTAGACGGCATCGCCTAAATTGGTAGAGCCGACATTTAAACTGTTGGCCTCTGCCCAATCGGCATAGCAGGGCTGACAACGCTCTTCAATCGTCAGATTGGAGACACCGCCCGTTGAGATCTCGATGATGATATCGCACTTCTCTTTGATCAGCCGCACCGTCTCCTGTGTCAGTGCCAGATCCGGTGTCAGCGCACCATGTGCATCCCGCACATGGAGATGTACCATCGCAGCCCCCGCCCGATAGCACTCATAGACATCATTTGCAATTGCCACCGGATCGATGTGCGTATCCGCAGCGGATACCGGTGCAACGGAAATCATGATTTTTTTCATTTTCATACCCCACATTCTGCTGATTCGAAATAGTTACCTTCCCTACTATTATCGTGCATATATGCGAGGTTTGCCATATCTAATTTTTTAGGATATCTATGCAAGATCCACAGCCAGTTCTTCATACTGTCTGGTAAAGAGCTCGTAGTAATAGCCCTTTTTCCGCATCAGTTCCCGGTGCGATCCCTGCTCGATGATCTTGCCGTCCCGTACTGCCAGGATCACATCCGCATCCGTTACCGTACTTAAGCGGTGCGCGATCATAAAGCTTGTACGTCCCCTGATCACGGTCCTGATCGCATCCTGGATCACTTTTTCCGTCACGGTATCGACCGAACTTGTCGCTTCATCCAGTACGAGGATCCTCGGATCTGCCAGGATCGCTCTGGCAAAGCTGATCAGCTGCCGCTCTCCCGTCGAGAGCATGCTGCCGCCTTCGCCCACATCGCTGTCGAGACCGTCATCCATTTTGAGCACCACCTGCTCCGCACTCACCAGACGCAACGCGTTCCAGATCTCTTCATCGGTCGCCTCCGGTTTGCCGTAGCGCAGATTCTCCCGGATCGTTCCGGAGAATAAATGCGGTGTCTGCAGGACATAGCCCAAATGGCTGTGCAGCCAAAGCTGCGACCGCTCTCTGGCATCGCGTCCATCGATCAGGACCTGTCCGCTCGTCGGTTCAAAGAAACGACAAACAAGATTGACGAGCGTCGACTTTCCGGCACCGGTCTCTCCCACGATCGCTACCGAGGAGCCATGCGGCACCGTTAAATTAAAATGCTGCAGGACCAGTTCCTCGCCGTCCGGATAGCGGAAGGACACATCCCTAAATTCCACATCTCCGTAGAGTTCTTCCCAGTTTTCTTTTTTCGGCACAAAGGTATCGCCGTATTTCTCAATGACTTCCGGCGTATCCGCCACATCCGACTCCGTATGCAGGAGCCTGTCGGAACGCTCGATATTCACCTGAATGGAGACCAGAGCAGAAAGCGTATTGATGATCGACTGGATCGGCTCCATGATGCCCAGTGCATAAGACATAAAGATGGACAGCGTACCGATCTGCATCAGATGCTCCTGCGTCAGATGTCCGCCTCTCCAAAGCACCAGTGAAAGCGCAATACTCGATAAGAGCGTTACCGATGCGGTAAAGAGCGCATTTGTCCGCCCTGCGTGTTTGGCGTTTTTCGCATACGCCTGCGTATCATTTTGAAAATCCTGTGCGATCTTATCTTCCGCCACCAGCGTTTTGATCGTCCGAACGCCCGTGATGCCTTCGTTAAAATCACCCGTGATCGTCGAGTTTAATTCTCTGATCTTACGATTGAGCACGATGAGCTTTTTCTGGAAAAAGAGGATGATCACCGCCGCGATCGGGATCAGCAACAGGATCAGGCCCGCCAGATAGACGTTGGTCACCAGCATGACGATCACCACGCATACGATATAGGATGTATTCCAGACAAAGTCCATCATACGCCAGGAGACCAGTTCTCCGATCTTGCCGGAGTCACTGATCACACGTGCATGGATATAACCGACATTGTTCTGATTAAAATACGAAAACGATAAGGTCTGTACGTGATTGAACGCTGCGTTTCTAAGATCGCGATCCACGCTCATCTCCGCCTCTCCGCACAGATAACAGGTATAATAGTTGTTCCATGTCTGGAACAGCAAAATGCCCACATACAGGATCACCAGCACCGGCATGGGCGATAAGTCCGCCCCCGGGATGACCACATTGATGATATATCTGTTAAACAACGGATACGCCGAATCGATCAGACTGCTTAAGATGCCGAGGATGATCATGATCAGCATCTTGCGCCGGTACGGCGCGGTAAACGGCACGATCTTCGGAATCCCGTACCAAGGTAATTTCTTTTGTTCGATCTTTGGTTCCATTTCTCAACCTCACATGGCATCCGCACTCTGCAATGCATAGATGCGGCTGTAACTTCCGCCGGCCGCAAGCAGTTCCTCATGCGTGCCGCGCTCGATGATGCGCCCGTGGTCCATGACCAGGATCTGATCGGCCTTCATCAGTGTCGTGATGCGGTGTGCGATCAGGATCACCGTACTCTCTCCCGTCTGCGTATCAAGTGCTTTACGGATCTTGGCATCCGTCTCGGCATCGACCGCGGAAAGGGAATCGTCAAATACCATGATCGGCGGCTTGCGGATCAGCATCTGTGCGATCGCCGCACGCTGCTTCTGTCCGCCGGATAAGGTCACGCCACGCTCACCGACATAGGTCTCATATCCTCTTGCAAACTTATTGATGCTGTCATCGAGCATCGCGATCTTCGAGGCTCTGCGCACCTCTTTCATATCCAGACTGTCTCTGGTGATCGCAATATTATCCGCCAGCGTCCTTGAAAACAGGAACGGCTCCTGCAGCACCATACCGATGTTTTTGCGTAAATGCTCCATCGGCATCCGCTGGATATCCATCCCACCGATGTAGATATGTCCCTGCTCCGGTGAAATGTTGTAGAGCCGGTCAAGCAGATACATCAAGGTCGACTTGCCGGATCCGGTACCGCCCAGAATGCCGACCGTCGTCCCGGCCTTGATCGTAAAATCAATGTCTTCCAGTACCTCCGGTGAATGCTCGCCGTAAGAGAACGAGACATGCTCGAATTTGATATCACCGTTCATCGGCGGTGTAAATGTTTCATCCTGATTCTTTTCCACTTCGGCATTCATGATATAGCGGATACGATCGATCGAGATCCCCGCCTTACTCATTTCCGAAATGACACGTCCCAGCATTCGTACCGGCCAGGTCAGCATCGCATTATACGAAATAAATGCGATATATTCACCGAGTAATAACTCCCCGTGAATGACTCTCACGGCACCGATCACCACGATCAGCATGACCTGCAGACCGGTGATCAGATCACCGGAAGCCCAGAACATCGACAACAGATGCATCAGCTTTAGCCAGCTTTCCGTATAGACCTGGTTGGCTTCTTCGAAATGCTCACGCTCATACTGCTCCCGTCCGAACGCACGTACCACACGTACCCCCGTCAGGTTCTCCTGTGCGATCGCGGAGAGTTTGCCTTCCAGCATGTCGGCACGCTCAAAGCGGGAGCCGATCTTATTGTGGAAAAAGAACGAGTACAGGATCACGATCGGGAAAAAGGCGCAGGATACCGCGGTCAGCACCGTATCGATCCGGAGCATAAAACTGATCGCCAGCAGGATCATGACCACGATGCGGATCAGGTTGCTCAAATGCTCCGCAAGGAAGGTCTTGATCTCCTCGACATCGGACGTGCAACGCTGAATGATGTCACCGGTATGATTGGCATTGTGCCAGGTAAACGGCAGATGAATAATGTGCTCCTGTAAGAGATCCCTCATCCGTTTGATCAGTGTCTCCGCACCGATGGAATTACAGGTTTTAAATAAAAAGCGGAACAGCGCCCCCATCAGGGCCACACCGATGACAACCAGTGCGATCACATATAAATGCGCACGTAAATAAGAGACGCCGCCGATCTCCATCACCACCCGGTCCACCCAGGCGGGCATGGTGCTTTCTTCGCCATCCAATACTGTATCTACCGTATAGGAGATGATCTGCGGATTGATCAGATCAAAGAGTGAAACCAGTGCCGCAAAGATCATACTCAGCAGAAAATATCGTTTGTTACCGCGCAAAAAATGAAACAGCATGGATGCGCGTGTCGGGAAATTTTGTGTGTTCATACTATCATCCTAACCTCCCCGCAACTTCCTCACAAGTGCAAAAATGCCGAAGGGGTTAACCTTCGGCATTCTCGCTGTGTAAAAGGGGAATTCTTTCGGAATAAAATTCCTAAAGATGTGTTCATTATATCTGTTCTTTTCACGTTTGTATATATTGATCGCCGATTTTGTAAAAATTTAATTATTTGTGTCCTTAAACCAGTCGAAAAAGAGAGTTTCGTTTCAAGCCGATAGCCGATAAGATAATTGTCTGCACTTTTTTCTCTATTGTCGAACGATTTATCGGTCGCGGTTGATCGATAAATACAACGTATTCCGGATCCGATCGAACTCCGGATCAATCGTTTCGGATCGCCGCCAGCGGACTTAAACGCATGGCTCTTCTGGATGGGAAGAAACCTGCGACCATACCGACAACGACGGCAAATGCAATACCTGCAAGCGCCAGCCAGGGCGGAATGACCGATAGTTTAGACATGCCCATATCACTGGCCGCGCCGGTGGCGATCCCGTTTAAGGCAAAGGAGACCAGGTAACTGAAGATGATGCCGATGACACCACCGCCAAAGCCGATCACTGCTGCCTCGATCAGAAACATCATTTGAATATTCCGCATATCGCAGCCAAGCACCTTCATAACGCCGATCTCTTTGGTACGCTCATAGATGCTCATCATCATGGTGTTCATGATGCCGATCGCAGCAACGAGCAAGGAGATCGCGCCGATGCCGCCAAGAACCATCTGGATCATATTTGCCGTCTTTTGATTGGACTCGATCCACTCTGTATCGGAGTAGGCATTGTACCCCATGTCCTTGATGATCGTTGCGACTTCCTGTACATGCTCCATATCATCACAGGATACCACCAGCGAACTGTAATAGATCTCTTTGTAGGGTTTGCCCTTTTTGGTCGTCGGCTGCCCCGGAATGGCTCTTCCATGATACGCCTTTTGCAAAAATGCCTTCAGCTGATCGATATCACAGTAGGCCTGATAACTGTACTGATGATATTCATCAATACTGCCTGCCGCGACACCGGCAGTCTGAAACTGATATCTCTTGGGCTTGCGGATCACATTCCCGTTATCATCCATCACCGGAGTCTCGTCGCTGAACGTATAGTAGAGGTTATCATTCATCAGATCGATCGCCGGGACCTCTCCGGTATCCCAGTAGCCCTGGAACTGCTTGTCATAAAACTGCACCAGACACATATTGCCGAAGAATACTTCCAGTTCCGATCCTTCTCCGGTCGGTAATGCACCCTCTCCGACATTGATATTCAAATCCTGCAGGTATTCCTTCGAAACACCGCACAAGGTCGGGTAACCGGTGTATTTGCCGACCGCGATCTGAACACTCATATCCAGTCTGGGCGAAACATATTTGACATAGTCCAGCGCCGAAAGTGTTTCGATCAGTTCATCATCCAGCCTCTTGATATCCGCCTCTTTGGTTCCCTCTGCCTGATAAGGCGCATTGACCTCAATATTGGTCAAACTGCCGTACTGCTGTATTTCTTCCATCATGGAAACCTTCAGGGCGATACCGATCGACATCATGATGACGATCGAAGCAACACCAATGACAACGCCGAGCACGGTCAGTGCCGTACGCAATTTGCGTTTGCGCAGATTGGTGACGCTCATTTCCAACATATCAATAAAATTCATCGTCGTTTACTCTTCTTTGTTCTTCTCTTCGTCAGCTACCAGATCATTTACCAGTTCGTCTGCTTCCTGCGCTTCTTTAAGTGCCTGTTTTTTTGCTTTACGCTTCTTGAAGATGATCAGTACCACGATCAGGGCCACAATGACAAGTGCCGCAATGATCAGACCGATCCTGCCTGCGCCGGAGCCGCTTTCTTCTTCCACAACTTCTTCGCCCATATCACCTTCGGACCAGTTATAGTCATCAATGTATACTTCGCTGACCATCAGGTTCATCGTCCGCTCAATGGTCGATACGTTCCCTGCGTCATCTTCGTAACTGATCTCGACGGTGACCGTACCGTCATCCATGGTTGCTGCCGCGCCGGTGATCATGGCATCGACCGACCCTGTTGCGCCCGGTGCGAGGTTTCCGAGATAGGTATCTCCGCCGGAGATGCTGTCCGCCTTAAACTTTACCCAGGTGTTATTCAGTGTGGTCTTGCCGGTGTTATATACGCTAAACATGACGTTGGACTGCTCACCTACTTCGATCGCTTCCGGTGAGATCTCAAAGGAGCTGTTCTCACATCTGGCTTCCTGATGCACCGGAATGGAGATGTTGGCAGTATCGGTCAGGTTGGTTGCATTTTCCGTATCATACTTCACATTCACGGAGAGGACATACGGCTTCTCCGTCAGATCGTTTTTGGCATTCATTTCCATCGAGATGGCAATGGTCTCACCCGGCCCGATCTTATCATAGTAAATGCTGCTGGCGCCGCTGGTCGGTAAAAATACCGCGACCGAAGACGTCGTCGAGTTCGTCGTACTCTCTACCACCGCCTGGAGATCAAAGAGGACATTACGGATCGTCTCGGTCTTGGAGGTGTTCTGAATGTTGATGTTGACGGTAAAGGTATCACCTGCATTGATGTAATCCGGTGTCGTGGTAAATCCGGTGACAATGATACGCGGCTGGGAAATGATCGCCGTAGAGCTGGTCGCATCCAGTTTGCCCGCTTCTTCGCCGCCGATGGTCTTGATATAGGCGGTAAAGGTACCTTCCTCCACGTTTCCGTTACGGTTGTAGGTATAGTTAAACTTTAACGGATAGTATCCGGTATAAACATCGCTGCGTACCTTAAAGGTAAAGGAGATGTCCTGACGCACGCTGTCGAGATCCACCGTGTTGTCATACGGCGGCATTGCCGCGATCGTTGCTGCTTCTCCCGTGGATGGCTCAAACGGCCACTCCGCAACGAGGTTACTGATCTGTGGTGTGACGACGATATCGAAGAGCGATACCTTGGCGTAGCTGACTACCGGCAGCGTCAATGTGATGGTCTCACCGGCACGTACAGTTTTGGTTTCAAACGTATCGGTCAACGAGATAAACCCGCTGGTCGCAACTGCGACATTCTTTACCAGGGCATCCATCTGCGCCTCGGCATTGGAGATCAGGGTCTCAAGTTCCGATTCGGAAGAAACTTTGCCATCCGTGATCTTGGTCACCGCATCCGATGCGATATCGAGCACCTGCTGTGCCGTTACCGCATCCAGTTTGTTTACCAGGATCAGATTATTGGCATAGGAATTTAAGGTATAGATTCCATCTGCCTTACTGCGTTCAAAATTGGTGATCTGCGCCAAGATCGCATCCTCGGTGTCATCCGCCAGTACCGTTTGCGGTGTCATGACCGTGCTGATGCTACAGGTCAGCAGCATTGCGGAGACAACCGCCATTGCAAGTTTTTTTACCATTCGTTTCATATTCTTGTCCTTTTCTCTTATCCTTTTCCTACACTCTATACTTGTCCGGCAACGGCCTTCTCCATGGCTTCCATTCGCTCACGAAGTGCCTCACCGGTTGTGATCTCTTTGACTTTACCATCCTGGATGCGCACCACCTGATCCGCATAGGATGCCAGATGATTGTCGTGCGTTACCATAACCAGCGTACACCCCCGCTCATGGACGATGTTACGCATCAGATTCATCATTTCCTCACTGGTATTGCTGTCCAGGTTACCGGTCGGCTCATCGGCATAGATGATCTCCGGATCGCAGACCAGTGCGCGCGCCATACCGACACGCTGTTGCTGACCACCGGACATTTCATTGGGCCTGTGCTTCTTGTATTTTTGCAGGCCGACCAGATCCAGATACCGATCCGCCGCCCGGATCCGCACCGATTTGCGTACCCCCCTGAACGAGAGCGGCAATGCCACATTCTCGAGTGCGTTGAGCGAAGGGATCAGATTGTAGGCCTGAAAGATGAAGCCCACATGCTTTCGTCTGAAGGCAACCAGCTGATTTTCTCTTTTGTGCTCCATATGCTCTCCCGCCACGATCACTTCACCTTTCGTCGGCGGCTCAAGCCCTGCCAGCATATTTAAGAGCGTCGATTTTCCGGAACCGGAAGTTCCGACGATCGCGCAAAACGTGCCGCGCTTTACCTCAAAGCTGACGCCCCGAAGGGCCGGGACACGTTCCTGTCCCAGCTTATAAATCTTATAAAGATCCGAAACCGAGATCACGGTTTCTTCCTTGTCTGTCTGTTTCATGTACTTCTCCTAAGTAGGCGTTTCTATCTAAGTAGATGTTTCTAACGATTCTCAAATGCATTCCGGATCTTCTGCTGATCTCACTCGATCCCTAAGTCGCTCTTGACAAATGCCGGTACCAGCTCCGGGATCAGTTCAAAGGAATCCACGGTTTCAACGGCCTCTCTCCGGTCGGATACTTCCACATCCAGCAGATCATTGAAGCGTTCCGTATCATATGCCGAATAGATCAGAGAATAGGGAACGCAGGCATTTAAGATCTCACTCATCTGTACCGGATCCGTATAGACAACCGAAGGGTAGTCTTCGAAATATTCCACATCCGGGACATCGTAGTTGATGACCTTCACCTGACTGGCAACGATGTTTTGTGCCTCCCATTTCAGGGACAGTCCCTCGCCTCTCAAATAAGCGATCGTTTCCTGATAGGTCTCAAAGACCGGGAACTGCTTGGTGATATAGTTGCGGTTCATTTTGATATCCATGGTCACGATGCCGATCGGAACTTCTCCTTTGACACTGCTGTAACTCATGCGGTGCAGATCGTTGCGATATGCCTCCTGGAAGGTTTTGGGATCGATATTGACCGTCGTATACTCCAGACCATTCGTATACTGGATCTGATCTACGGAAGCGGAAAGCACCTGAATGGTTTCATCATCCATCTGATAATAGGAATCCTGGTACGTCCGATCTGCAAAGATGCTGTTGAGCTCATCTTCGGATTCCTCGGAATACACCGTCAATGCCCGGCAGACTTCTTTGCCGTTCTTTAACGTGTATTTCACGGTTGACCACATACCATACTTGTCGGTATCTTCTCCGTTGATCGTTCCGTCCATACTCTTCTGTGCCAAAGAGATGACCGCTGCGATCGTCCCGGGATCCGTCAGTTTCATCTCATCAAGAAGGTCAAAGGAGCGATCGCCGTACCCATACGCATAACTGTTGCCATAAGAATAGTCCTTATAATTGTCATACAGGTAGATAATATCGTTCGAATTCTGAAATCCGATCCGGATCGACACATGGTCCACATCCGCCACAGACGGTACATAGCGATCATATCCGCTCAGATCCGCCATAAAGAACAGATAGCAACCGACCGTCATCACTGCCCCCAGTGCAAACCAGCGTTTCCGCTTGGCAAATGCTTTAAAGTCGTACTCAAAGATGGTTTCCATCAGCACCTGCATGATCAAAATACCTGCGATCAGACCGATCAGTGCATACACTTCGGTATCCTGTGCCAGACTCTTCATGATCAGCAAAAATACCAGCGCACCAAGCAGGATCAGCAGTGCTTTGATGATCCCCTTGCTTTTTTCAAATGCCATCGCCCTGCCCGCAGCTTCCATCGGGCGCTTGCGATAAGCGATCCAGGCAAGTGCGAAATAAATGATGATCTGTGCCAGCAGGATGCCGATCGCCGGAAGTGTTCCAACGATCAGTTTCCTCCAGATCGTCTCTCCGTTGATCTCATTCACGAGCAAGATGTTATCGATCAGCGCATGTAAACGATAGATTGCCGAAAACGGTGTGGTGATCGACTTCTCAAACACATTCTGATCATAGCGTGTGACATACGACGCGAAATAAAGGCTATGCATCTCATTCAGGATCAGGCGCAGCATCAGCTCATATCCGAGAAATGTTGCCGTTCCCAGAAGCGTAATGATCAGATTGCCGGTCAACATGACCGCCAGGATCGTCATGTGATACACCACCAGAAATACCAGCAGTCCTGTTCCGATCGACCACATGGAATACAAGGTCGTCCATGGGGAGAGGCACTTTAATGCTCCGGCCACCACGTTGCCGAGCAGCACCATCACCAGGTTCGGGATCAGGTAGACCAGGATTCCGTTGACATAAATCACGAAAAACCGTCTTGCCGGAGACACCGGCTGAGACTGCATCATATCCACCCGGTCTCTGTGATAGAGATATCCAAAGCCCTGCACCGCACAGATGATGGCTGCAGCGATCGCAAAGATCGAGGTGAACGGATTATAACCAAGCAGATAGGTTGTATTCCGCTGTGCTTCCAGGAGCGTCCTGCCATTGTTTTCAATCTCTTCCGGTCGTAAATCCATGGAGATCATGATCGGATAGACAAAGAATAGAATGACGGTAAATACTGCAAACGGCCATAGTCGTCGTTTGCTGTTCTCCTTTAAATCAATCCAGAATGAGCTTCTTGACGTCATAGCCAACTACCTCCGTTTCACTGATAAAGATCTCCTCTAAGGACAATGGCAGTGCTTCGTAAAATACGGTATCCACCTGCGCGAAACAGTTGGTGACTTCTTCCCTTGTTCCGCGTACGGTAAAGGTGTAGAGAGAGCCTCTCTTCTCTTCCTGCATCACTTCAAGATCCGCAAGCGCTGTTTCCTTCTGGCTCTCCTCCTGAAAAACGCACTGTACTTTTTGAATATTCAGTTTCATATCCATCAGATCTTTGGAAAGCAGCACCCCTCCTTTATGAAGAAGTCCGACATGATCACAGATATCTTCCGTCTCCCGCAGATTGTGAGAAGCCAGGATCGGTGTAAACTCCCGATCTTCCATTTCTTTGGCCATGAGTGTTTTCATTCCCTGGCGCATCACCGGATCGAGTCCGTCGAATGTCTCGTCGCAGATCAGATATTTGGTCTTGGCCGCAAGACCGAGCAGTAAAATAGCCTGCTTTCTCATGCCTTTGGAAAAAGTATTGATCTTGCGCTTTAACTCCAGCCCGAATTTTCCGGCATAATCTTCAAACATCGCCGCATCAAAATTCGGATAGACGGTTCTGTAATATTTTTCCATTTCCTTTAAGGTCGCGTTTGCGAAGAAATACGGTTCATCCGCGATAAAGAAAAACTTTCCTTTCGCCTCCGGATGATCATATACCGGCTCTCCGTCGATCAAAATCTCCCCCTCATCCGGTCTGTAGATACCGCACATCATACGAAACAGTGTGCTCTTTCCCGCACCGTTTGTCCCGATGAGTGCAAAGAAATTCCCCTCTGAGATCTCCAAATTGACGTGATCGACAACCGGACGATCTTCAAATTTCTTCGTCACATTTTTAATCTCAATCATGCTGCTCCTCCCCGTGTTCCTGTTGTAATCGTTTCTCCAGGATCTCAACCAGTTCTTCCTTTGAAATCCCCAATTCATCCGCTTCTTTTAAAACTGCTTCCATCCTGTCTACCAGTTCGCTTTTCCTGCGATCCAGCAGAGCAGCATCATACCGCACGAAATTGCCGCGCCCTTTGATGGTATAGATAAAACCTTCCCGCTCGAGCTCGGCATACGCACGCTGGATCGTATTGGGGTTGATGGATAATTCCATCGCCATCGCACGAACACTCATGAGCTGACTGTCCGGCGGCAATACGCCCTTTAAGATATAGTTTTTCAATTTTTCCACGATCTGTTCGTAAATCGGTCGTGTATCGCTGTAATCAATCACAATCATCAGCGGTTCTCCCATTCGACAAGATATCCATTGTAGCATTTGATCCTCTTGCACCTGTTTAAGTGTATTAACACAATTAGTACACTTAGAACAATACCATATCTTGTATAGGGATGCAATACTTTTTTCTAAATCTGCAAAAGAAAAGGCGAAATGTGCTTTCGCACATTCCGCCTCCTTATAGGAAACCCTTGTTTTCATTGTGTAGGATCGATGCTGTCTGATCCGGGTCACTCCAGAACAAACAGATCCACGATGCCGTTTAAGTCATCGACGATCTCGCCGCATTCGGTCACCTTTTCCATGGTCGTGGAAGTACCGCCGACGATATCCGTCGTCTTCTCCGCGATGTCACTGACACCCTTTGCGGATTCATTGATCGCCGTACCGATATCCGATACGCTGGTTGCGATCGTGCTGATGTTACCGGAGAGAACACCGATACCATCTTTAATGTTCAGCATGCTTTCTTTGAAGCGGTCCGCATCACTGTGATACTGTTCGCTGACTTTCTGGAATTCATCGTAGTCGCTTAAGACGTTTTTCTCCAAAAATTCCGTGGTCTCAGCCAGACAATCGGACATCTTCTGTACCGCAACGTTCACTTCCGCAACGATCTTATCGATATCCTGAACGCTGGTTGCGGTCTGATCCGCAAGCGATCCGATCTCGGTTGCAACAACCGCGAAGCCTCTGCCGGCATCACCGGCTCTGGCTGCCTCGATGGAGGCATTCAATGCAAGAAGACTCGTCTGAGACGAGATCGACATGATCGTATTGGTCAGCTCGTTGATCTTCTCTACAACCTTGGAATTTTCAATTGCTTCATCCGATTTCACACGTACGGACTCGTACATGGATCTGGTCTTCTTCATTGCATCTTCGGTCGTGACACGAAGGCTCGTCGCACGATCCATAACCTCATCCGACAGATCGGAACCTTCTGCCGAAAGCTCGCTGATGTGCTCGGATTCTTCCATCATGGTGCCGATGTTGCTGTTGATCATATCGGTAGATGCGGATGTCTCTTCCATTGCAGCGGAAAGCTCCTGTGTTGTTGCGGAGTTGTC
>JAILPR010000214.1 GCA_024699355.1 Lachnospiraceae bacterium
TTCGGATCCGCGACATAGACCGGCGGATGATTGATGTTCTCTGCAAACGTCAGAAGGATCTCATCTGTCGGAATGACCGCATCGCTAAATCCGATCGCGCATTCACTCGTGCAGGCAATGCCTACCGGATCTGCGCCCTTATAATCGTAGCCTTCATAGCACACCTGATTGTAGCCGCGGTGCGCATAGTGCCGGAAATCAAAGCTCTCTGCCTCCGGACTGTAAAACCAGATCTGTGCCGTGGCTGTATCTCCGGAGAGACCGGAAATCCTTACGCCGCCGGGATATTTTTCCCAAAAATCCCGAATGCCGATCATCACGCTGCCTGCTTCACTCCCGAATGCACAGCCGCCTAAGGTTCTGCCTCCATGCAGACAATCGATCATGCAGACATCTTCATACCGCAGTTTCTTGCGGATCTTAAAGTGCTGTGCACTATCCTGCGTCATGCTCCAGGTATCCCAGTTGGGACTGTTTTCCAGGATCGTTGCGATATGCTCCTGCAGCTGCGCATCTTCCTCCGAAGCGATGATCTGATCGGTGATCCTCTCCCCGGCGATCTGGCGCTCATAAAGTTTTGGAGAAATGCGCGGACGCCATGCACTCAGCTGCGCGCTCACTTCATGAAATACGCCTGCATCGCCTGTAAACTTCACATGGCGATTGTATAACGCTCCGTCCAGAGGACTTTCAAACGTCAATCCGATGCCTTTTAAGAAATCTTTTTCTTCGTCGCCGTCATACAGGAAGGTATGCTGGAACTTGATATCTTCCGCTGCGGTTCCCACAAACATGCGGATGATAAACGGGATCTTCTGATCTCCCTTACGCTCCCCTTCCGTACAGACATGCACGCCTTCAAAGCGAAATACCGTTTGTACCGCGCCCTGCTCTTCCACCGTGATCTTCCGGATCAGACCAAAATAGGTACGGGTCACTTTCCCCTCGTTTCCATCGATCTGCACCGGCTCTTCGAGCTGCAGGACCGGTCTGCCGTTTTTCAGCACTTCCCTGCCGCCGCGGCGGATACTCTCAAAAAGGGTGTTCCCCTCCTTTTTGATCACTGCGCAAAAATCTTTTCCTTCGATTTCATAAGCATCTGTTGTTTCCGCAAAGCCATAGGATCCATGCTGCTCCTGACGCTCTGTCTCTGTCATCGCCCGGTGTGTAACCTCGATGGTATCTCCAAGGAGTGTGCTGTCTGCGCTGTGCGCCGTCCACTTGATACTCCGATCCGGCCAGTATGCCGTCACACGAGACTGCAGAGGGACGCTTTGTCCGTTTGCATTGGTGCAGCAAAATGCTGTACTTTGAAGATCGTTCGCGGAAATTTCCCCTTCTTTCCACATGCAGCCAAACGTTGCCGTTCCGGTTGCCTTCTGTTCCATTCCATGTAACTTCATGATCTATCCTCGCTTTGCGTTAATCAATAAGGCACCGACATCCGCCCGGGATGCCGATGCCAAATCGATTTCATTGTATTCTTCGTTGTGTCACAGTCGGTGACGATTATCTCTGTGCGTTAACCTCTTCGATGATCGCGTCATAACCCTGGCTTCTGATGGAATCCAGAGTAGCCTTGAACTCGTCTAAGGATACGGAGCCACAGATGTACTGTGTTCTTGCAGCGGTAATCTGCTCATCTAAGTCCTTACCAACCTGAGAGTATGTCTCGGAACCTACCAGGTAGGACAGTGCCGGATTTACTTCTGCATACTGCAGAGCTTCTGCATAAGCAGCGTTCTGAGCATCGCTGAACTTATCGGACTTCACGTTGATCGCGCCTGTTGCAGACTCAGAGGTCGGCAGGAAGGTCAGCAGCTGATTTAAGCCCTTATAGTTGTTTGCAAGTGCTACAGCGTCGGTGTTCTCGGTATCAGCGTCAAGGTCAACGATGTAACCTTCTTCGTCATACTCATAGTTGACACCTTCCAGACCATACTGGGTCAGCGTCAGCATTTCCGGAGAGCAAAGTCTGTCAAGAACAGTCAGAGCTGCTTCGATCTTCTCATCGGTATCCAGTGTGGTAGCAGACAGTGTGAAGAAACCGTTGTAACCTGCAGTTGCCAAGGTGTGGCCGTTAACTGCACCGTACAGAACCATGCTTGCCGGCTCTTCTGCATTTACTACAGACGGTGTTAACGTATCTTCTGCTTCGAAGTACTGCCAGATTCTCTTACCGGAGTCAAGAACGTCGATGAATACACCGTTCTCACCGGTCTTACAACCGTTAGACCAGGAGTCTGTCGGGCGGCTGTAGAAATCAGCCGGCATTAAACCGTCATCATATAACTTCTTGATGTACTCAACAGCCTCAAAATACTCATCTGTAGTCCATACCGGAGCGAGCTTGCCGTCAACTTCCTGCCAGCCGTTACCGCAACCGAACCATGTCTGGATGATATCGAACGGACCTGTATAAGAGGTCATTTCCATACCGATGGTATCATCTACACCGTTTCCATCCGGATCGTTGTAGGTGAATGCATATAACATGTTGTAAACATCATCCGGAGTAGCATTTTCCGGAAGTTCAACGCCGAGCTTCTCAGCCCAGTCCTGACGATAAGATAAACCGTAACGACCTACGACACGGGTACGCGGCAGAGCGATCAGCTTACCATCAACAGTCAGGTTTGCAGCAACATCTTCGGAAAGCTGAGACAGATACGGATACTTCTCTGCATCCCAGATATAGTTGTTTAAGTCAACGAATGCACCGTTCTTTGCAGCGGATACAACGTCACCTGTTACGGTACCGCCCCAGGACATGATCTGCGGCATGGTAGACGGGCTGGTCAGTGCCAGAGAGTTCTTCTCGGAAAGAGCATCATTTGCGTACCAGATCAGTTCCAGATCTGCGCCGCAGAAGTCTTCGAGCTGTGTCATGATCTCTTCTGCATAATCACCTGTTGCGTTGACACCGGCATTTAAGTCGATGACAGACCAGGTCAGTGTCTGGCGCTCAGCTGTTGCTTCTGCTTCAGCTTCGCCTTCAGCTGCTGCTGTTGTCTCTGTGGTTGCTGCGGTGTCTGCACCGGAGCTCTGCTGTGTGGAAGCGGTATCGCCGCAAGCTGCAAGGCTCATAACCATAGCAGATGCAAGTAACACGCTTACGAGTTTCTTTTTCATCTTTTATCCTCCTTTATGAAATGAAAAATATCTGCAGGGAAATAATCCCATTGCATTAAATGTAAGTTGGATCAGCCTTTGACTGCGCCGACCATAACACCCTTGGTAAAGTACTTCTGTACGAACGGATAAACGCAAAGGATCGGAACCGTAGCGATTACGGTACAAGCCATCTTAACTGCTTTATCCGGCGGTGTTCCGTTGATATCGAAATCATTGACCATGTTATCCACGATCGTCGATGACTGCAGGATGATGGAACGCAGCTGGATCTGGATCGGGAACTTCTCTGCGGTCTGCAGGTAGATCATGGAACCGAAGTAATCGTTCCAGAAGCCTACGCCGTAGAACAGAGAGATGGAAGCGATCACCGGCTTGGAAAGCGGCAACGCAACCTTTGTAAAGATCTGTAGATCATTTGCTCCATCCATATAGGATGCTTCATCGAGTTCGACCGGAAGTCCCTGGAAGAACTTCTTGATGATGATCATGTTGAACGGGCTGATCAGACCCGGCAGGATCAGTGCCCAATAGGTATCGTAAAGACCGTAAGCCTTATACACGATGAAGGACGGGATCATACCGCCGCTAAAGAGCATCGTGATGATGACCAGGTTCATGACAAAGTTTCTGCCTCTGAAATGTGCCTTGGACAACGGGTATGCAAAGGTTAAAGAAAAGAGCATACACAGGGTTGTTCCGGCAGCGGTCAGGAGAATGGAATTCTTCAGACCACGTAAGATATTTGCTGTTTTGATCGCATATTTATATGCATTGAGTGACCAAACCGAAGGAATGATGAAAAATGCTTTTTCCGTCAGTTCTTTTTCCGTTGCAAAAGAGCCTGCAAATACATAGAGGAACGGAAGGATGGTACTGATGGCAATGATGCCGAGTACGAGATAAATGATCACATCGACGATCTTGTCGCCAACACTTTTCTGGACTTTGATGCCGCTTTTTACATTTGTTTTCGCCATGCCGTATCCTCCTTTCTAGTATAATCCGCTCTCGCCGAACCACTTTGCGACGCGGTCTGCAAGCATTACCATGATCATTCCGACAACGGATTTAAACATACCTACTGCAGAGGAGAAGGAGTACATACCGTTCTTAATACCCTTGGTATAGATATAGGTATCAAATACTTCGGCTCTTGCAATATTCAAGTCGTTTCTCATCAGGAAGATCTGCTCATATCCTGTATTTAAGATGCCGCCGACTCTCAGGATCAGCATCATGATGATCGTACCTCTGATGGCCGGCAGTGTGATATGCCACATCAGTCTCCATCTTCCGGCACCGTCCACCTTTGCTGCTTCATACAGTTCCTGATCGACACCGGAAAGTGCAGCCAGGAAAACGATGGTACCGTAACCGGTCTCACGCCAGATATCCTGACCAACGATCAGGCCCCAGAACGTGGATGCCTTGGAAAGGATATCAAAGGTGCTTCCCGTCATTGCTTTATATAAGACGTTGAACACACCGTCTGTCACATTAAATAACTGATACGTCAAACTTGCGATGATAACCCAGGATACGAAATGCGGGATATACACCAGTGTCTGAACGACTCTCTTGTATGCGTTGTGTCTTACTTCATTTAAGAACAAAGACAAAATGATCGGTGCCGGGAAATACAGCACCAACTGCAGTAAACTGATCCCCAGTGTATTGATCAATAGTTTACTGAAGTCATTGTTACTAAAGAACTTGGTGAAGTTTGCAAATCCTACCCAATCACTCCCCCATAATCCTTTAAACGGACTGTAATCTTTAAATGCGATTACCAGACCGCCCATCGGCACATACCGGAACAAGATCATATAGATCAGACCCGGCAGTAGCAATAAGTACAGCCAGATATGCTGCTTGAAGTATTTTCCGGTGCTGGTCCTGTTGGCTTCATAGTACGTTCCGTCGGCCATCTTGATCAGCTGCTTCTTTGCTTTTGCCATATGCTTCTCCTTCTTCCTTTTTCATCTCCGTTGCCGCGCTTCACAACCGGTGCCTATGTCGACAACGTTTTATATATTAATGATAGGTTTCCATGCCTTTAACATCTATAATCATATTATTTTGCGTTATTTTATCCATTTTCGCCTTGCCTTTTTTAGTAAAAATAAACAAAAGTATCATTTTCTGACACGGCATGTCACCGTCATGAAAGAAAATGATACTTTTATAAAAACCATCTGTTATTTTACTGTTTATAAAGAACCGTACATTAATTTCCGGTACTTTCCGGGCGTTAATCCCGTTCCCTTACTGAAGAACCGGATAAAGTTCTGTGCATTGGTATAGCCAAGCTCTGACGCGATGTCCGAAACAGACATATTGGTCTGCAACAGTTTCTTGGCTTCCTCGATCTTATACTCCTCCTGATATTCACTGAAGGTCTTGCCGCTCTCCGCTTTCATGATCTTCCAGATATAGGTCGGTGTGACATTCAGTTCATCCGCGCATTCATTTAAGGTAATGTTTCCTTTGCTGTCCGCCAGCTTCTTTTCAATGGCCGTCATCATCTGATACGAATGATCCACCAGAAGATTACTGCGTTCCTGCAGGATCGGATCGATCAGCATCTTCTTCATATTTTTACGGACTCTGCTCACATCGCCCGCTTCCATCACATGCTGATACAGTTTTTGCATGCCTTCCGGACAAAGCACCAGGATATCGATCTGCATATTGATCGCTTCCATCAGGATCGTATCGATCAGTGCCGCAAAATAGATGGACGCTACCGTCCACTCGCCCACAGTTCTGAGCTGATCTGTAAAATCATCCAGCAGCCTGTAGCACTGGCCCTTATCCATCGCCTTTAAGCCGTCGCAGATCTCCTTTTCATACTTCTTCAGATTGATGCCGTCGGTCGATGCCTGCGTGGTCTGCAGATAGAAACGGCAATCACGTCCAAGCAGCGGCTTTGCGTCATCATGATCACGCTCTGCAGCCTCCGCATCCATCGTGAGCGCATAGACACATTCGTGATATGCCCTGCCCAGATGCCTGTGCTGAGTATGCAATTCACTGACACCCATCTGGATATGATATCCGTAGGAATTCAGCGCATAGGCTTTCATTTCTTCGAAATAAGAAGAGATCTGATCCATCAATGCTTCTTCGGTCTCATCCGCAAAGATACAGGTCAGCGTGCAGGAATCATAGATCAGGGGCAGCCAGGGCTTCTGTTTCAAAGCATCCGGCTGATTCTCCGCCAGGGACAGACAGATCGCATCTTCGTTGAGCTCATCTTCTGCCGCTTCTTCATCCCGCAGATTTAAAATGATCGCCACCGCAGCATAAAGCTGATGCTCGGTCAGACCCAGCACTTTGACGTATTCTTCCCATTCATCTTCTGCCGAGACCGCACTTCGGATCAGTCGCATCTCAAAGAGTTCCGCCAGCTTATCGCGCCTCTGCAGCATCGCCTGATGGAGCGCTTCACGATCGTTTTTCAGATTGGCAAACTGTCCTGCCAGGAACTGCAATTCATTGCCGGACACTTCCGGCTTCTCCTCTTCCGTCACCTCTTTGATCAATCGATCCACCGGCTGATAGAGTGCATAGCGCACAGAAATAAAACTCAGCACCGACAGTGCGATGATCGCGATCAAAAACTCGATCAGCAGCTTGGACGTTGCTCCGAGGAACCTTCCGTAGTCATACGCCACATAATAGGTCCACCCCAGTGTGGTCGACGTACTTGCGGAAATGATACAGTCCGTACCGTTGACTTCCGTTTTGACCGGAAGATTTGTTTCGGAAGACTTCATCAGTTCTGCACAGGATGATGCAAATTCATCATTCGAGGAATAAATGACACTTCCGTCAGTGTCGAACACCGCCGCATATTTTCCGGAAACACTCAGGCCATCCCAGATCCATTGATTCAGCTCTTCCTGATTGATGTTCACAAACAGCATGCCTTTGGTGCTCGTTACTCCGAGCGGCAGATTAAGGACAAAGTTTAAGCCATCCGTATCCACCGTCAGGTGAAAGAGCGAATCCGTGGTCGCGACATCCGTCCCGTCCGCGACATACACCCAGTTACCGCGATTGGTTTCCAATGAATTTCGTTCGTAAAAACCCAGGATTTCTTCTGCATTGACCATGTCGGTCAGATTGTAGATTCCCCTGCTGCTGATGACTCTGTTGTTGTTGATGTTCAGGATCACATAATTATTGACACAATTCGGAAACAACGCATTATTTCCCAGTGCCGTATTGATCTTCTGATAGCGCTGATAATCGGAAAATGCCAGACGGTTATTGATAAACCACTCAATCTCATCATCCAGTGCACAGTACAGATAATACTGCCGCACATTTTCCAGATTTTCATCGATGCCCGTCACCATATGCTGCGTCGTCAGTACCGCCTCCTGCTCCGACATCTCGAGACTGTTCGAGCGCATGACCAGATAGGTATTGATCAGCATCAGCATCATAAAGACACCCACCAGAATGCTGACACAGATGGTGACAAACAGTTTGTAGGAGATCCGGGGTTCCCCGTGATCTCCTCTTTTACGTACTTTGATTAACATGCAAAAACCCCTTTAGAGACGTACCTTGTCCAAGGTAATCTCCCGTAAGCTTGCCGCACCGCACATCTTCATCGTATCGATGAGCTCCGCACCAAGCTTTTCGGTATATAACGCAATACCTTCTTCTCCACCGCCAAATACCGCAGTCACATACGGTCTGGCGATCACAACGGCATCTGCCCCCATCGCAAGTGCCTTAAAGACATCCACACCGCTTCTGATACCGCCATCCACCAGGATCTTCATCTCATCCCCGACAGCTTCCACGATCTCCTGCAGCACTTCTGCGGTCGACGGACACTGATCCAGAACACGACCGCCGTGATTGGAAACGATGATCGCCGATGCCCCTGCTTCTTTTGCTTTTAATGCACCACTGACCGTCATCACGCCTTTGACGATAAACGGCTTTCCCGCTGCTTTGACGATTTCGGTAAGCTCCGCTACCGACTTCGGTCCTGCCGGCGGTGTCAGATTCTGTAAGAACGGCAAACCGGCCGCATCGACATCCATCGCCACAGCAAAGCTCCCGGAGTCTTTCACCAGTGCAAACTTCTCCTGCAGCGTGTTGATATCCCACGGTTTCACGGTCGGAATCCCCTTGCCGTCTGCGCCCGCGATTGCCTTGCAGGCTGCGACCATGACATCCGGATTGGTCCCGTCACCGGTAAATGCAGCGATGCCGGCTTTCGCACAGCCGCTGACCAGAATATCATTGTACTGCATATCATTGAGCCGATCTCCGTAATGCAGGTTGACCGCCCCCACCGGTCCCGCAAAGATCGGATATTTCAGATGCTGCCCGAAAAAGTCGAATCCCGTATCCGGTGTCACACCCGGATGGATCGTATCCATGTTCACACGTACTTCTTTCCATGCATCATAATTGCGGATCGCCACATCACCGATGCCCTTTGCGCCCGGTCCGGGGATCTTGTTTCCGCAAGCCTTGCCGTTACACTCCGGGCAGGCCTTACAATACGGTCCGATGCAGGTGCGTGCCTGCTCCAACATTTCCTGATAGTTCATTGCGTCTCCTCCTAAGATCGGTCCTCCCGATCACTTCCATAGAATCCTTCCAGCAATCTTCTCTGTGGTGGCTCCCGATCTCCTGTCCAAAAGCCATCATTCTTAGTATAGCATGGCAGAGCGCGAAAAATCCGTGAAATATTGACTGCATATCGAAAAAGGATTATTCTCAACGGGAATTCTAAACGCAAGAGGTATTCTATGCAGAAACTGATCCGCTTTTTCAAACACGAAACGGTCCTGTGCATCTCTTTTACGGTCGCCGTCATTTCCTGTATGATCGTGCCGCCCGATGCAAGGTACCGCACTTATATCGATGCCCGAACGCTCGGCATCCTGCTGATGCTGATGCTCACCATGTCCGGTTTTCAGAAACAATATGTCTTCTGGCAGATCGGAGAACATCTGGTATCCAGGATGCGTTCAGCGCGAAGCGTTGCCCTCATCTTTCTGATGCTGTGCTTTTTTTCGAGCATGTTCATCACCAATGATGTGGCGCTGTTGACCTTCGTCCCCTTTTCGATCATCACGCTCTCCATCTCCGGGCGGGAGGACCTCTATATCCCGGTCATCGTCCTTGAGACGATCGCCGCCAACCTCGGCAGCATGCTGACACCGCTCGGGAATCCGCAGAACCTGTATCTGTATTCCCTCTCCGACATGTCGCTCGGATCCTTTGTCCTGCTCATGCTGCCCTACAGCCTGATCTCAGCGATCCTGCTTCTGGTCTTTGCCCTTTGCATGGTCAAATCCTCCGGCATCACCTTACGGGAAATGCGCAGCTTTTCACGCTCCGCCAAAGACCGGGCCCTGATCGGTATGTATGTGGTCTGCTTTGTGCTCTCGATCCTGGTGGTCGCGCGTATCCTGCCCTATCATTGGATCCTGCTGTTGCTGGTACTTGCAATCCTCGTATTTGACCGCAGCACCTTAAAGATGCCGGATTATTCCCTGCTCTTTACCTTTGTATTTCTCTTTGTCTTTATCGGAAATATCAAACGCATCCCGGCACTGAGCAGCGTATTGCAGGATCTGGTCTCTTCCCACGAGATCGGCGTCTCCATCCTGCTCTCGCAGGTGATCAGTAACGTCCCGGCTGCGATCCTTTGCTCCGGCTTTACCGAAGATCTGCCAAAACTCATCATCGGCACGAACCTCGGCGGACTCGGTACCCTGATCGCATCCATGGCGAGCCTGATCTCGTTTAAACAGTACTGCAATGTCAAAGACGCTACGGTGCCCCGTTACCTCAAGGTCTTTACGATCTGTAACCTGCTCTTTCTCCTTGTGCTGCTGGTCGTATCGCTCCTGCTGCAGGCCTAGGTTCAGAGCGCAGCCGGATCCTTGCATCCCCTGACATTCAAAAAGCCACGTTCCGGGCAGATCTGATGTTCTGCGCCAAAACGTGGCTATATTTAATGTCTCCGGTCTTTCCCGGTCTCCCGGTAATACTTTGCTTTGTCCTCGTACATCAGCAGTTCTGCCTCCCGCAGGATCTCCTGCACACTACCGCTTTCCCGATAGACATATCCAAGCGAGGCGATCCGGTCATTTTGATTGATCAGATCCCGCAACTGCTGTACTTTCCGATCCAGCATCTCCTCTTCCATATCATAGAACAACACGACGAACTCATCACCGCTGATCCTGCAGATCTCTCCGTCCGGAAAAATCTCCCGCAGCATATCGGCAAACTTTACGAGCAGATGATCTCCCGCTTCATGCCCCAGATCATCATTGGTGCATTTGAGCGAATTCAGATCGCAAAAAACCGCCGCAACTTTGCCGCTCTGCTCTTTTTCCCGGAGCATCGCATTAAAGGCCCTGCGGTTCTTTAGCCCGGTCAGAGAGTCCATCAACGACACTTCCTGTAAGATCTGCTCACGAAGTTCCGACTCTGCGATCGTCCGGATCTGCACTTCCACAAAGATCACGAGGCACGAAGATGCGATTCCCACATAGGTATAGTCCACATCCACGATGATCAACTGGATCAGCAGCACGATCAGCGGAAATACCGGATACGTACACAGTGCCAGAAACAGACGGTTCCCCAGATTTTTCCGGAACCGGAACATCACCAGATACAGATAGATCAGTCCGATCACGGACAGCATGCTGGAAACATCCTCCCACGGTCCGCCGACATAGACATCACGAACAATCGTAAAGGTCTTTCCCAAAGCGATCCCTAAGAGCAACTGCACGAAGTTGATCCCTGAGAGCACAAGCACCGGCGCAATGATCCGGTAGGACACCTCGACCCGTTCGGAGAGCACCGCGATCAGATACAGCGAATACATCGCCAGCAGGATCGCACAGGCCAGATACGTAATGGTCGCCGTCCAAAATCCGATTGTTCCGGCCCCCGCCTTGCCTTCCACCAGATAGCTGATTGCATCACAGACCATGCCAACGATTGCCACGGCCAGCATCCCGATAAACAGATTGGTGGAAAAATGATTTTTCTTTACCTGCCTAAGGGACCCCACCAGCAGGATCAATGTAAAAACAGCAGCTACAATATCTGCCGAGATCGTTCCAATGTTCAAGTTACTCCTCCACATAAAACAATGCTTTTGTGATAGTCTTTGTTATTTTCTCACATCCCGGCCTTCTATTCCATATGTAAATTATTAAGTTGTCATATTTTTACCGGCTTACGCGCGGTACACAAAAATGAACATCGCCGCCCTTTTCAGGAGATCGCCTGAAAACAGATCCACAGCCCGTCTTCTCTCTTTTCTCCGACACCGATGATCTGCCGCCCGGCGATCGCTTCCCTGATCGCTTTGCTATCCGTATAAAACGTCGGCACCGTCTGAAACGGCATCTGTAAATTTCGCTCCGACCATCCGTTATTTTCAATATACAAATGCGCCTCTTCTCCGTTCGCATCTTTTCCGGTGATCATATATCTGGCCGACATATGACGCACCCCCGCAGCATTGACCACCTGAGTATCGACGCCGCAGGGCTCTACGATCCCGTTGATCAGCGTGCCTTTTGCTATCCCGCAAAACGGGATCATCAAAACCTCTTCACATTCATTCTGCAGTTTCACCTGCTCCCCGTGAAATTCCACATGTACTTCCAAAAAAGTATGCTCTTCCATCGTTTCGTTACCTTCCCATCGCATCGGATTTATGCTCTGCTGCGGATTGCCCGCAGTCTACCTGGGATCTGTCATCCGATCCCCTACAGTCCAATAATCACACATACTGCCACCGGATGCAATCGTATGCTCCCGATGCAATACGCCATGCTGATAAGCAAACATCACCTTGTCCGTCTCGCATAACGGCCGCATGATCTCCCCCAGTCCCAGTCCCGTCAGATAACTGCAGATCGGGCACACCGAAAAATAGTAATAGCTGCCGTCACGATGCAAATTTTCATCAAAGTGTACCTTCCAGGTCGTCGGATACTTCGCACCGTTTCCCGCATCATACCAGGCTTCATACTTTTTCATATCCCGATACCACTTTTTCGGTGTGCGATTTAAATCGGTCATGCCAAAGAAGAACTTCACCCGCGTTAGCACATCCGTCATCACAAGTGCCATATCATCGGGCGTCAACTGCTTGTTGCTCCCAAGCCATGCCCCGACAAATGCATAGGCAAAATAAGCATTCTCCGCCATCGGATTGCCTTTGCCGATCTCCGGTGCTCCCGCCACGAGCCGGCGATACTCCGCTTTTCCCTGCCGGATCGATGTTACTGCCATCTTTTTTCCAAACCGCTTTTGAATGCTCCGTTTCATCATCGGTGCGAAAAACATCCAATAGAAATTATGTTCTTTCATGCGACTTCTCCTTTAGACGCCACAACGCCTCCATCAACGCCTTCCAACCCCCGTTCATAAACACCATCATCAGATCCATGCACTGCAGTGCTTCTTCTCTGGTATACCCGTTCTGAATGATCTTCCGGTACATCTCAAACTGCATGGTCAGCAGCACTTCAAACGCATGCTTGAGATCAGGCGCCCCCGCAAAGTCTCCAAAAAACGATTCCGATTCCCGCACCTTGCGCTCGATCACCTGATCCCAAAATTGATTGGCACTACTCCCCTCGCTCTTACAGATCAACAGCACCGCCTCATCATAATGGCGGAACACGATTTCAAGAATGAGACGCGCCTCCATCCGGCTTGCATCCATCATCCCATCGATATCTCCGGCAGCTTCATACACCGGACGAAGCTGTTCAAATGCAAGCATCGCTGCATCTCTGATCTGTGTTGTCAGCCCCAGAAACAGACCATCTTTTCCATCATACCTCGTATAAATGGATCCGGTTGTCGTCCCTGCGCTGTCTGCGATCCTTCGAAGGGATGCATCGCGAAATCCATACTGCAGAAATTCTTTCATCGCACTCTTTTTTAGTGTTTCATCCATCTCTATGTTTTTAACAGCCATCTGCGCTCTCCCCTATTTCAGCGACTTTTCGCGCTCGCGTGATCTGTTGCTTCATCATAACACTGTTATGATAACAGTGTTATTATACTCATGCGACTCTATCTCGTCAAGACGTTACACCTGCGCAGCGCGCAACAGTCACGCACAAACGCCCGTGGCATGCAAACGCCCGTGGCACACAAACGCCCGTGGCATGCAAACACCCGTGGCATGCAAAAAGCGCACGGGAGTATCCCGTGCGCCGTCTGCGCGTGTTCTATGATCCGATGCTTACAGCATCAGTCGATAAATTGCCTCGACATCGCTCTGCTTCAGCGGAACGAAACCGCCGATCTCGCCGCCTTCATCGCCCTTACCGTAACAGCAGGTATAAGCCAGTTTCTCGATATCCTCTTCCCTGGCGCCAAGCTCCGCAAAATTCTTTGGCATGCCGATGGAGATCAGGAAGCTTCTGAGTGCTTCGATGCCGTCTCTGGCGGTTCTCTCAGGATTTGCAAAATCCATCTGACAGCCCCAGACGCGGACTGCGATCTGTGCAAACCGCATCACATCATGCTTGCAGTTATAGGTAAATACCGCAGGCATCGTCACTGCCAGGCCTGCGCCGTGTGCACAGTCATACAGTGCCGAGAGTTCATGCTCGATCTGATGGCTGGTCCAGTCCTGAGATCTGCCGACACCGACGATGTTATTGTGTGCGACCATGCCGGCCCACATGATGTTGGCACGTGCCTCATAATCCGTCAGATTCGCCATCACCTTCGGAGCCTCGGTCTTCATCGTCAGGATCAGACCCTCGATCAGACGATCGGTCACCTCGACATCTTTCGTATTGGTCAGATAACGCTCATAGAGATGCGCGATGATATCCGTGATACCGCAGGCTGTCTGGTACGCCGGCAGCGTCTCGGTCAATGCCGGATTTAAGATCGAGAACTTCGGGCGGATCGCATCTCCGGTCGCCCCGCGCTTGATCATGCCGTCTTCGTTGGTGATCACGGAATCCGGTGAGCCTTCGGAACCGGCTGCCGCGATCGTTAAGATGGTTCCCACAGGGAGTGCCTTCTCGATCAGTTTGCCCTGATAAAAGTCCCAGAAATCTCCGTCATAGACAACACCTGCCGCAATTGCCTTCGAAGAATCGATGGTGCTGCCGCCGCCGACTGCCAGCACAAAGTCCACCTGCTCTTTTTTGCAAAGCTCGATGCCCTGATATACCAGGCCGCTTCTCGGATTCGGCATGACACCGCCCAGTTCGACAAACGGAACGCCGGCTTTTTGCAGGGACGCTTTGACTCTGTCCAGCAGGCCGGAACGTACAACAGATCCGCCGCCGTAGTGGATCAGCACTTTGCTTCCGCCAAAGCGCTTGACCAGCTCGCCGCAGTCATTCTCACGATCTTTGCCAAAGGCAAAATACGTCGGTGCATAAAAATTAAAATTCTCCATGGGTACCTCCTTTAAATTTCGTAGTATACTGTGATCATACTACTTGAAGTTTACTTTAACTCAAGTAAAATTTTATTTGTACGCAATTTAATTTCACAGTCGGCGCTTTGACCCAGCCCCGCGACCTGTTGCAGCAGGCGCAACCGCGCCACCACGACTGTCACAGTTGCCGTATCGGGCGCAGCCGCGCCTGTCCGGCGAAGGAGGATTTATGGCGACTTATACGATTTCCGAAATATCACAGATGTTTCATCTCCCCGCATCCACGATCCGCTATTACGAAAAGATCGGGCTGCTCGAGCATGTAGAACATATCAATTCCTATCGGCGCGTCTACAACGAGAGCCACATCGATCGGCTAAATGCCATCGAATGCTTCAAAAAAGCCCTGCTTCCGTTAGACGAAATCAAGGCTTTCTTTACCTATGAAAAAGACATGGAACAAAACTCCGAGAAAATCCTGCAGATGATGAAAACGCAGGAAGTAAAAACCGTGGAACGCATGAAGGATCTGGAAACAGGTCTTGCCCACCTGCAAAAAAAGATCCGCTTCTACACGCTGGTCGATGAAGCCGTCAAGCACGGCACGCCTCTGCCGAACTGGGACGAGCTTTAACTGTTACTGCAGCAGGTACTGATACATCACAACAAAGTGGCAAAAGCTGCCGGCCATCACAAACAGGTGAAAGACCTCATGGGAGCCAAAATACGGATGCTTATCATTAAATACCTTCAGCTTTAACGCATAGATGACGCCGCCGACGGTATACATGATCCCACCTGCCAGGAGCCACGCAAATGCAGAACCGGTCAGGCTCTGATAGATCGGTCCCATCACAGCAACAACACTCCAGCCAAGGACGATATAGATCGTCGAGGAAAGCCACTTCGGGCAGTTGATCCAAAAGACCTTCAGTAAGATCCCGATGATGGCAAAGCTCCAGACTGTCACCAGCAGCGGGATCCCCACCGCACGCTCCAGCACCAGGATACATACCGGCGTATAGGAGCCTGCGATCAGGATAAAGATCATCGAATGATCCAGTTTACGAAATACTTTGATCACGGCCGGTGCCAGATCGATCGCATGATAAAAAGCACTGGCGCCGTATAATAAGATCATACTGGCGGCAAATACGAGCATGACAGCGACATAGACGCCGCCCATGCCAGCCGCTTTTAATAATAACGGGATGCTTGCGCCTGCCGCCAGAAACATCGCTGCAAGGTGGGTGAGTGCGCTTCCCGGTTCTCGAATGGTAATTGTCATTTTAGCATTCTCCTCTCATGTAGTTTTGAATACTACGTCTTGTAGTTATAATAATACATGTCGTGGCATTCCATGTCAACTAATCTGTATTGTGATTATCCATCAAATCTAGTAAGATAAATTTCGATATTTTTTTGAGAGGTACTCTAATGAAGATTTGTGAGAACTGTGGCGCACAGCTTGCGGACGATGTCATCGTCTGCCCCTACTGTGCCTTTGAAGTCATCGCTCTGGCAGAAAAAGAGCATCAGCAGAATATACGCAGCCTGCAAAATGAAGCCCAAAAACTCCGTTGGCAAAATCATGATCGAAAAAAGCGGGCCGAGCGTGTCGAATCCGCCGGTACTACCCTGCTAAAACACATCGGGCGCCTGTTGCCCATTCTGATCCCGATCCTTCTTGCAGCTACAGCGATCAGTACATTCCTGTATTCCAAATACAGTGTCGATGAACGCCAAAAAGACCTGGTTCAGCTGGAAACTTATTATGAAGCACGGGACTATAAAGCAATGGAAGACTATCTGGACAATCACGTCCAAGCACCGTATGGCGGCACCTGGCGCGTCTATCAGGATCTGGTCAACTGTGCGGTCTTTAGCGAGTACTGGCTCCCCTGCGCAGACACTGCCCTGACATACTACCGCGAATACGATGCTAATACCGCAGCACCACTGATCAGCAGCCAATTATGCTTTCTCTTTACGCAGCTTTCCAACGTGATCACCTCTCGTCAGGACAATCTGCGCTATCAGAAAGATGCGGGGTTTGCCGAGATCGAGCAGGCATACCGCGATGCACTGACCGGTAAGCTCCTGCTGACCGACGAAGAAATTGATCAGACACTGGCTGCCGGTTATCAGGATGCGGAGGACTATTTGGAATTGACCAAGCTGGTCATGTCTCGTCTTTCCGCACATTAACTGTATTGCTATTGCAGACTTACACGGCAAACCGCTTACTGTGCACGAAGCCACAGAACAAAGGAACTATCGCATGAAATGTAAGAACTGTGGTGCCAACTACCGCACCATTAAAATGAACTGTCCCTACTGCGGGGCAGAAAACAGACTCGGACGCATTTGGCATGCCGAGCAAAGTGAAGCAGAACGTGCCTTTGAAGAGGCACGAAAAGAACAGCATCGGAAGTATTCTCCGTTTATTTTGAATCGATGGTTGAACCGCGGGATCCTGATCGCACTCTCCATGATCGTGCTTTCGATCGTGATCGTTCTGGCAGCATCGCTTCTTGACAGCCTTGTTCCGAAAATCCGCTATCATAGAAACGCCGAGAAGATCGAAGCTTTAATGGAATCCTATTATCAATCCGGCGATTACCGGATGCTTCGCACCATGATGGATGAGTATGACTTGTATGGTCAAGACCGTTACGTCTATTCTCAGGCATGCTTTCTGTATTACGATTATCGCGATTTTACCGCTGATAAGTATACTGTACTGCAAGATATTCTGATGGGAGATGGCATATCGGAGACACGCTTACAACTGGCCCTGATGCATGCGCGCCGGTTCTGCATCTGTTCCCTTGGAGATTATTCGGCGCTTGCACCGGAGAACGAAGACTATTATCTAAACTGCCTTGATGAGATCAAGGCCTTCCTGGTCGGCTATCTGGGAATGACCGAACATGAGTGGACAGACCTGTGTGATGCCGATCAGTTTTATGACGAGGATGTCATAACTGCGACTTTGATGAAAAGGAGGGCGTATCTTCATGAATGATCAGACCCCGGGGATCGGAAAGCTGTTGCTCAAAACGCTCTTCTTTGCATTTGTGATGCTGTTTGGCTATTTAAGTATCTCCGTCCTCTTCTATCAGGTTCGTGATTCTGTCACCGATCAAACCATCAATGCTGATCAGCTTCGCTGGCTTGATACCAAATATTATGGCGGCGACTATGCCGGCCTCTATAGCACCATGATCCTGTACGGACTGTATGATGACGAGCTGTATCAGTCCTATTGGGAAATGATCGATGCATCACAGGACTATTACGATTGCATGATGTGGAACGGTGCTTCCCAAAACGGCTACGCAGGCGCGCCATACAAAGCTGCATCCTATTACGAACAGCTTCTTTACGATGCCGCAAATTGCAAGTATTCTTTCAATCAGGCCCTGATCGACCAGCTCGTTGATGCTGTCACAGCACCGTAAGATCCTATAGCCCGAACGTGTGCTCCTCGATCACGCTTCCATCGCGCGCATCGATCAGTGTAAAGGTCACGCCCGCAAGCGACTCATCCACGCTCGCTTCGGACAACGGATGACCGAGCTCTTCCAGATAGGTTTTGACATCTTCGATCTGAATATAGTCTTTGGACGGCACGGATACACGGACATCAAACTCCTTCGTCCCCGATACCAGCATCATGTAGCCGTAGATGTCCTGCGTCGCTGCACAATTGCGGATCTCTGCCAGACGCGTTAAGCGGTAGTTTTCATAGGCGGTATCCCACTGCTCCTGCACGCGCGCGCTCGCCTCTGCATCAAAGGTGTACGTCTCCGTCAGATAGGCACCGATCTCAGAGGTCAGCTTTCTGCTGCCGCTCGGATTTAAGTGCGCACCATCCGCATAGTCGGTCTGATTGTTTAAAAATGCATCATCCCTGCAAAAATTCAGGAACGTCACACCATACTCATCGCAATATTCTTCAAAGCTGTTGATCGCCGGATAAAAGTAGGTCTGCAGCTTCATGTTGACCGCCGGCATACAGGTGATGACGATCTCGATATCCTTCTCCCGGCACATCTCGATCACCTTGTCCAAATACAACCGGTCCGGATCAAATGTCTCCCGATCCAGGGCCTCGTCTCCGCCCCAATCGGCATCCGACTCCACTTCCAGGGTCACACGGTCCTCGGCTCCCTTAAACGCCGGCTCCGCCTCATAGAAATCCTGCGCCGTCAGCTCATTCCAGCGATTGTGATACATCGTCAGCGGGAAGAGATACTCATTGACCGTAAAGCCCTCGGTCAGCGCCTCTACCGCCCGGATCTTGGTCAGGCTCAGCGGCATATGATCCAGGGATTTGTGCAAATACGCCTGCGTCTCTTTCTCCGACTCCGGTGTCACGATCTCGGCCGCAAAGAGCGAAATGTCAAAAAAGACGACCTTTGGCGTCTGGTACTGCAGTGCGTTCTTGAGCTGCCAGTAGGAGATCAGGACATTTTCACCATGCTGTGCCATGTTGTAGCCGCGGATCCCGTAGTCGTCCCACAATTGGATCGGCATGATGCCATCCAGGACACGGCTCGAGCCGAAGAAGAGCACGTCGAAGTTCTCCGTTTCTTCGTAAAATTGATTATATTTAATGTAATTGTTTTTGTCTTTCAGCAGATGTTCAAGGCCCAGTGTACTGCATACAAGCAGCACCACAAACAGCACGATCGCAACTGCGGTATAGAGCTTTTGATGTTTCATAATGTTCTCCAACGGATCATTCCTTCGTTCCGCTAAAATCTGAAATAAATAAAGGCACTGGCATCATAGTTGGATCCCCAGATGCCAAAGATCAGGATCGTCTCGATCAGCACGATCGGAACGAGGATCCTGCACCAGAGGTTTTGCTTCTCCAGCCATGCTCTGACATGCAGACCTCTCTCATGCAACGAATCGACCACAAAGAGCAATACAATGGAGAGCATCATCAACCAGAAATTGCGCTGATCCAGTCCCAGCTGATATAAACTGCCATCAAGCAGTACGCCGATATTGCGCACGGAAGTCATCTGATGCAGCACCTGGAAAGCCTGCGTGGTTCCCTGTGACCTGAAAAAGATCCAGGAAAAATCAACCAGCACAAAGGTCACGATCCGCCCAAGCAGGCGATTGGAAGATGCTTCCGGATCCCAGTGCACGAGGTTTCGTACTTTTTCTTTAACCGGTGCAAACAGATCCGCGATCACCAGGTAAAGGCCGTTTAAGCCGCCCCAGATCACGTAATTCCACATCGCACCGTGCCATAAACCGCTCAGGAAAAAGACGATCAGGTTGTTCACATACTTGCGCACCTTGCCTTTGCGGTTGCCGCCCAGCGGGATGTAGAGATAATCGCGAAACCATCCGGTCAGCGAAATGTGCCATCTGCGCCAGAACTCTTTGACCGAAACCGCCAGATACGGCTGATGGAAGTTCTCCATTAACGTAAATCCCATCACAGATGCCGCTCCGATCGCAATCGTCGAATATCCCGCGAAATCGCAGTAGATCTGGATCGCAAAGAGGATGGAGGCAACCACCAGATACCAGCCGCCGTAATTGTAAAAGTCATCAAACACCGCATCGACAAAGATTGCAATGCGGTCCGCCACAACCACCTTCAGGAAAAATCCCCAAAGCATCAACAGCAGTCCGTTTTTGACCCGTTTCCATTCAAAGAAGTGCTTCTCTTCAAACTGATGCAGCAGATTCCCGGCACGCTCGATCGGGCCTGCCACCAGCTGCGGGAAGAAGGATACGAACACCGCATATTTGAAGAAATTCTTCTCGGGTGCCAGTTCTTTTCGATACACATCGATCGTATAGCCCACCGCCTGGAAGATGTAAAAGGAAATGCCAACCGGCAGCACCAGGCTGAATGCGTTGACCGAAAGCTCGATATGCAGGGCTTTGAGCAGCGAATTTAAGTTGATCAGGAAAAACTCCAGATATTTATACAAAAAGAGGATCCCGAAGTTTAGCACCAGCGAAATGATCAGGATCAGCCTCCGGATCGATATCTTCTCCGCACGTCCAAGAAGCCTTGCACAGACATAGGTGACTGCCGTCGAGCCCAAAAGAAGCAGTGCATAGCGCGGCTCCCAGCACATGTAGAAAAAATAGCTGGCCGCAAGGAGCCAAAGGTAACGGAATCTATGCGGGATCAGATAGTAGCATAGCGTTACGATCGGGAAAAAGATCAAAAATGAAAATGAATTAAATAACATCGTTTCTACCTTTACAAGAGAAAGGGGCTTAAACCATTGATTTAAAGCCCCCTTTAGATCACATCAAAGACATCCTGTCTTTGGCCTCATACATTTAATTGTGATACAGCTTATTGCCTTCATAGCGTGGCTCACAGGTCACATGGATCCCGAGCTGCTTTAATACCCCGACATCCACCTGCGAGAGGATCACGGAAGAATGCACTTCCAGACCGGCCAGCATCGGGATGCAATCATAGGCTTTCTTGGCCGCATCGCTGTTGATTGCCTCCATGGAAAGCGCAATGAGCAGCTCATCAAGGTGCAGCAGCGGATTGTGATCGCCCAGATATTTTACCTTCAGATTCATGATCGGTGTCAGGATCTCCGGCGAAATGAGCTTCTGCTCATCCGGGATCCCCGCAAAATGCTTTAACACATTTAACATCATCGCGGAAGAAGCGCCCAGCATCTGGGACGTCTTGCCGGTGATCACCTTGCCGTCCGCAAGCTCGATCGCTGCGCACGGAACCCCGGTCTGCTCCGCCTTGATATTGGCCGCAGACACTGCGGGACGATCTGCAACAGAGATGCCTGCCTTTTTCATCAGCAGTTCGATCTTCTGCGCCGCCTGATCCGTGCCTTCGCCTTTGCGCTTGGCAACCACCGCTTCATAGTAGCGGCGGATGATCTCCTGATTGGAGGCCCTGCGGCATGCTTCATCATCGATGATGGCATTGCCTGCCATATTAACGCCCATATCGGTCGGTGACTGATAGGGTGACTCCCCGGAAATTTTTTCAAACATCGCCTTTAATACCGGGAATACTTCGACATCACGATTATAGTTGACGACCGTCTCACCATAAGCCTCCAGGTGGAACGGATCGATCATATTCACATCATTTAAATCCGCCGTGGCAGCCTCATAAGCGAGGTTGATCGGGTGGTTGAGCGGCACATTCCAGATCGGGAAGGTCTCAAACTTCGCATAGCCGGCCTTAACCCCGCGCTTTGCCTCATGATATACCTGTGAAAGGCAGGTCGCCATCTTTCCGCTGCCCGGTCCCGGCGCCGTCACAACGACCAGCGGACGGGTCGTTTCGATGTAATCATTTTTACCGAACCCTTCATCCGATACGATGAACGGGATATTCGAAGGATAGCCCGGAATGATGTAATGACGGAAAACCTTTAAGCCCAGGGCTTTGAGTTTCCGTTCATAGGCAACCGCCGATGGCTGCTCCGCGAACTGTGTCAGCACGACAGAACCCACATATAAGCCGTAACTGGTAAACGCGTCGATCAGGCGCAGCAGATCCATATCATACGTGATCCCGATATCGCCGCGGATCTTGTTTTTTTCGATGTCGCCGGCTTTGATCGCAAT